>DASYRR010000093.1:0-5187 GCA_036004125.1 Pyrinomonadaceae bacterium | reverse complement strand
GGGGACTTGTCACCGCTTTGGTACAGGGCGTTGTAAATGGGTTGAGATTCGCTGTACCAAAGCGGTGACAAGTCCCCGCACTCCAAGGAGGTGCCCGAAGGAAGGTACGTAATGACGCTTAATCAGACCTTACTTTAGTTTGTCGTTGACTCAATTACAGAGTTCAAAAGTATGGCCGCGATCACTAATCGAGCCACGACAAACTAAAGTTCGTCGGACATTTCGTCTTCGGTTTTTAGAATGCAGATGTCGTCTCCATTTACAAGACTGATCCTCGCTGTACTGGCGTTGTGTTGTCTATCGCAGTCGACTCTTGCTCAACAACCGCAACCCAAGCCCCCCACTGAACCGCAAGACACAGACGTAGTTCGCATCGCGGTTCGACTGGTGCAGGTTGATGGCACAGTGACTGACAAACGCGGGTCTCCTGTTTCGGATCTCACCAAAGAAGAGTTTCAACTCTTCGTCGATGGGCAGTTGAAGCCAATCACAACCTTCTATTACGTGCCACCAGCATCCGGTGCGACGACGGCCAGTGCAAAAAACAAAGACACTAACGGT
Source organism: Pyrinomonadaceae bacterium (assembly GCA_036004125.1). Classification (GTDB taxonomy): domain Bacteria; phylum Acidobacteriota; class Blastocatellia; order Pyrinomonadales; family Pyrinomonadaceae; genus PSRF01. Next base: position 4,626 of record DASYRR010000093.1, on the reverse strand, counting down.
CAGAGCAAACCCGGGCCGCCACCGACCCACACCCGCCTGCGCGAGGATCAAGTGCGACGAATCATCGTTCTTGTTGTAGCAAACGTTTCGGCCGATGCGCTCAGAGATGTCAAGAAGGCGATGAATCGGTTCGTTGACGAACAAATGCAACCGGGTGATCTCGTTTCAGTAATTCGTCCAGCGGAGGGTGCGGGAGTTCTACAACAGTTCACTGCTGACAAGCGCCTGCTGCATCTGGCAATCAATGGCGTTCGCTGGAATCCTTTGGGGAACGTTGGTATAAGCGCGGTTCCTGATGCTGATTCGACAGGTGAATCTAAAGATGACGATGCCGCAGCGGCCACCAGGCGAGAGAAGTCATTTTATGAAGATGTTGTTTCATCTTCGTGGCTTCGCAGCTTCGATTTAATCGTGCGCGGACTGCAGGATCTGCCTGGCCGCAAGTCGGTAATACTCTTCTCAAATGGTTTTCAACTTTTTGGGCAAGACACACAGAACCGGCGTGTGATGGAAGAGGTTCGCACGATCACCGATCGGGCGATACGAGGATTGGTTACCTTTTACACCATAGACGCGCGAGGTTTGCAAACATTCAGCATGGGAGCTTCAGTTAGCGGCGACGAGCTACCTGGGATTGGAACCCCTCTCAAAAGCGGCACTTTCGACTCACACAAACTACCGCCGAAGGGTCCAGGCGAAAAAATAATTCAATTCGTAAAGGAGCAGGACGGCCTGGTCCTTCTGGCTGAAGCTACAGGTGGAAAGTTCGCCGGCTTCAACACTGATATTTCCGCCATCCTCGGTGACCAACTGGGTTATTACGTCCTTGGCTACCGCCCTGATGAAGAAGACTTCAAAACAAATCGTGAGGAACGTCCTTATCATCAGATCAAAGTCAAGATGGCAAGTTCAAACCTACAACCGCACTTTCGCAAAGGGTTCTACGGTCAGCCGGACGCAGTTCGCTCACGTGCCAGGGATAGCAAGAGTCAACAGTTAATGGCCGCGCTTTCGTCTCCGTTCGATTCAAGCGACGTTTGGATCAAACTAACTTCACTTTTCGGCAATGATAAGAAGGACGGTTCGTTCGTAAGATCACTGTTACACATTGATGTTCATAACCTCAGCTTTAACGAGGATTCAGAGGGACGGCAAGTGGCGAATCTGAATATCGTTGCGGTCGCGTTTGATCAAAGTGGTCCGATCGGAGATCTCGTCAGTCAGCAGCACACAGTTCGCGTCAAGAGGGATCGATTAGAGCAAGTACAAAAGGACGGGCTAACCTACGAACTGACTACGCCGATACAACGAAGTGGTCTCTATCAGGTGCGGGTCCTTGTACAGGACGCCGCAACTGAACAAATCGGATCAATCAGCCAGATGGTCGACGTACCTGACATTGGTAGCGGCAGGTTGGCGCTGACAGGACTAATTATCTCTGGAGGAGCCCCCCGCACGCGCATGACAAATCCGCAGTCCACAAACGTTGATGAATTGGGTGCACCTCCGACGATGAAAGGTTCGGAGGATCCGCGGCCCGCCGTTCGTAGATTCAAGGCTGGCATGGAGATCAACTATGCCTTACTCGTTCTGAACAACCAGCTGGATCCGATCACACAGAGATCAAGACTTCGTTCTCAAGTGGTACTTTATCGTGATGGAAAGGTGATCTACACCGGACCAGAGCGAAATCTCGAACCGGCTGCGGATCAACGATTAATTGTTAGCGGACAGATCAATCTCGGAGCGCTCTTGATACCTGGAGAGTACGTATTGCAGGTAGTCGTGACCGACTCGCTCGTTACTGACAAGAATTATCAACGAGTTTCCAGGTGGATGGATTTCGATGTGGTGGAGTGAGTGCTGCGGTTTTTGAAGCAGGCGCGAGGTAGTGCCTGTTTCACTCTCTGCGCCTGCTCTGTGTTCTCTGCGTCTCTGCGGTAACGAGATTTGGCCAGCATTTCACCGCAGAGGCGCCGAGAACGCAGAGGAGGCGCAGAGAAAACTTCAAATTAGGTCACGCCCCAGGCTTTACGCTTTCGCCTGCTTCGCAGGCTGCAGAATCTGAAATCCATTTCGGTTTCCGCTCGTTCAGATAAGGTGAACTCAAATCATGACCATCAGATCAATCTTGCTTGTCATCTGCCTTTCGGTGTTTGGCTTAACAATCTCTGCCCAGCAGCGACTAACGAATAAAGCGGATGACATCCACGAAACCAAAGCGCAGCGCGACCAACGAATGCGTTGGTGGCGCGAGGCGCGATTCGGTATGTTTATTCACTGGGGTCTTTACGCGGTGCCTGCTGGTGAATACCAGGGTAAGCGCTCAGAACGAATTGGTGAATGGATCATGGAGTGGGCAAACATTCCGCGCGCTGAATACGAAAAGTTTGCCACCCGGTTCAATCCCGTCAAGTTTGATGCGAAGGAGTGGGTGCGAATTGCGAAAGGCGCCGGCATGAAATACATCGTGATCACATCGAAGCATCATGACGGTTTTGCGTTGTATGGAAGCAAAGTGAGCAACTACGACATCGTCGATGCCACACCATATCGCCGCGATCCGATCAAGGAACTAGCAGCTGAAGCAAAGAAACAAGGCTTGGTGTTTTGTTTCTATTATTCAATTCTCGATTGGCATTACCCGGCGGCCTATGTCGATGTTCCCGGGAAAGATCCAACCGCTGGCAATAGAACGACTAAGCTGAAGCCCGGAGGAAAAGAAGAGTACCTGAAGTACATGAAAGAGCAACTCCGTGAACTCGTCACAAATTACGATCCGGGGGTGCTTTGGTTCGATGGTGAATGGCAGGATTGGTGGACTGAAGAGGATGGTAAGGAGCTCTACAAGTATGTTCGCAGCTTGAAGCCAAACATCATCATCAATAATCGTGTTGGGCGTGGTCGACAAGGAATGAAGGGTTTGAGCAAGACCGATCAGACTTACGCCGGCGATTTTGGAACACCGGAGCAACAAATCCCGCCGAGTGGCCTGCCCGGCGTCGATTGGGAGAGTTGCATGACCATGAATACAACCTGGGGTTTTAAGTTTTACGACGATAAGTGGAAGTCACCGGAAGTGATTATTCGCAACCTGATCGATATTGCTTCAAAAGGTGGAAACTATCTCTTGAATGTTGGACCTACAGCTGAGGGCTTGATTCCGGCACCTAGTGTCGAGCGCTTAGCAGCGGTTGGCACCTGGATGAAGGTTAATGGCGAGTCGATCTATGGCACTACAGCCAGTCCGTTCACGAGTCAGTTGGAATTCGGGCGTGCAACCAGTAAGCCTGGAAGAATTTATCTGCATGTGTTTGATTGGCCAGCGGCTGGAACACTGAACGTGCCGTCAATTGCCGGAAAAGAAGTGAAACGGGCTTACCTCCTAGCCAAGCCGAAGACTGCTTTAGAATTTCATCATCTTGATCCGGGCGGCGCTTTGACAATTAGGCTGCCGTTGCAAGCATTAGATCCAATCGCCACGGTAGTGGTGTTAGAAACAAAGTAGAAGCTCTCTCGCCACCTGACACCGGGCTAAAGCCGCGGTGAGAATGAAACAGAGCCAAGGACCTTTCAGGCCATATGAATAAATCCTTGTTATCACCAGACCAGCTCCGCGGCGTATTCGCCGTGCCACCTCTCGCAAGACGCAACGACGCTCATCGTTCCCTCGATTTCGAACAGAATGAGCTCATCGTCAAACACATCTCAGCTGGTGGGATCAATCGTCTTATCTATGGAGGCAACGCGTTTCTTTACCACGTCACAATCGCGGAGTTCGAAGCGCTGTTGGAATGGCTTGGCGGCATCTCTGGCGACTTGTGGTTAATTCCTAGTCTTGGTCCGTTGTTTGGTCGCGCTCTCGAACAAGCCGCTCTATTACGCAAGTACACCTTTCCGGTAGCGATGGTGTTGCCCTGTGGAGATCCACGCGATGCTGAAGGACTGGAGCGTGGTTACCGTGAGATCGCCGATGCCGCCGCGACCAAGTTGATCATTTATCTTAAAGACGAATCGAATTTCGGCCTCGACAAGAATCGTGGCCTGGATGTTGTGGGCAGGCTTGTCGCCGACGGAATCTGCGCCGGCATTAAGTATGCGGTTGTAAGAGACGATCCCGCACAAGACCCCTATCTTGAAGCATTGCTGGCTCGCGTTGATCGAGCGCACATAATCAGCGGCATCGGAGAGCGACCAGCGGTTGTTCACTTGCGAGATTGGCAGCTGGCCGGGTTTACGACTGGTTCCGGATGTATCGCTCCGCGTTTGAGTCAAAGTCTACTTGAGTGTTTACTGGCAGGCGACTTTGATGCGGCAGCGGCAATTCGTGAGAAGTTTATTCCGCTTGAAGATCTGCGGGACGAGTGGGGGCCAGCGAGAGTGTTGCATCACGCTACTCAGCTCGCGGGAATTGCCCACACGGGACCGATCTCTCCGTACGTTTCGGAGTTGTCGGAGGAGCAGGTGAAACTACTGCTACCAGTTGCACGGGATTTGATGTCCGATAAACTTTAGGAAGGTCTGATTAAGTGTCACTGGGTACGTTATCCTTCGGGCGCCTCCTTGGAGTGCGGGGACTTGTCACCGCTTTGGTACAGCGAAATCTCAGAATCTACAACGCCCTGT
>DASYRR010000092.1:0-38724 GCA_036004125.1 Pyrinomonadaceae bacterium | reverse complement strand
GGGGACTTGTCACCGCTTTTGGTACAGGGCGTTGTACCTGGTGAGATTCGCTGTACCAAAGCGGTGACAAGTCCCCGCACTCCAAGGAGGGGCTCGCGACGGTTGCGCTGGGACTGTCATAAGTGGTCACATCCGCAGTGATCTTTTATCATAGGTGTCGCGACATCATTAAGCTAAGCGGATGGTGTAGTTTCTGGCAGCGCCGCATACCGCCACTGAGACAACGACAATCTGCAATCTGAAATCATAATGACCACTTCCCGCTTGGAAGCTTTTAGTGATGGCGTAATCGCCATTCTCATAACGATCATGGTCCTCGAACTGCGACCGCCACATGATCCAGGTATCCAAGGATTGCGGCCTTTGATTCCGATTGTGTTTAGCTATCTCCTCAGCTTTCTCTTCCTGGGAATCTACTGGACGAATCACCATCACTTGTTGCACGCAGCAGAACACGTCAACGGCCGTGTTCTATGGGCTAACCTGCACCTTCTTTTCTGGCTTTCGCTGGTTCCTTTTGTCACGGCGTGGGTGGGAGAAACGCACTTTGCTCAATGGCCGGTAGCGCTCTACGGAATCATCTTGCTCCTGGCGGCGATTGCGTATTTCGTTCTCGTCAGATCATTGCTGAGCTTACATGGCCCATCTTCTTTGCTGGCAACTGCTCTCGGTTCAGATTTCAAAGGCAAGATATCGATTGTCTTCTATTTGATTGCCATTCCCCTTTCCTTTGTTCGACCGTGGCTGGCTTTTGCTTTGTATGTGCTAGTCGCAGTCATGTGGCTCGTTCCCGATCGACGCATCGAGCGAAACATTGTTCAATGACTTGTTCTTTCTTAATCTTTGACATCCGTGGACACACCTCTTCATTGGGACGCGATCGTCATTGGCGGTGGGGCAGCCGGACTCCTTTGCGCAATTGAAGCGGGTAAACGCGGTCGTAGGGTACTAGTCATTGAACACTCAGATCGTGTCGGCAAAAAGATCGCCATCTCCGGAGGTGGACGTTGCAACTTCACCAATGTGCACACAACTCCGGAAGCATTTCTTTCTGCTAATCCTCACTTCTGCAAGTCAGCCCTCGCAGGGTATACGCCAAGAGACTTTATCGATCTGGTTGAAAAGCACGGCATCCAGTATCACGAAAAGAAGCTGGGGCAACTCTTCTGCGATAGTAGCTCCCAACAAATCATCGACATGTTGCTAAACGAATGCTCAGATGCTGGGGTTGAAATCCGTTGCAGCTGCGAGGTCGAGAGCATTGCCAAAGATGACGCATTTCAAATTAAGACCAACCAAGGTCTATTTTCCGCTGCTTCGCTTGTGATCGCCGCGGGCGGTCTCTCGATTGCACCACTCGGAGCAACCGACTTTGGTTATCGCATCGCCAAACAGTTTGGACTGCAAATCGAGAACGCCCGACCGGGGCTGGTGCCCTTAAGGCTCGATCAAGATCTCTTGAATAAGCTGAGGAAGTTGAGCGGAATATCAATAGATGCTCGAGTCAGTTTCGATCGTATATCATTTCGCGAAAATATCCTGATCACACATCGCGGTTTGAGTGGACCGGCCATACTGCAAATCTCGTCTTATTGGAGACCCGAGGAACCGATAGTCATCGATCTACTTCCCGACTCAGCCGCAATCAAACTACTGCGGGAACATCAGGGCACGCCGACTGAACTGACAACTCTTCTCTCCCGTTACCTCCCTAAACGATTCGCGCACGCCTGGTGCGAGCTTCACGCGATCTCAAAACCTCTAAGACAGTATGGGCGCCGTGAGTTGGATGGGATCGCCACCAAACTTCACCAGTTGCAGATCACTCCGTCCGGCACGGAGGGTTTCAGGAAAGCCGAAGTCACAGCCGGAGGAGTTTCAACTACCGAGCTTTCATCGCAAACGATGGAAGCGAGGAAGGTACCCGGCCTCTATTTCATCGGCGAAGTTGTCGATGTTACCGGTCACCTTGGTGGGTTTAATTTCCAATGGGCCTGGGCTTCGGGATATGCAGCCGGGCGAAGCGTTTAAAACTAGAGTTACCCTTTAGTGGCGCCTTAAGACCACCACGGATCTCGGTGCTGGGACCGCAGGCGTCCTCGCCTGCAAGAGTCCCAGCCAGGAGAGTTGATGTTTTAGGTCGCGTGATGGTGACCGGGCGGCAGGCGAGACGCCTGCGCTCCCAGCACAGAGCAGTTCAATTCCCAGCGGTCATCGGGGCAGTCGTTCGCAACTTCATGGGAACGAGCGCTTCAAAGGATTTATATATCTGCAGGTACATCTGTGTCTCTCGCGGGATCAACGTTTTCCAATCTTCACCACCGCGTCGAATGTATCCTGGAAGCTTAGCCGCATTTGAGTTGTAACCTGCCGCCATCAGTTCACTGATCGTCGCGAGCTTTGCGTTGAGGGCGTATTTGACGTCATCATTGGCGGACAAATCATTCCAGGTGTCCTGCATGTAAAGCAGCATTGCTTGTAGAGCATTTCCATGATTCCGCATCGCAGTCACGAAGTCTGGAATTAATCCCACGCCCGGGTGCCGCTGGCGGATGAGGTTGTAAGCCCAGGGAATCATCTGCACCATGCCGCCAGCGCCGGCTGTACTAACTGAATAGCGATACGTACCCAGTTCGTTAAGTGCGTAGAGTGAATAAATCTCATCATAGAGCGCTAGCCGATTCTCGGACCGAAAACGATCGTGGTCGATGTGTTCGACGATAAGCAGTCGTTCCGCGACATTAACGATGTCAGGTGATATTGCGGCGCCTCTCTCGCGCAAGCGCTTCACCGCGAGTTCAAGCATGTCCCGGACGTACGATTGACCGGAGTTCACTAAATCCCCGGAAAGCAAGGCTGGATGCGCCGAGGTGTAATACGCCATCTCGCGAAAGAGTCCGTTGCGTTCGATCGGATACTCGACGAGCAATGGAACAAACGCGCGACCTTCTGAATTAAAGACATTCAACGCCGTGTTAACGCCATTGGCTCTCAAAACTCGAATAGTCAAAGGCGTGCCCAGCGAACTGGGCAAAGTTATCTCTGCGCCTTTTTTCAGAAACGTTTCCTTCGAAAGCGTAATGAGATGCGTACGTAATGTTTGGCGGTCGAGAGCAGCCACAGTGACAAACTCGATTGAGGGAGTGGTCATTGCCGTTGCCAACGGTCTCGACTTCAGTTGCCGCTGTGCTTCATTAATACGAGCTTGAATGACGCCAGGTGTTAGCTGGGTTAAAGCTGTTGCAGTTCGCTTGTCCGCCTCATTACTAAGGGGTCCACTCGCACTTTCATTGGTGGCGGTAGCAGCCGCCGGCACGTTGGTAGACGACTCAGCCGGGGTTTGCGGCTTGTTTTGTTGTGCGACCTGCGAAACAGTTCGCGGGCGAGTTTGGGGATCTGGCGTATTGCTCTGCGCCTGAGCCTGGATGCCAGAAAGAGTTAGAGTGACGACGAACAGCGCAATAGGGGAATTTCTCTTCATATGTTGACAGGAGAGTTTTAGATCAAAATAACTCGCCGGGGGGCGGCAAGTGGTGGTTTAGATTCACCGATCGAGGCTTGAGTTGTCAACACCTTTTAATAGAAGACGAGTCCATCGAGACGGGCGCCTCCTTGGAGTGCGGGGACTTGTCACCGCTTTGGTACAGCGAGACGCCAAATTCAACGGCGCTCAGTACCAAAGCGGTGACAAGTCCCCGCACTCCAAGAAGGCGCCCTTCCACGAAGTTACTTATTCAATTGCAGCATATCTTTAGTCCACAGCGAAGCCGATATTCACGACCGCGGTGATTTCCTTATCGATCGATGAGGTATCGTTCATCCCAGAATCCGAAACTTCATTTGAACCGGCTGGCGTTATCTGCAAAACGCCCATTCGTGCCGAACGGACACTGCCAATCGTATCGCCTGTACTCTTTGCGATTTGCGTTGCCCGCTCCTTAGCATCTTTTGCCGCTTCAGCCAACATCTCGATCTTTAGCGTTCCAAGTTGCGTGTAGTAATACTCTGGAGCCATCGACTCGATCAGAATGCCCTGGTTGATCAGTTCAGTCGCTGCTCGAGCGATCTGGGCAATCTTATCGACTTCGGTCGACCGCACCTCCAGTTCCTGACGCAAAGAGTAACCAGTAATCTCCGACGTCTCGCTACCGTCACTTGATCGCCCATGCAAGGTCTGACTTGAAATTGACGAAACCGTAATCTGATTGTCGGCAATTCCCTTAGCGACCAAATACGATTTCACTCGCGGTACGGCTTCGGAAAGCGAACGATAGGCCTCAGACAGCGTAGAAGCCTGATAGGAAATACCCGACCGCCAAATAACCCGATCAGATTTGATCGGACGTCGGGCGGAACCGGTCACAGTGATTGTCTGATCTCCACGTTTGCCTTTGACGAAAAACCAGCCACCAATTGTTGTGGCAATGATGATCGCCACTGCTAATGCTAGACCAGCCATGAATGTTTCAGATCGTCCGTTGCTCATAGAGGGGTTCAGCTCCTTTCGAATGGGGTGCAACATACACGGTCAGGACTTAACACTCAACCGTAGTTACACCTAAGCTCGATTCGGATAACCACAGCGGTGTGCATCAAGATAAGCGAAAGGCGAGGTCAAGTTAGAAAGGCACCTTTGATTTAGCAAGAAAACAATGCTTTACCGCGAAGCGGTTACGTCTTTGAGATTTCGCATTGCGTTGCTATTCCAAGTTTGAATCCACCTCTGTTTGGTGGTGCCGAGTTTCACTCCAAATTAGGTTACGACTGCCTGTTTTGTTTCCTGATTCCTGCTCTGTATACTCTTCACCGTTTCCCGTTAATAAACCAACCTGCGTTGCGTCACCAAAATCTGAGGGGAGCCATCAAATGCTTGCTTACTCACTGCCTCGCGTCATCGCCTGTGTCTGTCTGTTCTTATTCTTCGCAGTGGCTATCAATCTTGGCGTTCGCGCGCAAAATTCGACTACAGGTGCTTCGCAGCAGATGATGAAAACAAACACTTATCCGCCGGCAAAAAAGGGAATTCAGGTTGACGATTATCATGGCGTCAAAGTGGCTGATCCATATCGCTGGCTGGAGGATCTCGACTCAAACGACACGCGCAATTGGGTCGCTGCTGAAAATAAGCTCACTTTTGGTTTCCTGGAGGCTATCCCAGCACGCTCAGCTATTAAGGATCGGATCACAAAACTTTGGAACTACGAAAAGTACAGCGTTCCGTTCAAGGAGGGTAAGCGTTACTTCTATTCACGCAACAGTGGCTTGCAGAACCAGAGTGTTCTTTACACAGTTACTTCGCTGGATGGACAACCTCAACTGGTTTTGGATCCGAACACGTTGTCGACGGATGGCACAGTTGCACTATCCGGAATGCAAGTCAGCAATGATGGAAAATTGTTGGCCTATAGTTTGTCTGCATCGGGGTCAGACTGGCAGGAGTGGAAGGTTCGTGACGTCGAAACCGGCAAGGATCGGTCTGATGATCTCAAATGGGTGAAGTTCTCGGGTGTGTCATGGATGCGCGATGACAGCGGATTCTTCTACAGCCGATATGATGAGCCTAAAGGCGATTCACTGAAGGCCACAAACTATTTTCAAAAAGTCTACTTTCACAAACTCGGTACGACGCAGAGTGAAGATCAACTCGTCTATGAACGTCCCGACCAAAAAGACTGGTTGTTTGGCGGTTTTGTTACCGAAGATGGCAACTATCTCATTATTACGGTTTACCAGGGAACGGACACAAAAACCCGCGTCTATTACAAACGTCTAAAGAATAGCGACAAGTCAGTAATCAGACTGCTCGACGACTTCGATGCCGCTTACACGTTTATTGGTAACGAAGGAGCACGTTTCTGGTTCCAGACAGATTTGAAGTCGCCGCGCGGCAAGATCATCGAGATCGATATCACGAAACCAGCGCGCGAAAACTGGAAGGTTGTAATTCCAGAAAGCAAAGAGTCGTTGCAGACAGCGACGTTGGTAAATCACCGCTTCATCCTTAACTATCTTAAGGATGCCTATACGCAGGTCAGGATTCACGACCCAAGCGGCAAGCTGGTCAACGAAGTTCAGTTTCCCGGCATTGGTTCGGCAGATGGATTCGGCGGCAAATCGACTGACATAGAGACTTTCTACTCGTTCACTGGCTTCACCACACCAACCACAATCTATCGCTACGAGATGACCGGCAAAAGCAGTGTCTTTCGTCAGCCGAAGGTAGATTTCAATCCAGGTGATTTTGAAACGAAACAAGTCTTTTATACGAGCAAGGACGGGACTAGCGTTCCCATGTTCATTACTCACAAGAAAGGTCTCAAACTCGATGGAAACAACCCGACCTATCTCTATGGTTACGGTGGCTTCAACGTTTCTCTATCACCCGCATTTTCGGTAGGCAATCTGGTTTGGATGGAGATGGGCGGCGTTTACGCACAGCCCAATCTACGAGGCGGTGGTGAATATGGTGAAGACTGGCACCAGGGCGGAATGAAACTCAAAAAGCAAAATGTTTTCGACGACTTCATTGCCGCGGCTGAGTGGTTAATCCAAAACAAATACACCTCCACTCCAAAGCTTTCGATTGGCGGCGGTAGCAATGGCGGGCTGTTGGTCGGCGCCGCGATGACTCAACGTCCGGAACTGTTTGGAGCCGCGGTGCCGGCAGTTGGCGTAATGGATATGTTGCGCTTTCAGACGTTCACGATCGGTTGGGCCTGGGTTTCTGATTATGGCTCTTCGGAGAATCCGGAGGACTTCAAAGCTCTTTATGCCTACTCACCGTTGCACAATATCAAGCCAGGAACATCGTATCCAGCGACCCTGGTGACGACTGCGGATCATGACGATCGTGTTTGGCCCGGTCACAGTTTCAAGTTTGCGGCGACACTACAAGCCGCACAAGCTGGCAGCGCTCCTGTTCTGATTAGAATTGAAACCAAGGCAGGCCATGGCGCTGGGAAACCTACCTCGAAAACCATTGAGGAAATTGCTGACCGCTGGGCGTTTTTGGTAAGGACGCTTGAGATGAAAAGCTAGGGCGCCTCTTTGGAGGGCGGTAACCTGTTACCGCTTTGGTGCAGCGAGACCTGCAATCCTAAGAAAAGGCTTTTGAGTTCTGCGTCTCGCTGTACCTGAGTTCTGCGTCTCGCTGTACTAAAGCGGTGACAGGTCCCCGCACTCCAAGGAGTCTAATCCGACCATGGCGCAGGTTTACGGACCCAGCGAAATTCTCTCAATCTTGTCAACAGTTCTTCCGGCAATGGTCCTTCATCACTGGCCGCAACATTCGACTCAACGTGAGATACTTTGCGCATGCCAGGAATGATAGTCGCGACGTCTTGATTACTGAGAATGAATCGTAATGCAAGCTCCGGCATCGTTATCCTGGTCGAGCGTTCTCGGTTCCATTCGGCCAGCACCTTTTTGATCTGTTCGGCACGATCCATACTGGGATTTAGGTTTTCCGGAGAAAAATAGTGGTTGCGCCAGTCTCCCTCGGGCCACCTGCTCTCCTTCGTAAGGGTGCCCGTTAACGTTCCCTCATCAAAAGGTACTCGCGCGATCACCGCAACCTTCATCTCCCTGCATGCAGGAAACAAGTCGTCCTCCGGATTCTGATCGAAAATATTGTAAATAACCTGGACGCTATCAATCTGTCCGCTACGAACTGCCTGCAATCCATTCCACGGCTCCCAACGGTTGATACTAAGTCCGATGGCATTGATCAGTGTCTGGCTTCGCAGATCGTCAAGTTTGTAGAACCAGCGATCGTCACGCATCCATTCATCGTTCCATGTATGAAGCTGCACGAGATCAAACTGCTGGAGACCCGCATTCTCCAGGCTGCGATGGACAAATTCCTCGACATGATCCGGTGGATACGATTCCATCAGGGTAGAACCCGGCAGCGCGGGCCATTGAGAGTTCATCGGAGGGACTTTGGTGGCTGTGTAAAGGCGTTTTGCAGGGTTTGATCTGACTATTTGACCGAGCAGGTTTTCACTACGACCCTCGCCGTAGGCAAAAGCGGTGTCAAAGAAATTGCCGCCGATATCCACTGCCGCTTGCAGGGAAGCGAGTGACTCGTTGTCGTCAGAGTTGGACCAACTGCCCATTCCCCACATGCCGTAACCCATATCGCTGACGTTCCACTCCATCCGCCCAAATTGTCTGTAGTTCATTCTGTGCTCCGCGTAGAGTTTTTATGTTGATTCATCTTAACGTAAGCGATCGCGATTAAGAACCACAATCGGCCACAGATGAAAACGGATGAAACAGATTAGACCAACTACTAAAATTCTGTAGCGCAAGCCAAAAGATGGTCGTTCTCGAATTAATTTTCCTTCTTTCCGATCCGTGTTCATCCGTGTTCATCTGTGGCCCAGTTTCGCGACTATATCGACAAGCTAAAGCATATCGGACATAAAACAACAACGCCTCGAAATCAACGATTCCGAGGCGTTGTGCTTAAAAAGCGCTTGCAGTTTAGTTGCTTCCGGACGTGGAGGCACCGTTGTTGGTAACCACCACATTCTTATCGGAGCCGCCGAAAGTAACGCCGATGAGCTGAGACTCGTCACCGCTGCCAGTCGAGCGCAGTTGAAAGTCTGCCGCCTTTTTATCCCGCTGTTCGAAACGTGTCATAGCCTGGGCAATGGTCTTGCCATTCTTGACAATCGATAGTTGGTTCGTTTGATCATCAAACTTCAGATCATACGTCCCTTTCTTAACAAGAGTGCCGTTAACTTTGGTATCGTTTTCAAACGTCACTTTGTGTTTTTGGACCTTAGCCAACGCCACCGCACTTGTCAGTGCGCCAACTACTAAAACTACAACTATCCTACTTACGATTGACTTCATCACACCTCTCCTGTTCCTTGGTTCAGCTTACTACTAAAGCACCGCTTGGTCCTTCGTTGTGCAAGCTCCTGTTTCCCAATTTTTATGATGGCCATTTCCACCTTGGTTGCGATTCACGTCACCATCAAAAAGTTGGTTTCATTAGTTGCTCCCTGAGAATAAACACCACTCGCAGATTTCTTATGACAAAAATCAAAGTACACGAATTGCTGTTCACAATAATCAGTAGTCAATTCATATTCTCGTATTACGATCGATGTATTACGCCATCCTCGTTCCGAACTTCCTTACCTCAAAGACACCAACTAACTTTGTCAGCAAACCTTTACCTTCCCTATACAATTCTTTACAGTTCCTTACAGTTTTCTGAGATTCACTTTGATAGACTCCACTCACTGTCTGAGTTGCTTCGCTGGCCGGGGTGCGATCAGCCCGAAGAAAATGACCTTTGGTTAGCGTGCGGCGTCTTAGGTACAAAATCGAATACTTCTGAAGGAGATCTTGAATGAGAAAGATACTTAGCGCTTTGTGTCTGACGAGCGCTCTCATATTTACTCTGGCCGTACATGCCGCCGCCCCAAACTTCGCTGGGACCTGGACACTCGATAAGAGCAAGAGTCAGGGGTTGGGCCGACGAATGCAGGGCGCGGATAGTGTGACATGGACAATCGCGCAGACCGATAAAACGCTCACCATTGAAGAGAAAGTAACTGGTGGTCAAATGGGTGGTGGACCTGGTGGCGGTCCGCCTCCGGCCGGTGGCGCTCCTGCAGGTGCTCCTCCAGCGGGTGCTCCTCCAGCGGGTGCTCCTCCTCCGGGCGGCGGTGGCGGTCGCGGTATGGGTGGTTTTGGTGGTCCACGCACCTTTAACCTCGATGGGAGTGAAACGACAGCTGATGTGGGTCGCGGCAAAGTCACCCGAAAGGCGACGTGGTCAAGCGATGGCAGCACTCTCGAATTCGTGTCGAAGAACACCTTCCAGAATCAGGATGGCGCAGAAGTCACCACCACGACTACTGAGAAATTGTCGCTGTCAGCTGACGGAAAAGTCTTGACAGTCGTTCGTCATAGTGAAGGCGGTCCGCAAGGTGCTCAAGATAGCACTTACGTCTTCAACAAGTAGTTCGTAAAAGCTAACTCCCCCACTAACAGGAGCACGTGGCGTTCATCTCGTCGCCACGTGCTTCTCGATTTTAATGTCCGATATGCTTTAGCTTGTCGGCGTGACCAACAAGACACCTGGACATGAACCGGCCGACAAGCCAGAAGCATATCGGAACCACGACTACATCCAATCGCGCGTCATATCACACCACAAAGCCAGGCCGCGCCATTCGTTAAAGCGGGAGTAATAACGAGCAATCTTCTTGTCGGTCGTCTTTCGTCCATTGTTTCGGACTTTGAAAAACTTCGCGCGGGTCCAGGAATCAAGCGCGAGCCCGTCGTATCGCCCAACCAGTTTAAGCAGATTCTCGGCTGCGTAGTCGCCTACACCTTTAACGCGTTTCATCTCCTTGATGAGTTCTTTGGTTGATAAGGGGCTGTGTAGCCATCCCTCAACATCCAGTTCTTCAGAGGCGACCCGGTCAGCGAGCTCTTTTAAGTACGGAGCCCTATATCCGGAACGAACCTCATTAGTGAAAAACTTGACCGGCATCAGGGCCATTGCCTGAGGCGAAGGAAATGTTCTTCCGCCGTCGGCACCTTCACGGCCGAGGTTTTCAACGAGGCCAGTCACCATCTTCTCAGTGAGTGACCAGGAACAATTCGTGGTGCAAATCATCTTCACCAAATCTTCAAAAACTGTAGGTGAGCGCAACATGCGGCCAGCACCTTGTTGGGAAATCCAAGTGAAGCCCGGATCCTCGCGGATGATCTGGTAAAAGCCCTCCAAGTCGTCATCCAGGCGCAGGATATGTCGCGCGTCACGAATGATCTGGGCCTCATCCTTTTGGGCTAGTTTGCGAGAAGGTTTCAGGCGTATCAGTCGCTTTTGAGCGGTCATGGTGATCGTGACGGGAGGTCGGAGGCCCAAGTCGATCGTTCGGGTCAATTCCCAACGCTTCTGATTCATGGAAAATGGCAAGAGTTCGCACCAACCGTGGCTGATCATAGTTCGCTGAAAATTGAAGTTTTGTGGCGCCGGTATGGTGATTTCCATCTGCGTTTTGGTGGAGCTTTCCCTGATTTTTTGGTCTGTTTGGAGCTTGTATTGTTCAAATTCGGTCAAGCTGATTCTTGACAGTTCCCGTATCTCCACTTAGACTGAAGGGACTTGAAAAAACAGTGTGTGGAAGGCTGACTCCTTTCCCCCCAAATACACTCGGGCTGAGAGGAGCGAGAAGTCAAACACTAGACTTCCTACAGTACTCCGGTGAACGTACGCACCGCTTCCGAAAACAAGTAAAGTCGGAGCTTTCCGACGTGGTTCGTCGCCCCACAGGGCAGTTAGCAGGGCAGCCCGTGGGGCGAAACCGTTTTTAGAGACCACCCCTCCAATCTGACTTATTTGATGCCAATTCATCGACCTGCGAATGGTGTCTACCTCACGTAAATGGGATTCGAGATTATCCACGACTGTTCGCTCAACGACTGGCCTAACTGAGGCAAATGAGCCTCGACTCTGTAGACACCACGCTCATTCACTTTGAACTCTTTTGAAGTTACTCCGACTTCATCCAGAACCACGCCGCCGTTTTGAAAGATAACTAGACGACCTGAAACCGGTAACGTTACTTTGAGATAGGTTTCATTACGAAATGGAATTTCGTCCCCTTGAATGCGTGTGCCCGAAGAGTTGCGCGCCTCGAACTTAAACCCGGATGTGTCTCCTAAAAGATCGAAACCGATGAAACAATGTCCGCCTCGCACTGCCTCGATCAGACTGTTTACATCCAAAGACTTGCCACGAGGAATAAGAACGTGAACGCGAACCAGGTGAAAACTCGTCTCGTAGGGATCCAGCTTCAACCCCACTAGTTCATTTCCACTACTATCGTTAAGACTAATCCCCACATTCGAATGCGAATCGTTACCTGCAACCGCAACGAGCTTATTGTGCGAGAGCAGTTCGTCCCATTTTTTTAGACTATCAGTGGGGCGTTGTAAATAGTGGGCAAAAACCAGACTTGGATAGCTCCGATGAGACCAGATCGCGTCGAAGAAAGCGACGAACCGGTTGATACGCTTCGCATTGGTGAAAACGTTGTAGATCTCAATGCCGTCATAAGTATTCTCCCAACCCTTGAATTCGTCCGGATATGCAATGATCGACAACGCGCCGCGAGTCCGTGCACCTGCAAGAACGTCCGTGTTGGAGGGCTTGTCCGACACCCCTAAAGAAGCATCCCCAGGTATCTCCAACAGACGATCTTCCGTCTTTGTGCTTACCTCGTTGCCGCTAACAAATAACACTCCACCATGAATTCCCCTCAATGTCATGGCCGAGGTGTCAATCTGAGTCTCCA
Organism: Pyrinomonadaceae bacterium; assembly: GCA_036004125.1. Classification (GTDB taxonomy): domain Bacteria; phylum Acidobacteriota; class Blastocatellia; order Pyrinomonadales; family Pyrinomonadaceae; genus PSRF01. The sequence continues at coordinate 26,395 of DASYRR010000092.1, read as the reverse complement.
CATGCTCAGTCATGATCACGAACTGCAAGCGATTCGTTTGCGCCGCAGAAATAATCTCCTGAAAGGTTCCGGCGCTGTGTCCACCCAAAAATGAATGAACATGTATGACGCCCTGGTATTCGACGAACGCCCCTGACTCATCGACGTTACTTGAACTTCGACGGCTCGAGTTAACTGACTGTATCGCAGCGTTCAATCGGCCAAGCTTATAACGCCGGTAAGCAAAGGGGATCTGCGACAGCAGAATCAGACAGCCAACTATCAGTACAGATTTTTTGGCGCGCGTCACCATTGATATACAGTCCCAACAGGACTGACATCCTCTCACGGAAAAACAAGTCTTGTCTTGTGGTTAACTTATGAAATCAACTGAGGCAACGTGTTCACTTATGCTGCGACCAAAGTTAGCAACACTGACGTGATCCGGGTGAGCAGTATAAGCGTCCAGACCTGAGCGATCGTCGAAGATCGCGACTAAGCCAGTATCATACGAACGCGGAAGTCCGAGAGTATCGAAACCGACCGTCAGACTGTTCACCTCGGGAATGATGCTAGCGAGGCTACGCAAAAGGCCAACGTGTTCGTCTCTAGTTTCTTGCTCCACGTCAGCGCGATATTTCCAAACGACAATGTGTGTCAGCATTTTTTAGATTCGCCAACTGCGTTCGAATTAGAAGTTGAACCTTACTCGCAAATTAATCAAGCGGTTCCCTCCGGATCCACCACCTGATCCGAAGATAAAGGTATTTGAACCACCGACAGACTTCAAGAAGTAGGGTGACGCCATGTTGCCTATCGGCGTGCCTTGATTATTTCTATTAAAGAGATTGCTCGTATAAAGGGAAAAGCCAAGTGTGTAAGGTCTCTGCACTGGCGGTTTGGGTTGTGGTCGTTGCGCCGCATTCGCGTCAGTGGTCTTGGACGGCGCAGTTGGCGATTTGGGTTCGATCGCTTTGCCAAATTTGAATACTTTCTCAAGGCTAAGATTCACCGAGAAGAATCCTGGTCCTCGCCCGAAGTTTCGCGGAATAATCACTTGCCCTGGAGTGGGATTAGGATCAAACACGCCCAGCGGCGTGACCACCACGCCAGCCTTAGTCAAATCGGTAGCGAAGGCTGGACGCTCGGAAAAGGCTGTATCGCCGTTCGTGTCTCGTCCGGTTGTGATATTAAAAGGTTGCCCAGAATTCCCAACGGTGAAGAGGTTTATGTTAATCCCGTGGGGCGCCTGGTAATATCCACCCAGGTAGATAAAGGCGAGTGAACTGAAGTTGGAACGCGACCATTCGTGCCCAAAATCGTATGCATCAAACGGTGAACCGCTATTGCCGCCGTCCGTGTTTCGTGACTTGCCAAAACTAAACCCTCCCCAAAAATTTACCTTCCGCACACTGCCATTGAAATTTATGTTCACACTATTTCCTATCGAGCGCCCTGTCGACTGATATTGGACAAGATTCCCTGCGTTCTTTCCGAGAGGATGCAGCCCGCTATTAGGATCACCCGGGATAAAGGTTCCCCCCAGAGGAGCGTTGATATTTACGGAGCGCTGAGTGTCAACGGTATGTGAATGCGAGTAGGTTGCGGAAAGTTTGAGAGTCTTTGTTACTTGTCGCTCGACCGAGAACATTGCGCGAAACGAACGCGACGGGCTGAGCTCATCGGAGATTGTGCGTCGAGTTTGAGGTTGTGAGAACGCCTCGAGCAAACTCACTGCGGGAACGACAGGAAACAAATTGAGAACGGTTGAGTCAGTGACTAGAAATTGCTGTTGCGTTGTACCGTCGAATCTCAATGCCTGCAGAGTGACGTCTTCAGAGATGCGGTTGTAAAAGAGACCTAGGCCACCTCGGAATACAGTCTTAGGAGCCCCAGTTGGTCCTTTCGGTTGAGCGACAGGGGCGGCGGTCGTAGTCGCCGCACCTGATGTTGTGGTAACTGGCGACTTGGTCTCGTTTGCTGTAGAAGTTTCGACTTTCTTTTTCGCGAAGACTGGTGACCAGGCAAAGCTCAGTCGAGGTGCGAAGTTGAAGTTGCTGCTTATATTGTTTTGATTTTCATAGCGAAGACCGGGTGACAGAGTAAGGTGAGGAGTCACTTTCCACTCATCCTGGAAATAGAACGCAGCATCCGTCTGGCCAACTTTCGCCTTTGGATCGCCACCCGCAATTGAGAATTGCGTCGCGCCACCACCAAGCGCCCTGATCACGGTCGGTGTCAAACCCTGTCGTTGGAAAACAAGTGTTCGGCGATACCTCTCCAGACTACCCAACTGAATAATTTGCGGCTGTCCTTTATCGTCCGGAATGATCTCATCGTTGGCATCTAATTTTGGACCGGGGCCTCCGCCGAACGTATAGGTACCTCCGAAGTTGCCAGGTGCAACACTGTCGAGTCCCACCCAACGTAGTCGCCCACCCACTTTGACGAAGTGTTTACCTACTGACCACGATGTGAAGTTTTGCACCTCCACCCGTCTCTGCAGGTTCGACGCGGAACCAGTCTGCGAACCGCCGTCAAAGAACGAGTCTTGAACATTCAAACCGGGCAGCGCAGATGCGCTGATTTGGTGAAAGGTGCTGCGAGAGAATTGCAGTCGCGTTTCGTTTACAGTCTTCTCATTCAGCAGCGCTGTCTCCGTTAATTGGAGGTTGTATTCGCTACGTTCCCCGCTATATGCACGAGTGGGCAGAGAGAAGCCACCAATACCTTGCAGGTCCTGATTCGATAACCAATATGAGAAGCGACCCACAACGGTGTGTTTCTTGTTGAGCTTGAAGTCGAGTCTGGCGTTTCCGTAGGTATTTCTTTGTGGCGTGACAAAAGACTGGTTCAACGCTAAAGCTGTGAGGGTCACCGGATCGAGAATGGTGGCGTTGACGATTGAATTACTATCGCTAACGTAGCGGCTAAAGTATGTTGAGAACGACGCTCTCTTTTTCAGAACCGGACCACTCAAACTAAATCCCACAGATCTTTGTTGGTATGGAGCGCGGCGAGTGGTGAAAGGATTTCGAGAGTTCAAACTCTCATCGTTGAAGTCGACACTTGCGCCGCCATGCCACTTGTCAGAACCGGGCTGCGTGAAGATCTCAATTCCGTTAAAACCAGGAAACTCATTTTCCGCAGAATAGGGGTTATTGTTAATTCTTACTTCGCGAATGGCCTCTTTGGGTGGTATCTGACCATTTGAGAAACCGTCGACTTTGATCTGCGCGCCACCACCCTCATTGTCGGGCGGGCCCGCCAAGGCCTGCAATGCGGCGGCCAACGCACTTGGATCGTTAGGAAGGGCATCGAGATCACGACCTCTCAATACGATCGCGTTGGCATTGTTGTCGGCATCCGTACTGACGCTTCGGTCGTCAACGGTGACTTGCTGTTCCTCGAGTTGCACTGAAAGTTGAACCTCGACAGTAGTTACCCGCCGCGCCTCAACGAGGATGCCTTTCTCTTCATAGACCACAAAGCCCGGAGACATAACTCGCAGCTCATACAACGCTGGGCGCAAATTCTTGAACTCATAGTTACCTACTGAGTTCGTCGTGATACTTGTAGTAGACCCTCGATCGTCTTTGAGAATGACGCGCGCATTAGTAACAAGACTACCAAGCTGGTCGGTCACAGTACCTTTGATCGAGCCGGTGTTTTGTTGAGCGTCGGTAGAAAAGACTAATGTGAGAAGCAATACTCCGGGAAGAAAAGTTCGATTTAGCATAAGGTCGACACTCTCGAGCGCAAAATCGGTGAGAGTACATCCCCTAACCTGGCACCTTGCCAATCCGACGAAGAATTGAAGGCACTCGAGTCGGATGGTAAGGATCTAACAGCATTATCCCGGTGGGTTAGTGAGCCGGGGTTGTAAAAAGTTTCAGCTTACGTCTCACCCAAACTAAGGTACACGTTGCCGACATAATCAGGTTGCAAAAACAATCAGAATTCGCCAGATACCTGTCTCAAATCTCGCCACGCAAGCTTTTCAGTTCCTTGATGAGGTTACTTATTGCATCACCTGCCCACAAGATCTTTTTCGCCCGCCAGATAACTCGTGGAGGTTGTTTATGCTCGGGAGAGCCCTTGACGATTACGAAAAGCTCCCCATAAGGATAGATGGTATTGAGAATTCGCCGGTACTCAATTATGTTGAAGTAGATTACGTAATCGGCATCGCTTAGTTCGTGGGCGGCACTTAGGCTCTGATACTTTTGAATGTAAGAGTTTAGTTTCTTAGCAAGTTGACCATACACCCATTGATTCCGGCCTCTTGGCGACGGGTCGGCCTTCAAGACTTGCTCGATAATGGACCGTTCGTTGTCACTCGCGTCAAGTACCCTCGAACGAAAAACCAAAAGCAAAGCCCGATGTTTGTCGCGCACCTCTATCAGAGAACCACGTGGATTATCGGCATTGGTTACTGCCGGTTCCTGCGGAAGGCCGAGAACCGAGGATACGAGGACTAACAGATTGATGATGGTGAATTCAACTAGGCGCCGAAAACGCATGGTGCTGAGTCCGGTATGCTTCAGCTCTTAGTTCTTCTCGAGGCTTCACATTGCTGGTCACTTGGTTGCTCAAACCATGAGTGCGGTTGTTCGGCAGGGCCATTCTCAGACATCAAGGCGATCTTCTTTCTGGTCACTCTCGAAGCAACAAAGGCGGCCAGGAAGCCAAGCAAAATCCCCGCTGTAGAGGTAACGAAATCATGCCAGAGAAAGTATTTCAAAATAAATAGTCTGAACAATCACCAGAGCCGCCGTGACTCTAACAACAATTGACCGCGACGTTAGAATCGCATAGGTAAGAAACAAGGTGACCTGAGACGAGTGGTACGTTTGCAAGACCATGTTTCTAGGGTTTGTAGAGCCACATGCCAATGGCGATGGTAGCGATATGGATCGTCATCAGGGTTAACGCGTAACGAACTCTCATGGGTTTACTCTTTGCTAATGCAATCAGTAGCGCATAAACGGGAAACTGAAACGCCATCAATGCGCCACCAAGTGATTCGTGATTGGTTGTACTCCACAGAATAGTCGCATACGGAAATGCGACTACAATCGGTCGGGAACAATGGCACGCACCAGTGGCGAAGGTTGCGAGAAGAAACGCGAGAGCCGTCAGCAACGTTCCGATAAGAACGGCCACGAGCGGTAACACCACCCTCATCCAGTTAGGTTTGTTGTCGACTGTCATTGTTTTCTGACGAACTGCTACGGCTGTTCTGAAGTTTGACTTGCAGACTTGCCTTTATCTCAGGCCATTCAGTCTCGATGATGCTAAAGAGCGCCACGTCGCACGGTTCGTTGTCTTTGCCAACCATATTGGCTGGTTCCAAATTGATGATGGCTTTTTGGCTTAGAAACATTGCAGTTGAAGTGGAGGTAATTGGGAGTTTTGTGTGCCGATTTTGCTCCGCGCGCCGACCAACCCAACAGCAGCGGCAACAAACTCAATCGCAGCTAACAGCAACTTCGTGGTTACAGTGCCTCGTTTTGGGAATAGGACGGAATGACACTCAATCATTCCAGTTGTACTTTTGATATCGAGGCTCTGCGTCGAGTTCCACCTTCTTCAGAAACTCCCACGCGGTTTGATTGAACTTAGCTGCCTGGTCGTAGTACCAGTGGTCGTGATTTGGTATTTCTGTTAGCTCGATTGGCAATCCAGCTGTCTTCAACGCATCTCTTGTTTCGCGAACTATTCTGAGCGGAAAAAACTCATCGCTGTCGCCGACCTGAATCGAGATCGGAATCTTACGTTTTGCCAGACCGATCAATTCCATGTCGTCTTTCGTCAACGCTCCGGCGTGAATCGCGGTTGCCGCAAAGTATTGTGACTCCATTAGTGCTATTTGAAGGGCAAACGAAGCGCCCGCAGAATGACCGAAGAGATAAACTCGCTTTCCGTTTATCGGATATTTTGTTTTTAGTTCCTCAACGAGATCCCTTAAGAAGTCCGGGCCGTCCTGCGGAGAGGCCCAACCGCGTAAAGCTGTCGCGTCTGGCCCCGCCAGGATAATCCCTTCCTTCTTAGCAAGGTCTTTCCACTTTTCCACCAACGTCACCCCGGTCCGATTCGAACCGTGTAGTGTGACAATCAATGGCGCGGTTGAACCTGGTTTGAGCGTAGACGGAATGTAGAGATAGTACGCTCGGGTCTTGCCATTGGAAGTGATTAGTTCTTTGGTTATGTCGTCCTTTGCAAGGGTGGGTGAGACCGTAATCAGCAATACGAGTGCGGTGAGCGTAATGTGAAGTTTCATAAGTCGCTCCGTATCGGACTCAGTTCACTGCAGCCTCAGCGTTCTCTGCTCTGCGGTTTTCACTCGGTCACCGTACAGGTTACCGCAGAGACGCAGAGAACGCAGAGGTTGCGCAGAGAAATCCAAACTAGGACAGTGCATCTTCAAAATGCAAAGGTTTACGGTTTCGTGACTAACGGCAATTCAATGTAACTTTCCAGACCAACCGAATGATAGATTCGCTGCGTTGCTGCCTTGTAGTCTTCCGGCTTGGCCCAGAAAATACTCTTAACAAATGTCTGCGGATTCCGATCGTACAGTGGGAACCAGCTCGACTGAATCTGCACCATTATCCTGTGTCCAGGCAGAAACACGTGATTTGCAGTTGGCAACACGAAGCGGTACTTCAGCGGTTTGTTAGCTTCGATTGGTTTCGCTACTTCGAATCCTTCTCGATACCGCCCTCGTAGTACATCGGCCGAAACCATCAACTGATAGCCACCCATGTTTGGCTGCGCGGCAATTTCATCCGGGTATAGATCGATGACCTTAACTACCCAGTCAGAATCTGTTCCGCTCGTTGAGGCAAAGAGATTCACTATGAGCTCACCGCTGATTTTCACTGGCGTCCTAAGCACCTCAGATTTGTAGGCCAGCACATCCGTACGTCCCGACTGCTCACGCTGATCATCAGTCAACCAAATCCGCCACGTCGTCGGGTCGTATGGTCGAGCGCGAAAGGGTACCGGTTTGGCCGGATCGGAAACATACTCCTCAAACGAGGGTCCACTACCCTTGGGCGCAGAAAAACTTGCCACCAGACCGCCATGCAGATACAGGGGCGTTCCCTTAACCGTGCAGCCCCCGGAACAGCCCGACGGCCAAGATGATAAGCGGTGCCATTTGTTCGTGCCTGTTTCGAAAGCCGTAACGGGCGCGACATCCATCTTCGGTGCATCGTCCTTCAAATAGTGATCGAGAAATGGCCGCAAGATCTCCTGCCTGAAATACAACGATGTGTCGCTATTAAACTTTATCGCTCCGAGTGAACTTCCTTCGCGAATCTGCTGCCCGTGATACCACGGGCCAAGAACAAGGTAGACTTTGTTGTTACCAGTATCTTTTGGCTCGATGGCTTTATAGACAGCGATGTCGCCGTAGATGTCCTCCTGATCCCACAGACCGTGCACTAGCATGACGGGCACCTTTAACGGTTCTTTCGCGAGTAACTTGTTGACTGCCTGATCCTGCCAATACGCGTCGTAGCTTGGGTGTTCGAGGATCTTGCGCCAGAAGCCCACTTGCTCAAGCCCACGACGACGGCCCAGTTCGCCGGCGGAGCCCGCCTCGATAAACATGTCATAGTCGTCGTGGTGGCTTGTCCACCACTTGATGTCGTTCGCGCGAGTTGCTTGCTGATCGTAGATATAACTCATTCCTAACTGTCGAAAGGCGCCGTTGTGAAACCAGTCGTCGCCCATCCACCCATCAACCATCGGGTTCATTGGAACGGAGACTTTGAGAGCCGGATGGGGATTGAACAGCGCCATTAATGGAAGAAAGCCATCATAAGAGATACCGAGGATACCAACCTTGCCATTCGTTTCAGGGATGTTTTTCACTAACCAATCAATGGTGTCGTACGTGTCAGTCGCATGATCGACGTTCGAAGGGTTTTGCGGTCCGCGCAACGGTCGGTTCATTACGTAATCGCCCTCAGAACCATACTTGCCGCGAATATCCTGGACAACGCGGATGTATCCTCCTTCCACAATGACATCCGTAGCATTGTCATAACCCTCAAGGCTGGGACCGAGATGCGAACTCTGAGTGTGTGTTGTCAGTTCCGTAGCGTTGTAAGGAGTTCGGGTCAGGAGAATAGGGGCGTTCTTCGCGCCTTTGGGAACGAGCACGACGGTGTGGAGTTTCACGCCGTCACGCATTGGGATCATGACTTCACGTCGCGTGTAGTCGAACCCATAGTTTGTGGGCTCAAACTTGGAGGGTGTTTCGTTTGGCAGAGTTTGACTGTAAACAGGCAAGCTCAAAAGAATTACCATGAGCATTGGCCTTATACTTTGTTTCATGGTGGATGTCCTTCGGTGACTGCAGATTTCAGATTTACGAATTTGCTTATGGCGTCCCTTATTCCGCATAAGAGCTTGGTCTCTGACATGACACTCCGATGACAGCGCTATTTGCTCTGCAGAACGGCTGGGTTGCCTTTGGGTCTATGAACAAGTATCTCCTGACCAAGATCCCTTTTTAGCTGGAGCACCACATCTGGCGAACCAGAGAAGTGAAATTCAATCTCGTTAGACTCACAATGTATCGTCAAATCGCTCCAAGGAACGAACAATGGCGGGTGCCACAGACGGAAGAGCGCGAAAACCGAAAGATAGAGTCCCAACTTATCAGCGCCAATGTTGAGTGCTGCTCTGAATCCTGAAAGTCTACCTTCCTTTGCCATTCTCGCAGTTACAAATCGCCATTGCTTTGGTCCATTGTTCTCCCGAAAGCGGTAGTTTTGAGATAAGTTACGCCAGCCAGACTGAGTGCTCGAAGAAAAGGTCACTAATAAAACTGCGCTCAGCATAATTAGAAATGCACCTAATATCTGCATTAGTGTGGAATCCAGCGGAACGTCACAGGTAAATCTCGCCTTGCCTCAAAAGTCAGAATTAGCTTCAGTCAAGAGTATTTTATTCGTGTTGATTAGTGTGGTTTCGTGGATCGTCTTAGGTTCCCGAGAGAACAGAAACGATCCACGAAGTCACACGAACTAACACGAAACTCATTACCGTCGTAACCAACTTTTGAAGCAAAGCCAGTAAATCTGAGATCTGCCTTAAATATTCTCACCTCTTCATTCTTTTCATAATCTCGGCGTGCGCTTCGAGAATACCCGTGACAGTATCCGGATCGGGTTCGAGTGACCAGACATCGTGGTCGAAAGTTCCGCCAAGAATGACGCCATCGCGCCGCGGAAACATGTAGGACGCTCCGCCCAGATAGCAATAGTCGATCTCCGGTTGGGGCAAAAGAACTTCAAGCTGGCCCCGAACAGGAGTCAGGCTTTGATCGCCGACTAGGTCCCTTGCCCCAAGCCCGGTGCAGTTAAAAATCAGTATCTCCGGCAGTTGCGCAATCTCCTCTCGGCTCTTTAACTCCTTGACGACAACTTTTCCACCCGCGATATAAAAGTCACGCAGCAATGCGTTCAAATAAGTCTGCGGTTCAATCAACATTGTGCTGAATTGCCTAACATTGTCCCTCCCGAAAATTCGCTTCGCGTCCCGGTGCATCTGCATTTCTGGATAGAGCTGCGAGCCTCCTGGAAATTCGGTGGTTGAAGGTTCAGGTCCAGCGAGAAATTCATAGGTTTCAATCCAGCGCACGCCGTACTCAGGTCCGACCAGCAATTGAAAAGCTCGATGAGCGATCTGGCAGGCTTGATTGAACTGTCCGAGAAATTTGGGAGTAGCGGTTCGTCCATCGTAAACAGAAGTCGGAAACCAAAAGCCGCCCGCGATGTTCGAAGTCGTTTCCGGCGGGAGGGCCTTCGCATAGATCGTTACTGAACCTCCACGACGTTGAAATAGCCGGGCTGTTGAGAGGCCAATAACACCACAGCCAAGAACGGCGCAATGTCTTTGTTCGGCGGGTCCTGCCAACTCCAAAGCTAAGTGCGCGCTGCCCCACGACAGGGTGATACCCGCCCCGCCATGCCCGTAGTGGTGAACTAATACTTTATCGCCAAGGCGTTGCGCTTCAACCAGGAAGCCATCGGGTCGATACGGTCGTAATCCCACAACCGTTCGAATAAGTCGTTCACGAGATACCTTGACCGGATAGAGCGTGCGCTTTGTGTCGGCTAATAATCGTGATGGGAGGGCGCTTGTGAGCGCTACGCCGGCTCCAGCTGTGGCCGCGTTACGAAGAAAGCGTCTTCGATTGAGTGCGAAGGAATGCATATCCGGTGAGATGCGAGCCCAATATACCACGTGATTCTTGGTTGGCGTTGAGTAACGTGATTAAGTGTCTGCGCACTATCCAGACCGGTTTGGCGTCGACCTAGTCGATGCTGTTATTCTCATTTGGAAATCAAAAGTACCTTACTGCCACTAAGGAGTTAACGGCGTATGTCTCATCATCCACTAAGATTCTTTCGCTACGCTTTGTTAATCACTGCCATCGGATCCGCGCTTATTTTCGCCTTTAATCACACTTCAGCTCAGAACCCACAGACGGCGCAATTAACCGCCGCACCCATCGAGCCAACAGTGGAACAAACACAAAAGAACATCTCGGCACTTAAAGGACTTCCAGAGTCCCAACTTATCCAGAGCAAGTTGATTTTGCTGATTATCGTGAAGTAGATGGCCTCAAGCTGCCGTTTACGATTCGCGTATCGGCGATCGATCCCACCTTCAGTGTCTTGCGGAAGTTTACGGAGATTAAGCTCAACGTAACGATAGATCCAAAGCGATTCAATAAACCAACGTAGAAATGTCCGATAAGCCTTAGCCTGTCGTGGTCGCAATTCCAAGGCTCCTTATTACACTCAGGCTCGCCATCCTTCGGGCGCCTCCTTGGAGTGTGGGGACTTGTCACCGCTTTGTTACAGCAATCTCAGAATACAACGCCCTGTAACAAAGCGGTGACAAGTCCCCGCACTCCAAGGAGGCCCGAAGCTGAAAGGTACTTAATCAGAGTTCCTGAAGTTTATCGGACACTACTCACTAAACTGCAACTGACTAGCTATGAGTTCAGCATCGCCCCGTTCCTCATCCGAGGACGATGCATCCCTAGAGGATCCATCTGCATACTGCAGCTTATACAGCTTCCAATACAGTCCGCGTTGCAGCAACAACTCCTGATGCGTCCCCTGCTCACGAATCTCCCCGTGATGCAGCACAATGATCCTGCTCGCATTCTGAATGGTTGAAAGCCGATGAGCTACGACAATCGAAGTACGATCGCGCATTACTCTTTCAATAGCGCGTTGAATCAGTTGCTCCGTTTCCGTGTCGATGGAACTTGTAGCCTCATCCAGGATCAGCAACGCCGGATCAAATGCCAGTGCTCGGGCAAAAGAGATCAGTTGCTTTTGCCCAACCGACAACCCCGCTCCTCGCTCCTTTACTTCAGCCTGATACCCACCTTTGAGACGACCAATGAAACGATCGGCATGCACTTCTGTCGCGGCCCACTCAACACGTTCTGCACCAATCTCGTCGCGACCAAGTCGAATATTGCCGGCGATTGTTCCACTGAAGAGAAACACCTCCTGCAACACAACCGCAAAATTCTCGCGCAATGCTTTTAGGTCCCAATCGCGCAAATCAACACCATCGAGGAGTATTCGTCCTCGTTGAACATCATAGAAGCGCATGAGCAAATTCGTAATCGTTGATTTGCCTGACCCGGTGTGACCTACAAAAGCGATTGATTGGCCCGGCTCGACGATGAACGACACATCTTTCAACACCCAGTTTTCATCTTTGTAAGCAAACCACACGTTCTGAAACTCGATGTGTCCACGCGCTCGCTCCGCCCTCACGGGTTTCGGCGAATTCAAGATCGCAATAGGAAGATCCAGGGTTCTGAAAATTCGATGAGAAGCTACTACAGCAGCTTGCAGCACGTTGTATTTGTCTGAAATATCGCGAATGGGTTGAAAGAGGAAACCTGAGTACTGAATGAACGCCACCAACGCACCCAAGGTCAAAACCGTGTGTTCCGAAGTGTTCTGCAGCACTCGGTACCCCCCATACCAGATGATCAGGGCAATGCCTACGGCACCGATAAGGTCGACCAGCGGGAAGAAGACGGCGTAATAGAAAATAGTATCCAGATTCGCTCGTCGATGATCGTCGTTAATCTCGTCGAACTTCCGCAATGACTTTGCTTCAGCGTTAAAGATCTGCACCGTTTGGGCACCGGCGAAATGCTCCTGCAGGAAAGCATTGATCCGAGCAATCCTGGTTCGCACCATGTCATAACCCTTGCGCGCTCCCTTGCGAAACCAGGTAGTGGCAGCGAACAACATCGGAACAGTTAACAATGTCACCAGAGTGAGCTTGACGTCCATCCAGAGCATCATTGAAACAATCGCGACAATCATTACAAGATCGCCCAGTAAATCCGTAACCCCCTGCGTAAACAATTCATTCAGAGCATCAACGTCAGTGGTCAACCTCGTCATGATGCGACCGACGGGGTTTCGATCGTAGTAAGCGATCTCCTGGTGTTGCAGCTTGTCATAGAGTTCACGTCGAATATCAAACATCACGTATTGACCGATGCTGTTCAGCAATATGGATTGACAATAAGAGAAGACAAATCTAAACAGCTGCGCGCCGAAATAAAGGCTAACCAGAATGTATAAACCGTCCAGTCTTCGCGGCAGGATGTACCAGTCGATTGCATACTGAGTGAACTTTGGCTGCAGGACTCCCAGGAGATTCAGCGCCAACGTCAGCACGAGCGCAGGTATTAAGAAGCGAACGTAAGGTTTCAAGTATTTGAGCAGCCGGCGCGCAACTTGAAAATCGTAAGTCTTTCCGATCGACTCTTCTTCGTGAAATTGTTTTGCTGCCGTTGCCATTAGGATTTAGGTTGCTTGCAGTTCTTCCTCGAGTAGTTGTCGCTCATAAAGGTCGGCATACTCGCCATTGAGAGCCAGAAGTTCGCCGTGAGTTCCCTGTTCAATGATCCGGCCCTCGTCCAGTACGCAAATGACGTCGGCACTTTGCACGGTTGAAATACGATGCGAGACAATCAGACTTGTACGGTCACGCATTACACCGCGAAGTTCGCCCAGAATCTTCTCCTCCGTGTATGTATCTACCGACGACAAGGCATCGTCGAGAATCAAGATCTTCGGTTGGCGCAACACGGCCCGGGCAATGGCCGTGCGCTGTTTCTGACCGCCTGAAAGTGTAATACCTCGTTCCCCAACCAATGCTTCAAATCCGTCTGGAAATCCCTCAACGTCTTCAGATAACCCCGCAACCTCGGCAGCCCACTCAATCTCGCTTTGCTCGGCACTCTCAACTCCAAAAGCAATATTTCCTTTCAGCGTATCGCTGAAGAGAAAGGTTTCCTGAGGCACATATCCGATGCTGGCTCGCAGTTGAGCCAACGGATAATCCTTCACCTGAATACCGTCGATGAACACAGTGTTGTCCGGCGCTTCAATCAAACGGGGAATCAAGTTAGCGATTGTCGACTTACCGCTGCCGGTTCTGCCAACCAACGCCACAGTCTGCCCTTGCTGAATTGTCAGGTTGACGCCCTGCAACACGGGTTCATCCGACCGTCCATAACCGAAGGTCAGATCTCGAAACTCAATCTCGCCCTTGATTGGCGGCTGAGTGCGGGAGCCTGGAGTATCCGACACGGCTGGTCTGATTTGAAAGATCGCGTTCAGTCGTTTCAGACTCGCAGTACCTCGCTGGTAAAGGTTGACCACATAACCAAGTGCAATCAGCGGCCAGATCAGGCGCGTCAGATACATGTTGAAGACGGCAAATTCCCCAACCGTTATTTCGCCTCGCACTGCCAAGGGAACTCCAGCCCACACTATCAACACGAAGCCAACACCAATTAGGAATTGCATTAAAGGGCGCATCATCGCGTCGAGGCGTACAAGGCTCAGGTTCCGCTCCGCGTATTGCCTGTTGAGGTCATTGAAGGCGGCTATCTCAGCGGCCTCTTGCGCATACGCGCGAACAACGCGAACCCCGGTGAAATTCTCCTGCGCGCGGGCTGTAATGTCCGCGAAAAACTCCTGAATCTTTTCGAAGCGCGTGTGAATTTGTTGACCAAAGAATTTTACGGTCAAGGAAACCAGCGGCATCGTGACGAACAGGAGCAGTGTTAACCACCAGTTAATGCTAAACATCAGCGGCAGGACGGCTAGCACCACAAACAGCGTTTGCAACGAATACATGATCATCGGCCCCGTTAATTGCCGGACGGCTGACAGATCGTTTGTCGCGCGCGCCATCAAATCGCCGGTGCGATGTTCATGAAAGAAGGTTAACGGTTGATCAACCAGGTGGGCATAGAAATCTTTTCGCAAATCGTATTCGACATTTCGCGACATGTTGATCAGTATGCGTCGCTGCAGGAAAAGAAAGACGCCGCTGGTGATACTTGCGCCCAGAACTTTTAGGGCTGAAATGCTTAGTCGTGAGGCTGAGACATAAGTCCAATTAGCGTCGATTGCCTGACCCACGATGAGCGGGACGTAAACGCTGAAGAGAACACTGCCGAGAATACAAGCGATGCCAAGGATTAATGAGAGCTTGTATGGACGAAAGTAACGCGCAAATTTTTTCAGATCATCCATACTGGAAATGCCGCAAAGCCCTGCTTGCAATTAACTAGGATCTATTGCGGGTATGATGCGCGATCTGATACGCAGACTCCAAATGCGGAGGAATCTGGAATCCGCGATCTGCTCCGGAGGAGCAAAATGTTTATAGCTGGTTTGGCCCAATAGAAAAGCACTCCGTTAGGAGCGCGATGTTTCTGCGCAACTGAAATGCACGCTTGAACATGTCGCTGACGGAGCGAAAAGAGTCAGGGGTGCACCAAGCTATAAACATATCCCTCCTCCGGAGGGAAGAAGGCGCACAAAGCACGTAAATATTAGAAGCGAACTAATGCAGCTATTGAATAGTCTCGGTGGCTTGTAAATCATGCCTGAACTCTTCGCTCGTCTCTACGTCGCAAGACTCAGTCGCGGGCATACTCACACAATTACGACCGCCGTTCTTCGACTCATAGAGGGCGAGGTCGGCGGCGACAACTAAAAGGTCGCGCGACGACGCGTGCACCGGGAAGCTGGCTATGCCGAAGGAGGCTGTTATTTGACCGAACCCGGGTATCTGTGTTTCAGCGATTCGTTTCCTTAGTCTTTCAGCAACGATCAATGCGCCGTCAGGATTAGCCTGAGGTAAGATGATTGCGAACTCATCACCACCAAATCTCGCCGCACTATCTACTGCCCTCAACTCCGACCGCAGTGCGTCGGCAACAATTTTCAAGGCGTCGTCTCCAGCGCAATGCCCAGCCTCATCATTAGTGTCCTTGAAATTATCGAGATCGAGCATGACCAACGACAGCGGCTGCCGCATACGAGTGGCCAGGTGCAAATCCCTCTGGAGTTGCATCTCAAAGGCGCGCCGGTTGGGACATCCGGTCAGACCATCCGTGAGCGCCTGCACCTGGAGCTCCGAAAAGAGATGCGCTTGCTTGACGGCGACAGTGAGCTGCTCGGCCACTGTGTGCAGCAGAAGCAACTCATTGTCGGCCCAAACGCGGGATGCATCGTCTGACTCAACCAGTAGCAATCCGACGAATGCGCCCTCATAAATCAAGGGAACCGCCGCCTGAGCACAAACGCCCGTGTCGTGTGTGTCGTCTCCATCTATCACCCATGTCTTAGGCGAATTCGCCAGACAGGCGCGGACCAGTTCAATGTCCGCGAACAATTCAGTTCTCTCGTCTTCAGTGACTTGAGACTCAGTGCGAAAATAATAACTACACCTGGTCTTGCCAACGAGAGCGCCTTCAACCTGGACGGCGCAACTCTTCACATTGAGAGCTCGTCCAACTTCATGCGCGGCGGTCGCTAGCAGGCTATCGAGGTCTAGTGAGTTTCGAATTGCGGTGGCAATGCGGTTCACGGCGATCTCTCGTTCAGCGTGTTTCTGAAGCAAACGCGCCAGTTTCGTAGTGACTCCCAATGTCAACTGCAACGAGGTTGCTTTAGGCATCGAAACGCGAACGGCGCTGGCGAACGCAGCCGCGTGGAGTGGATGTTCCGCCGTTATCCTGGCCATCAAATACTCCAACGCCGAATAGACAACATCCGGTTCGAAGGTCCAGACGACCAGATCACCACTACCAGATTCCGAGTTGGAAGGATCCGTAGATGTAGCAAGCAACGCCGAGAACCGGGCATCGGCGATTATCACGAAACGCTCAGAGATGGCATCCTGCTCCTGTTCAAACACCACGGCCTCACGACTCTCTTTTCCCCTGGTGAGCATTTGTTGGGAGAGCGCATCGTCGGCACCTACAAACAGAAAGACGTTCTTGGCTGCCTCCACGAGTTCGCGCATTCGAGTCGTTTCTGGAGCAGTCCGTTCCTCGACCTTTGGCAGACTCTCGATTACGAGTGCCCCTAGACTGTTTTCCAATACCACCTCTTCGAAGTAGCGGTGGAGTTGGGTGATGGTCGATGAAGCACACCTCAGCGGGGTGAGCTGACGCGGATGTTGAGCGAGAAGGGAGTGGTAAAGGGAATACATTTAGCTTGCGTTACCAGCAGCGAGAGCAGCGCTCGCTCGGGCGGGAGTGGTCGACAGCTGGGCGGCCGGACCTTCGACCAAACGCATTTTACATTGATAAACAACTAGCTGTCTATGAGAATTTCTGGGCGTTTTTTGAGTCGCAAATAAGATGTAAGTGCCGTTGCAGCAAGGTTTCCGGAATCATCAAAGACCTCCGCTGATAGCGCAATGATTCGGGAGCCGAGGCGAAGGACCCGCGCTGAGGCTTTGACCCGGCCCTTTCGTAATGGACGAAGATAGCTAATCGATAGGTCGACAGTGGTGGCGGTTTCACCGTCATCGAGGAGCGGAATGAGTGCGAACGCAGTGGCAGAATCAATAAGTGTAGCAATGGCTCCGCCGTGAACTACGCCGTTGTTCTGCCTTAGGTCGTCTGTGATTTCGAGGGTCAGAGATGCGATGCCCGGCTCGACTGTCTCCAACTCAATTCCCAGCAATTTCCCAAAGGCGAGGTTTTTAACTGCAATCTCGATTCGATGCCGCTGGGCGTCTGATAACTGCGAAAACTTCATGAACGGTAGCTTTCGCCCGGGTTTGTCGGCTCCACGATAACTGCAGTTCCGTAAGCCAGTACTTCAGTGACACCGGTCGACAACTCAGTCGTGTCGTAACGGGCGCCAACGACTGCGTTAGCACCGACTTCAGTCGCATGTTGAATCATGATGTCAAACGCGTCTTTGCGTGTTTGTTCGCAGAGACTTGTCCACACAGTGATGTTGCCACCTACAATTGTCTGCAGCGTTGCGCCAAGTGTTGCGAAGACGTTTCGAGAGCGAACAACAATGCCTCGCACCACGCCGAGGTTCTGCACGACTCGATAGTTCGGTAGTTCGAACGCCGTGGTTACCATTTGATGAGAAACAGAGTAGCGTGGGGGACTCACTGCGTAAGGAACTCTCTGCACATTGTCGGAGCTCATCGCTTGCCTCCTCTGACGGGTTTTTTAGCCTTACGTTTGTACAAAGTTACTTTGGGTGTTCGCCTCGAGCGTGACTTTGGTACCCACAGGAATGTTTGCAGATCACAGCGTGAACTCTTATCGAAGACAACCCCTTCGCTTTCAAGTAAACGTTGTTGCTTGTCATGAGGTAACACAATGTTCAAAGTCGAACATCCACCCTGCGCGTTCAGCACTCGATGCCACGGCGTGCCTTCGGGCGATGCGTGCATGACGAATCCCACAGTTCGCGGCGTGTAACCCTCACCAAGCAACTCCGCAATTTGACCATAGGTCATAACTCTGCCAGCAGGTATTCGATGCACGATACTGTATACGCGCTCGCGATACTGTGGGTTGTCACGCTTAGCAGGTGCCATGGTTAGTCAAGAGTGCGAAGCACCGTGCGTGCCGGTGCTCCATCACCTTTGCCGCTACGGATCCGCATTGGCAAACAGATCAGTTCATAGGTACCTGCCGGTACGTCCAAAAGATTCAAACCCTCAACGATAACTACGCCGTGCGATAGAAGAGCCAAGTGAGTCGGGTGCTGTTTCTGACCAAACTGTTCGATAGAAAGATAATCAATGCCAACGAGCTTAATGCCGCAATCTACTAAAGACTGGGCGGCGTCCAGTTCTAAATAGGTGAAGTTATGACGAAACTCTCCGGTTTCGTCTCGCCAAAAACCAGAGTTCCGGGTTTTGAACAAACAGCGTGTAATACCGGCTTCGCAATTTTGTTCGACGAATTCTTTACTGATGGACAAATGGATCTCCGGTACCTCAATCACCTGAGCTGTACCGATCAGAATGTCTAATGGTAGTGACTCGACTCTTGCGCCGCCCTCAATGAAATGGGCGGGAGCGTCAACGTGTGTTCCAGTGTGGGCACCTAAACTGAGATGAGTCACATTCGCCGGATCACCGTTAGCTAAACTGTAGTGATCACGAATCTGAATTCCAGGATCACCCGGGTACGTAGGCATCTCATTGGTTAGCGGAACCGTAAGATCGTAGATAGGCATTGGGATTCTCTGAGACCTGCAGCAGCCCGACTGTCAAGGAGGGCTTATCCAAGGACAACCACGGTGCGAAGATCGGAGCCCTCCTTGACAGTCGGGCTACTGCACCGGGCTACTTGCGCAACCCGGACCATGCCGCTGGTACTTCGGGTTCCGCACGACCTGTTTCAGGTAACACTGCCGATAGTAGTGGTGACCAAAGAAGCGTGTCAATTCATGCAGGCATGCTCGCTTGCTCAGCGTTTGACCGATCCATTAGCATCTATCTGTTGACCCTGGAAACCAATCACGTCTTAACGGATCGTCGCATCGGCAACTCCCCTCGCTTACGAATCGCCGCCTCAAGTTACTTAAACTCTGCGCCTTTGATTTGGAGTTTTCTGCATGGCTCAATGCGCGGCCGTATAGACTTCATTGAGGCTGTGCCCGCCCGATGTGCGGATTTACTTTCCCAATCACAAGTTGAAGCTGCACTTGTTCCGGTCATTGAATACCAACGCATTCCAGCAGGCCTATTGGTTCCCGATGTGTGCGTTGGGTCCAAAAAGGAAGTGCGCAGTGTAGTTCTCGTATCCAGACATGCCGAACTTCACCAGATACGCAGTGTGGCGTTGGATGAATCGTCACGCACTTCGGCAACCCTCGTCAAAGTCATCTTCCGCGAGTTCCTGGAACATGAACCCACTTGGACAACTCATTCCCCAAACTTGCAGGAAATGCTCGAACAGAACGATGCCGCATTGATTATTGGTGATCCGGGGATGGTCTTCCCTCGAACTGGATTGAAAGTCTGGGACATGGCTCAATTATGGCGAAACTACACGAGACTGGGTTTCGTTTTCGCTATGTGGATGGTTCGAGACGAAGCAATTCAGGATGCGAGACACATAGATTTCGCGGCGGCTTGTAATGAGGGATTAGGGATGAAGGACCAGATCATCGCGCAGTATGAGAAACTGCTTGGACTTTCCCGCCAATCCCTTAAGGAATATCTTGACGAGAACATCTGTTTCAGACTCGACGACGAACTGCAGTCAGGATTGGAACTTTATTTTCAGCTTGCTCACAAACACGGGCTGCTTTCGGAACTAAAGCCTTTGAAAACCCTGAAACCATAGCTTAGTATTCGATTGAATCGTTATGAGGAACCCAACAACCGTGCAGCTAATTCTGGACCGCGTCCTAGCAGGCGAACGTATGTCGGTCGAAGAATCCACTGAGCTTCTCGAAGCTCACGACATCGCGGCAATGGGCGCTGCGGCAGATCAAATTCGCGCGCGTCGACATCCTGACAACCTCGTCACATACATCATCGATCGCAACGTAAACTACACAAACGTCTGTAACGTGGTTTGTACATTCTGCGCGTTTTATCGACGACCTGGCGCCCCCGATACCTACGTACGAACGTTTGACGAAATCTGTCAGAAGATCGATGAAACGATTGCGCTTGGCGGAACCGGAGTATTGATGCAGGGTGGTTTACATCCAGACTTCGGCATCGAGTGGTATGAAGACTTGCTGCGCTCTCTCAAAACAAAGTATCCAGAGTTTCAGCTGCACTGCTTTTCGCCGCCCGAGATTCACAACATTCATCTGATTTCCAAACTGGATTACGAAACGATCATGGCACGGCTGAAGTCTGCGGGTTTGTACAGTCTGCCTGGAGGTGGCGCAGAAATACTCGACGACGAGGTGCGGAAACGCGTCTCAACTAAATGCACAACAGATGAATGGTTGGGAGTGATGCGCGCAGTTCATCGCGTTGGTCTAAGGTCGACAGCAACGATGATGTTCGGCATTGGGGACACCATTGAGCACCGCGTCAACCATCTCAAGCGGATTCGTGATCTGCAAGACGAGACGGGTGGCTTTACTGCGTTTATTCCGTGGACCTTCCAACGTGAGAACACGGCTCTTGGTCGGCGCATCAAAGATGAACCGACGGGTGTGGATTATCTTAAGATGCTCGCGGTCTCGCGTTTATTTCTCGACAATATTGAAAACTTCCAGTCGTCCTGGCTGACCCAGGGATTACGACTGGGTCAAGTAGCCTTAAGGTTTGGCGCAAATGATATGGGTTCGATCATGATTGAAGAGAATGTGGTGTCTGCCGCCGGCGCTCACAACCGTGCGGATGAGGCGATGCTGCAGTTTCTGATTCGCGAAGCGGGATTCACTCCTCAGCAAAGAGACATCCTCTATAAGCATGTGAATCGGAAGCAGCCCGAGATGGCGATGGCGTGAGTTGAGCTTTGTGCTTCGCCCTAAAAAATCATTTGACGGTTATCATTTGACTGCTCTCTAAGCACAAACCTCAAAGCACAACGACTCTATCGTCCAAAACTCCTGACCTTCGATTTCCCCGCAAACGTCTTCTTCACCAATTCATTGAACCGTTCCGGATGTTCCTGTTCAGGCATCATGCGGCAGAAGTCAAACACTTCTAATTCCGCTCGTGGATTCAGCTCCAACAACGCATCGGCCTTCGAAATTGGAGTACTCAGATCCTGTTTACCCCAAACCAAAATCACGCGTTGTGTAAGTCGTGAGAACGCTGCGCGCATGTCCGTGTTCAGATAGCCCGAGAGAAAAGCGGCAATTGCGTATTGAGCACCAGGTTGATGACTAGTTGCATACAGGTTTGAAACGAGGCGATTGGTCACCCGACGATAGTCATAAAACAGCGTTCGACGCGCATAATCGCGAATACTTCGTTCACTGGCCATCACGTTGTAAAAGGATGTGCCGAGCACGGGCGATTGCAGCAACCCATAAAATGCAGCGCCCGCCATTCCGGGTCGCGCACTTAAGGTGTCGTATCCCGCCGGAGCGTTGAGAATCATCGCATTCACAAGTTCGGGATGCTCCTCAGCTACGCGGACGACATAGGACGCTGCCAAGGAACTCGCCACAACGTTTACACGTCCGCCCGCGACTTCACGAATAAAATCAGAAATCAACTCGATGTAGAGATCCGGGGAGTAAGATGCTGCTGGCTTATCAGAGAAACCAAAACCGAGGAGGTCAAGCGCGTACACTGTGAAGTTTTCACTGAGCGGATCGAAATTTTTCCGCCACATAAAACTCGAGACGCCAGCGCCGATGCCATGAACAAAAACGATTGGTAGACCTGACTGACGCAAGCCCAATTCTTTGTAAAAGATCTGCCCACGTTTCCAGGGAAAGAATTTCGCGGTGCCGCCGAGAGCGCTATCATCCGGATCCTGCACCTTGCGACGAATAGTGGCGTTAACCGCGGCTAACGCAGCAACCCCAGCACCGCCTGCAAGAACCGTCTTCCAGAAGTTACCTAACTTACTCATCCCTCGCTTCAGTCTGCTTCTCTGTGGACCTCTGTGTCTCCGTGTCTCTGTGGTGAAATGAGCGCCTAAAAACCACAGAGACGCGGAGACACAGAGGTCCACAGAGAAAGTGCGTGTATTCAGATCTCAGATTAAATTACCGCGAAATCAAATTGCTCTTGATGAATCGCCGGGTCGCTTGTGATATCAATCGGGCCGAGGTAGTCCTCGATTTCCCCGAGCACATCACGCTCCGAGGTACGAAGCGCTTTCGCGACATCAGGATTGATGCGCAGCGTAACCTGCGTGTGCTCCGCATCGCCGTCCAAACCCTTCGCAAGCCGCCGCGCCTCTTCCAGCAATTCATAGCAGATTGTTTGCGGCGACTTGATGAGACCCGCACCCTGACAGTATTGGCAAGGCGAACACAAGGTTCTTTCGAGCGACTGCTTCACACGTTTACGTGTCATGATCACCAAACCAAAGTCATTGAACGAAAGTACTTTGGTTGGCGACTTGTCGTTCCGAAGTGCGTCTTGCAACGCCTGCATCACTTTTTGGCGATTGCGACGCTCTTCCATATCGATCAAATCGAGCACGATAATGCCGCCTAAATCTCGTAGACGAATCTGCCGAACAATCTCGTCGACCGCCTCGAGGTTTGTTCGGGTAATCGTGTCTTCAAGACGTCCGCCACCTCGGCCCACAAACTTTCCGGTATTGACGTCGATTGCAACTAGTGCTTCCGTTTGATTGATGACGAGATAACCTCCTGACTTCAGCCAAACGCGAGGTTTGATCGCTTTGTCAATTTCGGCTTGCACTCCATATGCTTCCAGAATTGGTTGTTCGCGCGTGTATAGCTTTACTCGTTTCACCATCCGCGGTTGAATCCGGTTAATAAACTCAACGATTCCCTGGTACTCTTCCTCCGAGTCGACGCGTATCGCTTCGAAATCCTCTGCTAATTGATCCCGCAATAGTCGTTGCACAAGATCCAAATCGCGATGCACCAGCGTGGGAGCTTTTGATTTCTCGGCACTACCGCGAATATCAAGCCAGGTCCGAACCAGGTAACGGACGTCTTCACGAAGCTCTTTCTCACTTATGCCAACGCCTGCGGTGCGCACGATGAAACCACCAGAGGGGATGTCTTCTTCAGCGCGAATGGTTTGAATGAGTTTGCGCAACCGGTGTCGCTCGTTGTCTGACTCAATCTTTCGCGACACGCCCACGTGTTCCACCGTTGGCATGTAAACCAAAAAGCGACCTGGCAAAGCGATGTGCGAGGTGATTCTTGCGCCTTTCTTCGCTATTGGTTCCTTGGCGATCTGCACAAGTATCTCCTGGCCCTCGCTCAGCAGATCCGTAATTGCCGGTTGGTGACGATCACGTCGCGACTGTCCGCGATAACCACCACGATCTCGTGAGCCCTTTTGCTCCCGTTCACGTGGCTGTGGTCGTGTTTGAATCTCCTGGGGCTGTGACGTGGCCACTACCGGCTCGTCCTGAACTTCTACACTGGGCGAAGGCTCAACTTCGTCGTCAGCACCATTCGCACCCGATTTTGAATCCTCAACCGCTCCGGCTGTTGCAGACGGCTTACCCTTGCTGGGTCGACGACGTCGTCTACCACCTCTCCTGGTAGCAAACTCAGCGCGAGACGGGCTCTCACTCACACTCGCTTCCGCGTCGTTATAGTTTTCAGAAGCCTCCGATTCATCGGCGCGCTTTTTCGAAGAGCGCTTGGTCGAGGCCTTCTTTTTGGACGCACTCTTAGTCGCACTCCCAGATTGAGACCGTTTCCTTCTGGCAGCTTGACCATCACTGCGTGGAGCCGCTTTGCGTCCTTTTCGAGCTGTCGCCGGAATTGGTTCGGCTTCTTCATCGTCGCTTACTCGCTCGAAACTTCCGCTTCGCAAAACGTCAGTCGCAACCTCATCAACAAAACCAGCCAGGCGAGCCTCCTGGATTTGCCGCGCTTCGCGAACCGCTGTTTCCGCTTCGGTCTCGCCGTCGACAATTCGCTCAAATGAGTCATCGCCCAGACTGTTAGTCAGCAATGAACCGACTTGCGCGTCTTTATAATCGTCTTCAAGATTGAATTCGACCGCGTGGATTTGATCGAAGATCCGTTCTTGCAGTCGCGCATCCTTAAACATCTCACCATTGACTGCTGCTGTTTCCTCCTCGTCCACTATCCGCTCAATTGAAGGATCGCCAAAAACAAACGGAGTGTCTGGTACGTCAAAGGCCTCAGGCTGGGCGGGAGTCGAGGGAGCAGTTTGATCCGCTTTTTCCCAACGCGACCGTCGTCTACCACGTCGTCCCCGACGCCGACCTCCTTCGCCTGGTTCTGCCCCCTCCGCAACAATCGTGACACCCTCTTCTTGCAATGGCTCGACTCGCTCCTGCGTCGCTTCAATTCGCTGATCGCGTTCGACCCTATTCTGTGCAATTTCCTCGGCAGCTGCGTGTTCGGCGTCCGGAGTTCCCTTTTTGGACTTGTCGATGACGATCCGTTCAAACTCTTCTTCCTCATCGAAGAAATCCGAGACGTACAGGAAGGCATCGCGTTCGAGCCCAATGTCGACGAATGCTGACTGCATCCCTGGTAAGACACGCATCACACGGCCTTTGTAAATGTTGCCGACGATTCCCTGGTGTTGTTCTCCGCGTTCGATATAGAACTCAGACACCTTGTCGTCCTCAATTATTGCTATCTTCTTTTCGCGTCCGTTGACGCACACTATTAGTTGTTTAGCCATTTCGACTCTTAGTCTCCTCAAGCGCTACGGGTTGCAGACCGCTCCGACTCAGCACCAACGAACTGACGTTGGGGACATCTTTGTCCTGTTGCGAGACATGTAGCCGAACGCACACTGCGCCTTTAAAAAATGTGAGAGGACCAGGCAGTGCGACCTTCAAGCCTCGAGCGAGGCGCACCACTTGCTCCGAATTAGCGACACGTGAAACCGTGTTGCCGCGAATTGAGTTGATGAAATCAGCCGCGGGATGGAATTGGTGTGAAAACCAATTCACAGCTGGCGGATGGTGGGTAGTTGTGAAACCGCACTGTGTGTTCAGCGCAATTTTCGTCGTGTGCGAATGGCTCTCACTCACAACACGAACACAAATTCTTTCTTTCAACAGAAAACCTGACTAGCCGCGGCGCACTGAAAGTTGGAAGATCTCTTGGATAGGGAGCGGACTCAGCGGCTGGACTCAAATGATTTTGCGCCTCGCTGGGTTTGCTCTGAACCTGTCGGCAATGAGCGTTAACTTCGAACTTTCCTGCAGCGCTTCTTTCGACTTGATCGACCGACCAAGACAGCGGCTGCTCCCAAGGTTGATTTGATTCGTTTTCAAACAAACGATCGTAAATATCGGACTCGCTCCTCAGCGAAGGAAATCTTCGCAGCGCTTGCGCGTTCTAGTCTTTGTCTTGACTGAGTGCCTGATAAAGCCGGCCGGGCGAGCTAGCGGAGTATAACCCATATGAAGTGATTTGGTGAAATTGTACGTGCCGTACATTCCACAGTAATAACAGGTGCCCCCTCCTGCTGACTCTCGATAACGCTGTTGCAGAAGGGTCAATTCATGATTAGAAAAAGGGGTCAATTCATGATGAGAATTAGGGGGTCAGTTTTGCATGAGAATTTTCACGCTTGTTGTTCGTGTAGGTAGCCGTATATGACGCGTTGTCTCCACCCCAACCTTCGCGGTAAGTCAGGTTGCCGAATTGATCATAGCTGTGGCCCTGCGAGTAAGGACCGTTATAAAGCAGCGGCACCTGCTCACCCACTGCCAAACGTGCCTCATTACCGGAACGCGCAACGATTAGACGGCCCACTTGATCGTAAGCATAGTAACGATCCAGGGTCTCATCATCCACCTTGCGGGCAAACTCCACTCGGCCGCTGCTCTCCCAGGCATAGCCATATTGCATGCGCAGCACACCGGGAATGCTCCACTCGGTAGGTCTCGACCGATTGTCGTACTGTACTGAGAGCGTGCGACCATTGCCATAGACAAACTGTTGACGTAACTGGAAACGCCGGCGTAGCCGGAACCCGAGATACTCGTGGGCCGACCGACTTGATCGTAGTTGTAGCCCACCTGCGCACCCACTGATTAGTGATCGAGGTTAATTCGCCTGCCAGATTATAAGCGTAGCTTAACGCGTAAGAACCCACACCCGTGAACGTTCGTGTCTCACTCGTCAGCCGCGAAAGCTGATCGTAGACATAACTCGCGGAACCGAGTCCGTCAGTCATCGAGGTGCGATTGCCTGTGGCGTCATAACCAAAGGTGACGTTTGCTGTCGCCGCTACGCCTGACGGCACCCGAAGCTGATTCCCGTCACCAGATCTCGATTTGTTGTAACTGAAGGTCCCCAAAAGCGGTCCACTTAGGACCGCTTTTGGTTTGGACTTTTATCCGGGAACACTCACCACAGCAGGATGAAACGGATGGGCTACAAGCAGGGCGAGGGGAAGGTAGACTCCTTGCATGAGT
>DASYRR010000091.1:0-14873 GCA_036004125.1 Pyrinomonadaceae bacterium | reverse complement strand
TGTTGCCGTTCTACGTAAAGACACTCGGCGGCTCGGGGGTCCAAATATTTGGAATACATTTCGGAATTGGAATCATCATCGGTTTCATTGTCGCTGCTTTCACAGTCGCACAACTGCTAAGCGCACCAATGTGGGGTCGGTTCTCAGATCGCGTTGGCCGTCGACCTACCCTACTTATCGCGCTGGGCGCGTCGGCAGCTGCTTATCTGATTTTTGGTTTCGCGCACTCGTTATTCTTATTGTTTTTATCTCGAGTCGTTCAGGGAGCGGGCGGGGGAACAGTAGGTGTAATCCAGGCGTACGTCGCGGACTCAACTGCGCCCGAAGATCGAGCGCGTGCCTTGGGATGGCTGTCGGCAACGACGAATCTTGGCGTTGCACTCGGGCCCGTACTGGGTTCTTTCGCAATCACTCTAGGTAAACAAGATTTGCTTCCAGGCGCGGGTACTTTTCAAATAGGTCACGCAGCGCCTGGCCTCTTCGCTGCAGCTTTGTGTCTCCTCAACATGGCATTTGCCGCACGCTATCTGACGGAGTCACGTGATCCAAATGATCATATGGCGACTGACGAACCGCGTAAGACATCCCGCCAGGCGATCTGGCGAGTCATGTCGCATTCCAGCGAACCGTCCTCGCGTTTGATTTGGATCTACGCAATATCGATCGGTGCTTTTCAGGGAAGTTTCTCGGTCTTGGCACTCTTCTTGAACGCACGGTTTCAAGTAACTGAGCAGACGATCGGCTACTTTTTTATGTACGTCGGTTCGATTTCGGTTTTTGCTCGTGTGTTGTTGCTGGGTCGAATGGTCGATTGGTTGGGCGAAGCGAAATTATCTCGCCTCGGCCTGGTTTTACTTGCTGCCGGAGTTGTCGGGATGCCGCTATCGCGCAATCTGTGGATGTTGGCAATTGCAGTTGCCTTGATTCCATTAGGTACGGCCTTCACTTTTCCTTGTGTTACTGCACTCCTTTCTCGCGTTATCGCTCCGAGAGAGCGAGGACTCTACATGGGAATGCAGCAGACTTACGGTGGCGTCGCGCGGATCATCGCACCCCTGTTCTTTGGTTGGGCATTTGATTCACTTGGTGTGTCAGCTCCGTACTTCTTTTCATCGGCGTTCATTTTGGCAACCATCTTTCTAGGATTTGGTTTGGATCAGTACGCGCGGCCAGGAGCGCCAGTAAATGAACCATCAGTGCCAATCGTGAGCGAAGCCACAAGTGCGGCCGGTGAACAGGAAGCGTAAATACTCGACAGAACGACGCCGATTTATTTCTCCGTTCCAGGACCTTAACGCAACGACAAGCTAAAGCATATCGAACATCATATGTGCGGACGATTCACACTGCGCTCAGTTGATCGAATCAGACTGGCATTAGGCGATCGTATCAATCTTGAGTACATCCCTCCGCGTTACAACATCGCTCCGACTCAACCCGTTATAACTCTCACTAGTTTAGACCACGCGGAAGAGCTTGTTTGGGGACTGATCCCTAATTGGAGCAAGGAGCCTAAAGCAGTCATCAACGCGCGCGCTGAAACTCTCGACGATAAGGCCAGCTTCAGTGATTCGTTTCAGAAGCGAAGGTGCCTGATTCTCGCTGACGGTTTCTACGAATGGAGAAGGGCAGGGAGGGCAAAGCAGGCTTTCTTTTTTCAGATGAAGGATGAACGAGCCTTTGCCTTTGCTGGGCTGTGGGATAGGTGGAAAGGCAGCCGGGAAACCATCAAGTCATGTGCGATCGTTACGACTGCCGCAAACGAACTCCTGCTGCCAGTCCACGATCGAATGCCTGTAATTCTGCCAGAACAAGCTTATCGACTCTGGCTCGATATTGAAGTGAACCCGCATGAACTTAAGAAGTTGTTGGAACCTTTTCCCAGCGAAGAGATGAAGAGTCATCCGGTAAGCAGCAAGGTAAACTTTACTGATAATGATGGCGAGGAACTGATCAAGCGTGTTGACGTGGAAGTTGGAGCGACACCCAGTTTGTTTTAAAAAAAGGGAGCGTCCATTGTTGTAGACGCCCCCCAAAGCATTTCGCCAAAACTCTAATTCCTCGAAGTTCTGGCCTGAGCAATATTGGAATACGCTGAATCCCCCACTGCATTAGAGGCGCGCACCCGATATCGATATCTCGTGCTTGGGCTTAGTCCCGTGTTTGGGAAACTCGTGACATTAGCCCCCACGGTCGCAATCTGAACAAAGTTACTGCAGTTATTCCCCTGACATCGCTCAATCTTAAACTCAGTTTCGTCACCAGAGTTGTCTGTCCAAGACAGATTGATCTGACTCGAGGAAACAGCGTCAGCACTCAGATTACTTGGTGCATTCGGCGCAGGGGTAGGGGTGGGCGAGGGGGTCGGCGGCGGGTTCCCACCACATGTCGGAAAGCGGAACGAGCCAAGTCGAGTTCGCCAGTTAAACTGACTAGTTGTCGAGTAGTACTCGCTCGTGAACCAGAAAGTGCAGTCGTCGACTGGATCCACAGTCAAATCGCTGTAGTCTCCCCAGCGACTACCTGTCCCAGACTGACTACCTGTCCCCGCAAAGAGTGTTGCTTCGCCTTGTCCGAGAACGTTAGCTGGATCGCTAGCGAGCCGACCTGCATAACGAAGTTGTGGGAAGATCGTTCCGCTGGAAGCGCTATAACCGATAGCAATATTTCCATCCTGATCCATCGCCGTACTCCCCATCCAACGCCAAGTGCTATCAGGTTGGTAAGTACTTTCCTGCGCGACCGTGACTGGCCCAGCAGTGACATTTCTTAGTTCGAACCAACGAATCCCAGCAACGCTGCCCGAACTCACCGTGTAGTTCCCCACAACTGATTCATGGGTACCGAAGTTGCGATAGGCAAGCCGGAACATTAAACGATCCGCAATTGCATCAAGCCGTGATGTGGTGCCGGATTGCGGTACACAACTTCGGGTCGTTGGGCAGAGTACAGAAAATCCTGCAGCACCTGGACTTGAGAACAACGTGAATGTCGAATTAGCAGGCGTACCAAAGTCGGCATGGAAGTGGAAGGTTCGGTACGAGCCGCCTCCCGGCCATTCCACGAATGTTGCGGGTGCTCCAGGCGGCGGCAGAGTCGATCCGTCGAGGTCTGCGGGCAGATAGGTTTCTTCACCGGAGCCACCAGTAATTCCAGTACTAATGAAGGTAGCTGGTAGGCCTGTAAGCATCCTCGATCTGTCAAAAACAAAAGGTTGCGGGCCCAAAAAAGCCGTACCTGCCGAATTGAAGACGTTCATACTCATGTAGTAGCCATCGGGCCAGACAGCGAGATGGGGATAATCGAAAAAGTTTGAGCCCAGATGAAAGGCGTAACGGTGGTATGAGCCCGTGGCATCACCGGTTGTTGAAACCGCAACGCACTCATCGGTGGGAACAGACGCACCCGCAAATTGTGTAATAACCCATCGATCGGCGAGCTGGTCATAAAGCGCCACTGGGTCTCCGTGCCCGCTGGTCTCGCAAACGCCGCCAAACCCTTGCCATAGAGTGCTTATCCCTGACGCTCCCAACAACGAAGACCCGTCGGTCTTATCGAAGACCTCAAACCCCTCGTTGACGATTTGAACGTATTGCGAAGCTCCAACTTCTCCATTGGTATCAGGGGGCGCGCAGTTGCAAGCCACGCCCGGATACTGAATGCCATTGAAGTTTTTGTCCGTGCTAGGCATATTGGCTGCAAAGAGATCAGGACCCGTGATTGTGGTTTGTACAACCGGGTCCGGACTGTCCTTATGACCGTGTCGAACTTTTGGATTCTCGTTAGCCTCCCGTTCGGGTCTGAAGTCCAAAGGTTTCTGCTTCATCTCGCGTAGAGGAATTGACGTGTCATTGCGGACAGAGGCCCCGACGATGACAGGACTCTTATCCTGAGCAACCGTCGTCACAACGGGAACAACGCTGGGAGGACTTGCGTTCGCGTTGAGGCGTTTGGCTTCGATGATTTGTGGAAGAATAACCACAGCACTAAATCCCAGAGCAATGGCGATTACGGGAATGAGCTTAAAGCGCATTTTCATTTTCTGTCCTCCCAGATCCGTTCAAACGATCGGCGGTAGTATTTGCGAACCAGTAGCGATGTTTTCGAGGCGGAGTCAACAAAGCGTTTCGTTTAGTCAGGGGGGCAACCGAACTGAGTGCTGCAAACGCTATCATAAGCCAAAGTTAGTCGGCAAGAAGATTTGCTTATACGACCAGTGGACACTGGGAGCGGATTTGGCAGCTGCTAGTCCAGCTTCTAAAATGCGGCTCCCAGACCGTGAGGCTCAGAATTGAATTAAGCGCCGAGATTTCCTTAGACAAAGTGCAATTGCCGCAATCGGCACCCTCCCCGCCGGGAGTTCCGCCAAGCTTCTCAAGAGCGGAATTCAACGCCGTGGCGCATCCAAAAAAAATAATCATTGTCGGAGCAGGCTTGATACTGGTTTACGCCTGGTATAAGCCCGGCCAAATGTCGACCTTGTTGCCTCACGTTGCGCGACCAGAAGGTCGCATACATTTTGCGGGTGAACATGCTTCCTTGTTTGGTTGGATGCACCACTGCCGCTTGCGAGTTACTGCTTGTCTAACCCGTTGCACTTACGGCAAAGTATCAATTCTTCTCCCTAACTTTCCGGACCACGATTTCTAAGGAGCTTTTAGTGATGAAACTAGTTCGCATGGTCTCAATTACTTTCATACTCTCGATAGTGATGGTCAGTGTTCATGCGCAAGCACGTCTCGTGAGCAGCGGCAGTTCTTTCACAGCAAAGAGTCAACCGGCTGTCGCTGCAGGACAAGTCGCCATTATTGACACGGGCGTGTTCACCGATGACAAAACTGGAATTACTCGAGTAATAGTTGCTTTGAAACAGTTAAATGCGAAGTTTGATCCTGTAAATAATGAGCTCAAGGGTATGCAGACCCGACTCAATACGATCCGAACTGATATTCAGAACAAGCAAGCAACGCAGCCACCAAACCTCACAGCGCAGCAGACAGATCAAGCAAGTCAACTGGAACTGCAAATTAAACGGAAGACTGAGGACGCGCGGTCCGATTACCAAAAGCAGATGGCAACTATACTCGAACCTCTGCAAAGAGACATCAGCAATGCGCTAACTGCTTATGCGCAATCTCATGCGATCCTGCTCATCATAGATGTCAACCGTGTCCCCGTGATTTATGTTCATGACAGCATTGACATCACGAAGGACTTTATCTCGGAGTACAACCGAACCCATCCCGCAGGGACGCCAGCTTCACCAGCGCGGCCATAGCTCGTTTGGGAGTTGTTGGTTTTAGGAGTACCTGATGCGAAGGTTTGCCTTACCAAAGCGGTAGCAAGCGACCGCACTCCAAGCAGAGGCCTCTAGCGTACGATAAAGTAAATCCATGCTGAAGAAGGTGCTGATGCTGTCCGCCTCCGCTGGTGCTGGCCATGTTCGGGCAGCCCAGGCAATCGAAAAAGCATTTAACGAAATCGAGCCGTTGAGCGAAGTTCGGCATTTGGACGTACTCAACTTCACCAACAAGGTCTTCCGCCACTTCTACTCCAAAGCCTACATCGACCTCGTTAACAAAATGCCCGCAGTTCCAGGGTGGATGTATGACAAACTTGATACTCCCTGGAAAAATGAGCGCCGTCGTCTGGCGCTAGACAAGCTTAATACCCGCCCGTTGGTGAAACTGCTGCGTGACTATCACCCGGACATGATCGTCTGTACACACTTCCTGCCAGCAGAAATTGTATCGTGGTTGAAAGCGAAGGAGCGGCTTAAAAGTCGACAAGCGATCATCGTTACCGATTTCGATGTTCACGCGATGTGGCTAGTTCATCATTATGAACACTACTTCGTTGCAATAGATGAGGCACGCGCATACCTCGAAGCTTTGGGAATTCCTTCCGATAGAATTACGGTAAGCGGAATTCCGATTGACCCGGTCTTCACTCAAAAGAAAAATAAGACCGAGATGCGAGTGAAACACGGGCTAGACCTTGAAAGAACGACGATACTCTTGTCGGCGGGAGGCTTCGGCGTAGGTTCAGTTGAGCCGTTGATTGCAGCAGTCAAGCAACTACAGCAACGGGCCCAGGTCGTTGCCATCTGCGGCCGAAATGAAGAGCTAAGGAAACGGCTGCAAAAGACGGCAGCGCGCGCCAATCAAGATGAGAACGTACTGGTAAAGCCAGTCGGTTACACTCAGGAGATGGATGAATACATGACCGCCGCCGATCTTGTGCTCGGCAAACCGGGCGGGCTTACAACTTCCGAAGGGCTCGCGAAAGGTCTCGCGTTTGTGATCGTGGATCCGATCCCTGGTCAGGAAGAACGAAACTCGGATCACTTATTGGAGGCCGGCGCGGCGATCCGGTGCAATAACTTGCCAACTCTAGCTTACAAACTCGATCGGATTCTTACTGAAAGTGGTCGACTTGCGCGAATGCAAGCCAGTTCGAAGAGAATGGGGAGACCGAATGCGGCGCGCGAGATTGTGAAACGCGTCAGTGCATTGCACTGACGTTCAAGACGAACCGACGAGGGTTCGTTTTATGGAGGCGCCACCGAATGTATTGTCCGAATTGCGGTAAGGAAAATTCACAAGCACAGCGATTTTGTCGTTCATGTGGCTTCAGCCTGGAGTTGTTTTCTCAGGTCATGGATCATGGACTGGAGCGCGCTGACCAGGATGCTCTTTCGAGTGATAAACCGCGCGCCCGAACAACCATCTGGCAAAACCCGCTCATCTACGGGTTTTTTCTAATCGTACTTGGCCTGACTATCACTGCGATTGGGAAACGGATTATTGGTGAGCAAGCGGTGATTGACGTCGGCACCGTCATTTCGATGGTAGGTGTCGCATTCCTTGTAATCAGGGGACTCTTCCTATTACACATTTTGCGACCGTTACTTCACAGCTTACGACTTGCGCCGCCGGCGGATTTGCCTAAAGCTGATACCACGACAAAACTGGCTCCGTTGTTAGAGGCAAAGGAACAACCGGAGCTCACGGAGAACACAGCGCGGCATTTCGATCCCGTTTATGCTGAACGTTCCGAGGGTGAAAGCTCCGGTGAAAATAGTTCTTCAATTAGACACTGACAGAGAGCACCGGAAATGCTGCAACCTGGAGACATCGGAGAGGTTTCATTCATCGCAACCGATCGCGACATGGCAAGCTCGCTTTCGGTTTCACCCGACGACAACTTTCCAGAAGTTTTCGCCACCTCCAGAATGATTGCGTTCATGGAATTGGCTGGCGCTCGCTTGATGAACCGAATACTGGAACCACACCAATTGTCTGTTGGAGTGGGTGTATGCATAAAACACTTGGCACCAACTCCAAATCACACAGAAGTACGCGCAGTCGCGACATTTGTAGAGATGGAAGGAAAACTTTACAAGTTCAAAGTTGAAGCGTTTGATCCTGCCGGAAAGATAGGAGAGGGCGAACACACGCGAGCTGTCATTGACGCGGATAGATTGCTCGGTGGCGCCAGGAGGAGAATTGCGGGTTGAGATTGTGATGAATGACAAACGGGCGTTACTCAAACATTTTTTGGCGGCGTTGGCGTATCGAACACAAAAAGCCCTGCGGGATGCTCCGGCTGACTTCGGTTCGTTCTGTCCACCGGCTCAGGCTCGTTCGCCAAAGGAGCTTGTCCGCCATATGACCAGTGTCCTCGGTTATGCTCGCACATCCTTCATCGGAGGACGCTACTGGCCGGAAACTTTGGATTCTTTAACCGCTGAGGTTGACCGTTTTCATCAGATCCTTGAGGACCTCGGTCAGCACCTTGCCAATGAAACGCCGCTGCGTGATGGCATGACTGAGGAACGATTGCTACAGGGACCGTTCGCAGATGCAATGACGCACGTGGGCCAACTGGCGATGCTCCGTCGCTTTGCAGGATCACCGGTCGCTCCAGAAAACTTCATTGTGGCTGACATCAAAAGAAATAGGCTAGGACCCGATCAGCCAGAACCTGTCTCGCCGGATGAAGCCTGGCCGGAAGCACCAGTAAACTGGACGCCACCATCAAGACGATAACTTCAGTTGCCAATGCGAATTAGAAGTCTTCACCGAGTTATTGGCATCATTCTGCTGCTACCATTTTTTTGCTGGGCCATCACGGGCCTCGTATTCTTCTTCAAGCCTGGCTACTCGGG
Source organism: Pyrinomonadaceae bacterium (assembly GCA_036004125.1). GTDB lineage: Bacteria > Acidobacteriota > Blastocatellia > Pyrinomonadales > Pyrinomonadaceae > PSRF01. The sequence continues at coordinate 6,703 of DASYRR010000091.1, read as the reverse complement.
CGCGTACGAGGTTCTGGCGCCGAAGACTTATTCAATAAACACGCAACTTCCTATAAGCCCAGCACCAGGCTGGCAGGAAATTAGATACTTGCGAACTATATTGGGTGATCATCTTCTGGTGCGAACTAGATCAGGCTGGGTACATCTAGACCCTGCCACCAACCAGCCTCGGGAGCCTCCCAGGGAAAGTGATTTGCGAAGGTTGCTCGAGGACGCGTTCACAATCAATCCTGCGCGCTACGGCAATATCACCGGTGTGAACGACAACACAGTTAAGACGAGCACCGGTGTGGAAGTGACTCTTGATTGGAACCGGATGACTCTGCAGCAAAAGGGAAAGGATACAGATCGGATCGATCTCTTGTATCGAATTCATTATCTGCAGTGGACTGGCGTCAAGAGCGTCGATCGTGTCGTCGGTCTGATTGGGATAACCTTGGTTCTGACGCTGACTTCTCTAGGTGCCTGGTTAGCTTTCAGACGCGTACCAATCGTAACGCCGCGAACCGAAAAACCTGAGGAACAACAATGAACACGACCAGCCCCCGAATTGTCACAACAATAATTACTTTGCTGCTTCTGGTGTTACTGAACCCCTTAGCCAGATCCCAGGAAGGCCGTCAACCCCTGAAAAGCGATTCTCAATCCGGCGCGGAGAAATACTTCACCGACGTCGAACTCGTCGATCAGAACGGACAGAAGAAACGTTTGTTTAGCGATCTGATGAAGGACCATGTCGTGATTGTCCACTCCTTTATCTCGACCTGCAAAGGCGCCTGTCCCGTTATCAACAGAAACCTGCAAGAAATTCAAAAGGTTGTGGGGGACAAACTCGGGAAGTCTGTTCATATCCTTTCGATTACTGTCGACCCTTTGGAGGATACAGCGCCTCGATTGCTTGAATTCTCGAGAAAGAGTCAAGCAAAGAGCGGCTGGTATTTTCTAACGGGCGAGAAAGCTAATGTTGATTTTGCCCTAAAAAAGTTCGGCCTCTATGTTGAGGACAAGGAACAGCACCTCCGGATCCTGATTCTTGGAAACGCACGTACGGGACTCTGGAAAAAAGCTTTTGGTCTTGCGCAAACCGAGGAATTGGTAAAAGTAATTGAAAGCGTCATCAACGATCCTGGCCAGTGATAAACGGTGGAGAGATTCTCAATAGCACCTTGCTGCTAAGAAAAGTTTCCAAATGGAATTGAGGTTTTGAGTGTCGTTCACACGTTTGTAAATAAGGGAAGCTCTGCTGAAGTCTCGGAAACCTTCAGGTCGTTGGGAGAAGTAAATGAAGCATCTGTGGTGCGCGCTTTTACTGATTAGTCCGTCAACGCTTACCGCTCAACATCGTCACTCACAAAAATTAACCCGAGCGGAGTTGATTCCGGGCCTAGGTAGCATCAATCATCCAGTTTCAACGAAGGACGTGGACGCGCAGAAGTTTTTTAATCAGGGCCTCGCCGCTCTCTATGGTTTCAACCATGATGAAGCAAGCAGCGAAGGCCGAATTGGAGTTAGCGCGCTTCAGGCGGTAATGAGAGATATGCCTTCCGATGCGATGTTTGCTAACAATAGCGCTCGTGATGTCTTAATGGTTGCCGAGAAAATGTTGATCGGCAAGATTGCTCTGGCCAAGGGTGATAAGAAATCTGCTTTCGAAACCCTTGCGAAATGAGTTCTCGCTTGTTGCGGGACTACGTGTATCCGTATTAGTTTGTGGCTGTCGCGCTATCGAGTTAACCGTAAGTCGAGCAAAACGGAGTATGCGATGAAACTGCTATCACCGCCTGGGAACCGATTTTTGACTATCATTCTATTTGTTTGCTTGTTAATGATGAACAACGTCACCCAACTGGCGCAGAACCACACAGCAACGGTCAAGGCCGGCCGCTCAGTAGTGCGAGCACAACATGGAATGGTCGCCACCAGCCAACCCCTGGCGTCTCAGGTCGGACTCGATATTCTGAAACGCGGCGGTAACGCGGTGGATGCCGCAATTGCGATGGCCGCAGTACTAAATGTGACTGAACCAATGATGACTGGTGTGGGTGGCGATATGTTCGCGCTCGTGTATTGGGCCAAGACAAAAGAACTAAAAGGTCTCAACGCGAGTGGTCGTGCGCCAAAGTCACTGAAAGACCACTTCGCCCAACACAATATCAAGCAGATGCCGCAAACTGGGATGGGAAGCATTACAGTGCCCGGTGCGTTCGATGGTTGGGTAACGCTGCGCGACAAGTATGGAACGATGAAGCTTCAAGATCTGCTTGCCCCGGCGATTGGCTACGCTGAAGACGGTTTTCCGGTAATGGAGAAAACCGCGGAAGACTGGAACGCTGAGGTTCGAAAACTCCAGCGAACGCCAACCGCCTCGTTAAACTATCTAGTTGAGGGACGGGCGCCGCGCGCCGGTGAAATCTTTCGTCAACCAAATCTGGCACGAACACTTCGAACTCTTGCCGAGGGTGGTCGCGATGCGTTCTACAAAGGCGCAATTGCCAAATCAATCGTTGATTACATGCGTGACGAAGGCGGCTTTATCACGCTCGAGGACCTGGCGGCGACAAAAAGCGATTGGGTTGAACCGATTTCTACAAACTATCGAGGCTATCAAGTCTTTGAGATCCCGCCGAATGGACAGGGAATTACTGCCCTCATCGCTTTAAACATTCTCGAGGGCTTCGATCTAAATGCACTGCACTCGCAACCGGCGCAGTACTACCACACTCTTATCGAGGCGACAAAGCTGGCGTTTGCCGATCGCAATCGTTACATCGCGGATCCTTCCTCTGCGAAAGTGCCGGTTTCAGAGCTTCTCTCAAAAGACTACGCTGCAAAGCGACGTGCGTTAATCGATCCAAAGAAAGCGTTGGATTCACCACCACCGGGCGACATCAACGTCGGAAGAGACACCACATACTTTACAGTCGTGGACAAAGATGGCAACGCAGTGTCGTTTATAAATAGTCTATTCGACGCATTTGGATCGGGAATCGTGGCTGGTGACACGGGAATAGTGTTTCAGAACCGCGGCAGCTCCTTCTCGCTCGATCCCAAACATCCCAACGTACTCGCACCCGGCAAACGACCGTTTCACACAATCATTCCGGCAATGGTTTTCAAAGACAATAAGCTCTTCATGTCGTTCGGCGTAATGGGCGGCGCAATTCAACCGCAGGGACATGTTCAGGTGTTGGTGAACCTGATTGATCTTAAGATGGGTTTACAGGAAGCGTTGGATGCTCCTCGCTTTAGGTTTACAAGCGGTCGGAGCGTGCTGTTGGAAGATGAACTCGGCGCGTCTGTGATCGAACAATTGATTGGCTTGGGCCACGTACGTGCTCGAACGCAGGGTCCCTTACGTTCGTCAATGGGTGGCGGTCAAGCCATAATGATTGATCCCACTAGCAAAACATTGATGGGGGCCTCGGATCCACGCAAAGATGGAACGGCGTTAGGCTACTAACGGCTGGTCTTTGGTTTTTGATCTTTAGTGGTTTCTTACAATCTTAGCGATATTTATGACAAGCAGCGAAGAAGTATCGAGTTTAGAGGAAGAGGTTCGAAACATCGCTTCGAACGCGCAAGCCGAATTCGGACACTGGATCCAAAAAACACTCGAAAAATGAAGGCACCGGCAACGTTTCAGCCGTCGTCGAGTGCGCTAAGTGATTCCATCATTGACGACTTTGTCACAAACCAGAATCGCCTCACTCATTCGATGGAGGCAACAAAAGATCTGAATCTCGAGAGCATAATCATTACTTCACCGGCTGCCAGTGCGATTACCTACAGCTTGATGGATGCTTACCGAATAATCGTCGTGCATGAGCACCGTCATTTTCAACAGGCCAAGAGAGTGACGGAGGATGTGAACTTTCCCAGGTAGCTCTACTTCTAAATCTACAAACTGATGAACAGCATCAATCGGCTCTCCGCGGCAGAAGCGAGATCGATTCTGCCGCGCTTAATTAGTCTGCTGCAGGATTCCGTTGAAAGTGGAGCTTCAGTTGGCTTTCTAGTGCCGCTATCGCTAGGAGCAAACGAGGCGTATTGGCTGGAAACGTTCAATTACATCAAAAGCGGACAACGCGTTCTGCTGGTTTCACGCGTTGATGACGAGATTGTTGGTGCAGTCCAACTTGACCTGGCGACGAAATTGAATGCGCTTCACCGCGCTGAAGTGCAGAAACTCATGGTTCATACGCGTTATCGGAATCGAGGAATCGCCCGCGCCTTGATGGCTGCGATTGAAGGGGTCGCGTTGGAGTTGAATCGGACACTTCTCGTGCTTGATACGCTACAGGGAAGCGAGGCAGAGAACTTATACCCTACCTGTGGATACAGCAGGGCAGGTATGATTCCAAACTATGCATGTGTTTCAGATGGCTCTCTTAAACCAACCGTGTTGTTTTACAAAATGTTGGAAGCGAAGCCCCGTTGGTAAAGAGGCGCCCGCCGAAGAACTGCATTGGCAAGTTGACCACTCGTCACTCGAACACTATCTTTTCCGCAATGGACATTAAAAGAATCGAAACTCCAAACGCACCAAAACCGGCGGGACATTATTCCCAGGGAGTCGTTCACAACGGTTTGGTCTTTGTCTCAGGTCAGCTTTCAATAGATCCCAAGACTGGCGAAAAACGGGTGGGCTCGATTGAAGAGCAAACTGAACAGGCTTTGAATAACGTGCACGAGATCCTCAAAGCCGCAGGAAGCGACTGGGGGCAGGTACTCAAGATGACCGTCTATGTTTCTGACATCAGTCTCTGGGAAGCCGTAAATAAAGTCTATATGAGAATTCTGGGCGATCATCGACCCGCTCGAGCCGTTATTCCAACGGGTCCATTGCACTACGGTTTTCTTATCGAGATCGAGGCCGTAGCTGTAGTTTCAGATTCAGGCTAGCGAGTGACCGCGACCGAATGGGTAAGGTGGGCGCTATGGGACCTATTTTGACCACCGACTTCAGACAGCAACCCCTAATCAGTCAACGATTTCTCTTGTCAAGGTTCCTTGATTTCATTAGTGTAGCAGCGCAACGTCAACGTCGGTCTGCACCAGCGATGGCAGGATTCCGATTTACCGCCAAGACTAGTTCAGCCCGAACAATTAACAAAATACAAACCCCGGATGACCTACTCATGAGTTTGCCCTGGAAGCAGCAAAAACCAACCGCTACTCCCGTGATTAATCCTGACGGTCCCGCCGACGGCGGTAGACTGATTGTGCTTACGGCACCTTTGACCGAGGCAATCGACCATGCCGGTTACTTTATCCAGATGGCGATGGCCTCGTTACCGATTTGGATGGAAGGCGTAATTAACCGGAAGTATCCCAAGTGGCGCGAGGTCGAACACAACGACGATGGTTCGGCGCGCTACATGCCGGCTGGCGTTAGGCTGGTTGAGAAATCGCTGTTGCGCGAATATCGCAGCGACGATGTTGTAGCTTGTTTTCCTGATGACCTCCATAAGTTTGTTGGACCGAGGACTCGGGTTGTCGGTGTCTCAACACATAATCCGCTGGGCGTGACTTTTGCCGCTGGCGTTTATACATCAATCTTCGGGTCATCGAAGATGCCAATCAATTCGCACTATTCTCGAGAACTGTTTGCGACGATCAAGAGCAATCCCTTTCGCGAAAACTTTAAAGTAATTGTTGGCGGTTCCGGTGGTTGGCAGATCATTCAAACCGATAGTTACGAGGAGTTGAGCGTCGACTGTGTTGTCGAAGGACGAAGCGAATCGACGGACACACTCGAACTGTTCCGCAAGGCGATTCAAGGAGAAGAACTGCCGCGTCGTGTGGAAGTCAAACATCCGTTGGATCGGGAAGGAATCTTGTTTCCCGATACGCGTACCACTTTTGGCGTGGTCGAAATGACGACCGGTTGCGGTCGTCGTTGCAAGTTCTGTGTCCCGGATCTGAATCCACAAATCGATTTGCCGAAAGACAAGATTATGGATGCCGTGCGAGCCAATGTGCGTCACGGCAACAAACAGATCTCGTTGGCCACTGAGGACATGTTCATCTGGGGACAGGTTCACACGGATACGCCATTCTATTTTCCAAATCGTGAAGCCCTGGTGGATCTCTATTCAGACATCGTGAATACGCCGGGAGTTGAACAGCACGTACTGAGTCATAGCACGATTGCGCCAGCCGTTGTAGACCCGCTGCTGATCAAGCAACTCTCGGATCTGCTGTTACCAAAAAGTCCTATTCACTTCCCATATCTGAGCAGTCATCCGGAAAAGAAGGCACTGGCGCCACTGATTGGCTTGGAGACGGGCTCAGTGAGAATGGCTAAACAGATTATGTCGAGTAAAGGCGTTCCGTTTTCCATCGAGGATTGGCCAAGTGTAGTACTCGAAGGCTTGCGAGTGCTCAACGAAAATAACTGGTTCCCGGCAATGACCCTGATCGTCGGCAATCCCGGTGAAACTGACGAGGACACGATGTCGACCATCGATCTGATCTACGAGATTGAGAGCCGCGGCCTCTTTGCATTTCTGATCCCATCGATCTTTACGCCCTTGCACGACACGCGAATGGAAAAGGAGGAGGGCGTTACGCAAACTCGCCAGCTAACGCCGCTGCAATGGCAGTTGATGATGAAATGCTGGAAAATGAATCTGCGACCCGGGCAATATAGCTGGTGGGGTCCGATGGCTTGGCGCGTAGGTTCGCTGGGAATGTGGCTCTA
>DASYRR010000090.1:0-13713 GCA_036004125.1 Pyrinomonadaceae bacterium | reverse complement strand
ACCGCTTTGGTACAGGGCGTCGTACTTCCTGAGATTCGCTGTACCAAAGCGGTGACAGGTCCCCGCACTCCAAGGAAGCGTCAGCTTCAATCAACAAACGTCCGTTGCCACAATTCCAAACCTAATAACTGAAAGACTTGGAGATTGTTGTCCTCACGTCCTGAGAAGTTTCCATCAATCACCCGCCTGACTTCCTTCGGTCGAAACATTCCTCGGCGCTTGATAGTCTCTTCCGAAAGTAGATCATTGATCAACGGTCGCAAAGGTCCTCGCAGCCACGAACGAATCGGTGCGCCGAAGCCCGCCTTCTTTCTCCAAACCACGTCTGACGACAAAACACTCTCGAGTGCACGCTTCAAAATGTACTTTCGTTTCAACCCGCGCAGCTTCAGTCGCGGGGGCATGCGCGCGGCCAGTTCAATCATCTCGCGATTCAGAAACGGTACCCGCACTTCCAAATTGGCGGCCATAGAAGTCTTGTCAGTCGTCATCAAATTCAGACACGGTAGGAATGTCTTCAAATCCACATACAGCATTCGGTTCAAGGGATCAGCTCGTGCTGCTCGATCGAAATACCTGCGGTGTGTTGCGTACGGGTCTAACTCTCGAGTCAGTAACCGCCAGTCGTCGGAATACAATCGGTGTTTCGCCTCATTCGTGAAATACGTGCCATATCCCAGGTAACGATCTTCGAAGTCCAGCGCCGCGCTGCGGGCAAACTTTTTGGCGTTGCGGAGTGGCGCAGTGAACCTGCCAGGCAAGCCTCCCGGAAGAGTCTGCGCAACCGTCTTCATGAGCGGACGACGTAGCAGACTTGGAACAGGATCAAACGCAGAAGCAATCTTCATCGCCAACTGTCGCGGGTATCCAGCAAACACTTCATCCCCGCCCATACCTGAAAGCATCACCGTCAACGTCTCGCGCGCCGCTCGGGAAACAAGATAACTGGGTATCGCCATGTCGATTGGCGGCTCTTCCATGTGGTAAACGAGCTTGGGCAACAAATCCGCGACCGAAGGCTGCAGCATGATCTCGTGATAATCCGTGTGCAGTTGCTCATTGACCCGTCGAGCCCAACGCACATCGTCAGGAATAATGTCGTAACGTAGATCTTCGCTTTCGATACCGACGGTATAAGTGCTAATCGGTCTACCATTACTGTGATGCTTCATCATCGCAACGATCCCGGATGAATCGATGCCACCTGATAGAAACGAACCCAACGGAACATCGGACACCATCTCCAACTTCACCACTCGATCGAATGTTTCGAGCACGCGTTCACGCCACCAGTTCTCGGTTTTGCCGTCTTCAATACTGTCGAATGAAACATCCCACCATTGAGTGAGCTTGATTTCATTTTCGCGAAACTGAAGTATGTGCCCTGGCGGTACTGTCTTGATTCCAGCAAAGAGTGTGTTTGGATCGGGCGACCAGAGAAAGGTCAGGAATTGGTGGAGGGCTTCCGGATCAATTGCAGGTCTAATCATTCCAGTCTTGAGGATTGCCTTGATCTCCGAAGCAAAGACAAATCCCCCTGGCGTTTGACCGGTGGGCGGAATGTGCGCGTAGTAGAGTGGTTTGATCCCGACGTGATCACGGGCCAGAGTGAGAGTCCTCTCCTGCTTGTCCCAAATCGCAAACGCAAACATGCCGTTGAGTCGCGTTAGGGCATCGATGCCCCATTGAGCGAACGAAGCTAACAAGACTTCGGCATCGCTTTCGGTGCGAAACCGGTAGTTGAGGCCCTGCAGTTGTTCGCGCAGTTCGCGGTAGTTGTAGATCTCTCCATTGAAGGTGAGGACGTACCGACCATCGTGAGAAAACATTGGCTCGTGGCCACCTGAGGTGGTGTCGATGATCGAGAGTCGACGATGGCCAAAACTCACACGCACGTTCTGATCGTCGATTGGATCGGAAGTCCACTCTCCCTGGTCGTCACGTCCTCGATGCTCGATACTCTGAAGCATGGACCCGATGTATTTGGTTGGTTCGAGACTGACGATGCCGGCGATACCACACATTGGAAGGAGAATGTTCTTTGAGCTTAGTTACTACGTGATCTGAAGGATGATGCAGCCCGGTGCAGATAGCCCGGTGCAGTAGCCCGACTGTCAAGGAGGGCTCTCTCAATTGTTAGGCCGGTCAGCCCTCCTTGACAGTCGGGCTACTGCACCTCAATAGCGAATGGTTGTTTCTCCCGCAGCGAATCCAGCACTCGAAAAGTCGTTCTCGTGGTTGCTGCCAGATCGTCCAAACTGATCGGTGCATTGCCGCCGGACAAAACAGTCTCACACACCACGCGCACTTGATCCGGTTGCCCTTTGTCCTGTGTCTTCAAACTAACCTGGTTCTCGTGACCGTCTTTATACGTCGTCGCGCGCCGAAAATCATCCAACACAAACGACCTTCCGGCGCCGAAGATCTCAACGCGCTCTTTAGCGAGTGAATTGTCACCTTCCGCCAGGTAGGCGATGCTTCCGTTTGAACCATCGGAAAATTTCAAGGTCATAAACACCGAGTCAGCATCGACGACCTTGTCAGACCTCGCGCTCACTGATTCTGCAAATACAGAAACTGGACGGGCGTCAGTCAGGAAAGACATTAGATCAACGAAGTGGCAAACCTCGCCAATGATTCGGCCACCGCCCTGAGTCTGATCTTGAAGCCAGTGCTCCTTCGGTACTCGTCCGGCGTTGACCCGATAGCTGATCGACAGCGGTGCATTCCGATCTGCAAAGAACTCCTTGGCGTGCCTTGCCAGCGACGAAAATCTTCGATTAAAACCAACCATCAATTGTCCGGAGGATTTTGACGCGGCAGCCAACACTGCATCGAGCTCCGTGTCGTTCAGCGCCAAAGGCTTTTCCACGAATGTATGTTTGTTTCGCACAAGCGCTTTTATCGCCAGATCCGCATGCAAATCGTGCCTGGTCCCAATCACAACCAGATTTACATCGCGGTCGTCCAGAACCTCTTCAGCACTCGAGACGGCGTATGCAAACCCAAATCGTTTACCAACATCGTGCGCAGAAACACCCGATGCAGTTGCAATTGAATGAAAGTTGACTCCTGCAGTTTTGAAGTGCGGTAACAACATAGCCGGCACATAGCCGCCAGCTCCGATAACTCCAAGCGTTAACACCCTATCAGTGGCGCGGGCCGGTGACGTCTCAGTCAAAGCAATTCGCCGGCCAACATCAATATTTGGATCGTAATTGAGCAAGACACCGAGATAGGGTTCGTCGCCGTTGCCCGAGATCAACTGGTACGCCTTCTCTGCATCGTCTATAGCAAACCGATGCGTAATGAGGCGGGCAACCTCGATCTTCCGGGCACTGATCAATTCAAGAAATGCTTCGATGTTTCTCTTTTCTGTCCAACGCACGTAGGGAAGTGGATAGTCGTTCCCGCGTTCCTCATATTCCGGATCGTAACGTCCGGGACCATACGACATTGAAATCGTCAGCTTGAGTTCGCGCATGTAGAAGGGTTGGCGCGGAATATCCAAACCGGTCATACCAACGATGACGACTCGACCCTTAACGCGAGAGATCTTCGCCGCTAATTCGACTGGTTGATTAGAATCGGTTGCGGCCGTGATCAAAACAGCGTCAGCGCCGCGGCCACGAGTCCAGTTTTCAATGAGCTTAATCGACTCGTCATTTGAAACAGAAGCACTGTCGGCGCCCAGTTCAATCGCTAGTTCAACGCGTCGCGGGTCCAGGTCGAGGCCGAACACGCGGCAACCATTTGCCTTCAAAAGTTGAGCCGTAAGTTGTCCAACTAATCCGAGACCAATCACAACTATTGATTCACCCAATGTTGGTTCGGCCAGACGAACCCCTTGCAAAGCAATCGCGCCAAGTGTTCCGAAGGCTCCCCCGTCAAAGCTGACATTTGGTGGCAGATGGACACAAAGGTTCTTCGGCACTGACAGGACCTCAGCGTGCGATGCAAAGCCTACCCCTGCACACGCAACGCGATCTCCAATCTGAAACTCCGTGACATCTTCCGCTACAGCAGTAACAATTCCCGCTGCGCTGTATCCGAGTGTTGTCGAGGCAGCCATCTTGTCGCGAACCGAAGCAAACGTGTTGATTAATCCTTCGCTCCTCACTTTTGCGACCACCGCCTTGACGAGATCCGGACGTTGGCGAGCTTCGTTAACCAACCCCTTACTGATTAACTCGACGGCCATGCGCTCCGTGCCGGCACTAATCAACGACGCAACAGAACGCACCAGAACGCGACCGCGTTGCAATGCCGGCACGGGAACTTCACCTACGAAGGGTCTGCCAGTTTTTCGATTCTGCAAGACTTGTTTCATCGATCGTTCGAATAGCTTGACGAACAATTAACCACTAAGTCACTAAGACACAAAATGAACAGAACAAAATTGGTGTCTTTGTGTCTTGGTGTTTAAGATATTTCAACGGACTGCGATCTGTTTCTTTGCCAAAGTTTTCTCAAGCAAATCGCTCACCCACTCCGCACGCGCGTCCCACGTTCCTGACGCAACTGCTGCCTGACGCTTCGCCGCAAGCGATTCATCAGTCTCACTCAATGCGTCCTCTACTAACCTAAAAAACTCCTCGCGAGTCCGAGCAATTCTCAACACCTCGCTCATCGATTCATACTCTGGAAGCGGGGAAATCACAACCGGCTTTCCCGTTGCCAGGTATTCACGCACTTTGATCGCCGACCCATAGCTCGTGAAGGCCTGCTCAGTTTCCCACGGCAGCACGCAAACGTCGAATCCCGCCGCAAACGAGGGCAGCTGTTCGTATGGAACGGGTGGCAAGAAATGGGTATTTGGTAAATCTTCTATCTCGACTCCGCGTGAACGGTTGCCAATGAACACCCATTGCCAACTCGGGCGTTCGTGAGCGGCCTGTTTTATCAGTTGCTGGTCCACCAGCCACGGTTCGATTGCACCGAAGTAACCCAAACGCGGGCGAGGAATCTTTTGTATCTCAGGTGCAACTGGAAGAGCTTTTACCTTGCTCCAGTGTTCGAAGTCTACGGCCTGCTCGAGCAGGTAAGAACGATCGCAACCTCGTGTCGCTTCAGTAAAGAGCTTACGACCGGAATAAAAAACCAGATCAGCATCATCGATCGCTCGCTCGTGAAGTCGGCGGATCAAGGTTGGATCGGTTGCGTGATCCATCGTGTTTGCATCGTATTTGTCGGACACATGATAGACGATCGCAGCTTCATCAAAGACGCCGATCATCTCAGCAGCGGTGGGAATGGCGATCCACAAAACTGGCTTCGTCAGGCCGCGACTTCTCGCCAACCTTTTGATTTGCGCTCCGATCATCTGGCGATTGAGTGTGCGCGCCGCTGCAGTACCAAAAAACGGAATACTTGCCGGCGAAACGACTGTAATGCCTTCCTCTGTTTGACGAGCGAGTTTTGAATAGCTACCGAGCTTGCGTTTGATACGAGGCAGCAGATCCTTGTGCGCAAGACTGGGCAGGCCCATCGATATAGAGTTAACGAAGAGCACCTTATTGCCCGCGCGCGCAAATTTGCGCATCAGATGAGCTTTGGAATGCGGATGGTGATACCACCAGTCTTCGCCAGCAAAGCAGATGATGGAACGGTTGGTTAGCATTGTGCGGCTTTGTGCTTTGTATGTCCGATATGCGTCTGTCTTGTCGTTGTTCGGTAGACGGGCCTGTATACCAGAACTCGACAAGCTGAAGCATATCGGACATACAAAGCACAAAGCTCCGCCATGATACATTACCCCAACCACTTACGTGTCTAGTCCCGATCAAAACTCCGCATTGTCTCTGCTTCATCGCATCGCGAAATTGTTGAGCCATCATGAGCGAGTTATTCCCTGGTTCCTTTTCATATCTTTGCTAGCGCTGTACCTGGCTTTCCCCACAAAAAACTACTACTGGGACGGCATCACTTTCGCTCAAGCAATCGAAGACGCACACCGACTCCGCCCAACTCTGATTCATCCCAACCACCTTATCTACAATGTGGTCGGTTACTACTTCTACCAGCTACTTCACACAATTGGTTTCAACGTGCGCGCACTAACAGCGCTCATCCTCTTAAACAGCATCCTGGGTGCGATCGCTGGCGTTGTACTATTCGTGATTCTCAAAGCGTTATTGCAGTCGCTTTATCTGGCAACCTTTTTGACATTGATCTTTTCGCTTTCAGCGACGTGGTGGAGATTTTCGACTGACGCCGACGCCTACATCATCAGCGTAACGTTTCTAATCTTGTCGTTTTACGTTCTTCTTCCAGATAAAAGATCACACCCCTTTCTGGCAGGGTTCCTCTTTTCGGTAAGCATGTGTTTTCACCAGCTCGCCGTTTTCTTTGGACCTGTCGCCATGCTCGGTTTGGTCTTCCAGGAAGTCGGCTCGGGAAAGAGAGTGTGTGCGCTGCTGAAATTCGGGCTGACGTCCTTTGTCCTGACAACTGTCGCCTACCTCTCATGCTTCTACTTCGCGGCGGTCAACTTCAGTCTTGTTGCGTTTATGCGTTGGGTAAGTTCGTATTCACCCGACGCGCCGCTCAGTTCGAATGTCGGCGGCATGGCCAGGTATAGTTTGAGAGGACAGGTGAGACTGTTTTTTAATGGCCGGTTTAATTTGCTCAATGGACTTTTCAACCCGGTCGTCATTTTTTTGATCGTATTACTTGCGATAGCCGTCGGCGTTCTTTGCTATCTCACACTGAAGAATTTCGCGAGACCTGGTTTGAAATCGTTTCGTGTGCTGCTAGACGACTCGAGAAGTCGGCCGGTGGTATTGATGTCGATAGTTTGGATCGCTATCTATCTGGCATTTCTTTTTGTGTGGTTACCTCAACACACTTTCTATCGGCTCTTCTATCTACCTCCGATAATTCTATTCATGGGATTGCTCGCAGCGGCACGCTATCACTTCGCGATCTATCGGCCTACTTGCCGGCTCGCTTTGTTAGCGGTCGTCGTCGGATTGGCAAACTTTCTCTTCTCAATTTATCCGTACTCGCACGCCGAAAAGGTACCACCAACAAAGTTTGCTTTGGAAATGAGTCAGGAATGGGCGGCTGGCACAGTCGTTTACTACGCGCTGGAAAACTCAGATATGAGCCTCGTGCGTTACTTTACGCCCTCGACAACCTGGGTTTTACTGACAAATACGGATGCTTTGAACAATCAACTGAGCGACATCTACGCGCGTGGCTCTACCGCATGGCTTGAAACAACTGCGATTGATCGACTCGCCTCGACATCGCAAGGCGCCGATTGGTTAGCGGCCCACGCTAAAAAGGATTCGCACCGCGAAGTTAAAGATAAAGGATTCAGGATCGAGTTTGTTCAGGTAGTGCAGTAATCGTCAGTGGTGGTGATAGAGGCGCTGAAGTCAATCCTCCCTGACCCGCGCTACGCACAAACCGGAAACACCAAACGGTATGTTCATATAACGGAGAATCGTACTTTCGAAGCCCAGTAAAGCTCCGAGCACGTCATTCAAGGCTGGTACGTTAATGCTGTTCTCTGTTGCTGCTTTTATCCCCAGCAAACCCATTAACTTCCGGACCAGTAATATGGGCACAAAGAATGTGATGTTCGCATAAGTTGAACGTTCGATCTCGAATCCTGCTTTTTCGAGGACGCGGCGCAGTTCGGGTAAACGATATCTGCGCCGGTGATTACTTACTTCGTCCTGCAAGCCCCATAGAAACATAAACGTCGGAACAAATAACAACACATGGCCGCCTGGTCGCAGCACTCGCCGCATCTCCGTGAGTCCCGCCAGGTCGTCGTCCATGTGTTCAACCACATCGAACGCCGTTACCAGATCAAACGTGGCATCCTCGTAAGGAAGATCCTCTCCAGCTCCCTGCTTCACTTTTTCGAGACCGCGCTCGCGACAAAAACTAAGCGCATCTTCCGAAACATCCACACCTTCCGCATCGCCATATTTCGAAAGCAAGAGAAGGTTGGCACCCGTTCCACAGCCAACATCCAAAATACGCGGCCGACGATCTGTTACTCTCCGGCAAATGTCTGCGACGAAGCCGGTGATAATCCGGCGCCGTCCTTGATACCACCAATGCGATTGCTCAACCTTGAACAGAATCGGATAAGTGTGCTCCATCATTTCTCGAGGGAGCGTGTTTGTGATCACTTTTGCGTCTGAATGAGACTCCACTTGTTGACCTTTCCTTACCCCTCGAAACCGTCGGTACGGCCACGATACTCAAGCACCCTCGATCTCATCAGGTTGATGGTGAGGCGATATTCTTGCGACGCCGACTCCGGCGAAGACAATTAACAAAGCATGCATAGGAAGTACATAACGAATCTCTGTATGCGCGGCCGTACCAGGCACAAGGTAGTACAACACCGTGACTAAAAGAATGGTGCTAGTCATGAGATCTCTTCTCAGAGACACGTAGACTCCGAACGCCGCTAAAGGTAGAAAAAGGAACCGCGTCACACTCTGGATCATTCCTAGCACATTTACAAATGCTGCAAGGACGCCACTCTGCCATTCTGCTGGCAAAGTCTTTTTACTCGTGACATTGATTCCGCTCGTTCCGGAATACGGTACTGGCTTGCCGGCGACCTTGAGCATGCCCCACATTCGCCGGAGCATGACTCCTGCATACCAAACTGGATGTTGCTTGATGAAGTCAATTGATTCCCGAACACGTGACTTGTCTCGGCGAATTCCATCGGGCCACTGAGCTTCGATCTTAGCTCCGATGGGTAAGCCCATCTGGATCCGTTCCCGCGCGATCATCTTATCGTCTCCAAACGCGAATCCGCTATTTCTGCCTAGTTCAGTTTCGCCAAGCCCTTCCCAGAGGTTGGTGCCAATTGTTCCTCCTGTTGGTGTGAAGTCCGGAAAAGTCAGGTAATTACGAATTGCAATTGGCGAGATGATGAACAAGGTGACACAGACAATCACGCCTCCCATCTTCAAGCGACGTGGCCACGGTGCGGTCGCAAATATCATGAGTACGAAAGCCCAACCCACAAACAAGTACAGAGGGTTGACGCGAATCCAACATGCCAGACCCAGCAAGCAACCAGCGCCGAGGGCGAGCCAAACACTATTGCGTTTTGCCGCGAGCAGCAATAACCAATTGCCCCCAAGAACGAACCATGTTGTAGGAACGTCAGCCGAAGGATAAGCGGCATAAAGTGCGAATATTGGAGAAAGACTCACCAGGGCGACTGTTGGAATCAACGTACGCCAGCCAAAAGCCGTCAAAGCGATTCCGCCGATTAGTAGCGGTGTGAGAAGCAGATCAAGTAACCATTGGACTAATTGAACGATATAAGCGGAGCGCTGATTTGTGAGCTTGTAGATTATTGCGACCCAGGCAGGAAATGCGGGTGGATACTGGGCGAGGTCTGTTCTGGTCGCGTCGTCAATCCAGAAAACATGTTGGGTCCCTTCGAGAATAGCCCGAGCCTGGCGGTCGAATACCGCGTAGGACCCACTTTGAAACCAGCCGGGATCGTTAAGGTGCGTTCGCATGAACTCCAGCGTGAGAAGCCGCACACTCAAAACGATCCCAAATATAAGAAAGAGTATGAGGACGTGTTGTCGATTGATTCGCCCAGTCCACTCCCAGCGCGGTTTGATTTGAGCTGATTCGTCGCCAGTGCTAGACAACCGCGTTGGCCTCATGGCTCTTGGTTTTTACTGTCGATCTCGCTTCTGCAAATCCGAGTCGTTCTTCGATGACGTAAAGCGGGCGGTGTTTTACTTCCGTGTATATCCGTCCTAGATACTCACCGATGATGCCAAGCGATACGAGTTGAACGCCGCTCATGAAAAGCACAGCGACGAATAACGAAGCCCAACCGCGAGTCAGATCTCTTTCGAGCAATCGATCCAGGACCGCGACGATGATGCCGATAACCGCCAACCAGATAGCCATAAAGCCGGTCCAGATTGCCAGCTTTAAGGGAACCAGCGAAAAGGAAATGATTCCATCCATGGCGAAGTGAATCATCTTTCGGAGTGGATACTTGCTTACTCCGGCGTGACGCGCCGATCTGTGGTACGGGAGCGAAACCTGTCGAAAGCCTGCCCAGCTGACCATACCACGCAGAAAACGCGCGCGTTCCGGCATTGACTTGATGACTTCAGCGACCTTGCGATCAAGAAGCCGAAAGTCGCCTGCATCTAGCGGCATCTTGGTTTCGGAAAGCCGGTTGATAAAACGGTAGAAAACCTTCGCCGTCCAAAGTTTGAACTTTCCCTCGCCTTCCCGCTCAACTCGGATTCCATAGACTACATCGTTGCCAGCGCGCCAAAGCTCGACCATTTGCGGTATCACTTCAGGAGGATCTTGCAAGTCTGCGTCGATAACCACGATGGCGTCGCCAACAGCCTCCTCAAGACCGGCAGTGACTGCGATCTGGTGCCCGAAGTTGCGCGACAAACGAAGTATGCGAACGTGGACGTCGTGAAGGAGTTGGTTAAGAATCAGTTGGGTCTGGTCGTGGCTTCCGTCGTTTACAAAGATGAGCTCATAACTTAGCTCTCGCATTTGGCCGCAGACTTCACTGAGACGCTCATGGGTCGCCTTCAGAACTGCTTCTTCGTTGTAACAAGGCACGATGACGGAAAGTAGCATTGGGTCTCACTTAGTGGCAGTGATGACAACGTTCCATCCAATCCGCTGTTGCAAGCGATCAAAAAACTGTTGCGACACGAATGATGATAAGAAGCGAAGCTCGGAACGTGTAAGCTGTTGGACCTCGACTACAACCTCGCTGAACGACTTGAAAAGCTCGCGAGCTTGTTTCCTACTATAGACTTTGACCAGTGGCCGGGCCTCGTGCTCACTGTACTCAATCACGCGGCTCATTATTTCCTCTGGCCCACGGCCCAATAGAAATTGACCTCCCAGTATTCCGCGTCGCACGATAATCTCAAACCAATAATTCAGCGAGTTGCGATGATAAAGCATTACCTTCGCGATGCCACCTGGACGTAACACACGATGAACTTCCGCGATCGCCCCGGCAGTGTCGGGAGTGTGATGCAAGACTCCATTCGAATAGACAACATCGAAGCTTTCCGACTCAAATGGTAGACATTCTCCGTCTGAAAGCATGAAGTTGCCACCGAGACCATAGAGTGCGAAGCGATGACGTGTTATCTCGATCGATCTCGGCGTTAGATCTATGCCCGTGCAATGCGCTCCGCCACGCGCAAACTGCACAAGATCAGAACCCATACCACAACCTATCTCAAGTAGTTGCGCTCCGGGAAACTTTTCGAATCCCATTGTGGCAGGCATCCAGGGCGCGTACTCCGCATATCGATGCCGCTCAATCTCGTCGAAAAACTCGCGCCTGCCCAGGTCGTGCTCGCGATCGTATTCTGCTCCGCACGGATCCTGGGTCCATTGCGCGCGGGCGCGTAGTTTCTCTTCAGCTAAGACGGTCATTGTTAATGTCAGCCAGACTTTACCGCGAAGCGGTTGCGCCCCACAGCCCAGGGTTGCCGCGCTTAGCGGCTACCCTGGGTCACAGTAACGATTGGGCCAACCCCAACGGGGTTGCGTCAGCGTAATTCAACGGGCCCGCTTCCAACATTATGGCGCAACCTCTTTGGGGTTGGACGTCGCTATCTATGTCCCCAGGGTAGCCGCGAAGCGCGGCAACCCTGGGCTGTGAGACGTAACCGCTTCGCGGTAGCAACCCGATTCAACTGCCGCTAACTGACGCCGAGGCTACAGATCTATACGCGTCCAACACGCGCTGGGCGTTGTGCTTCCAGGTATGGTTTTGCACCGCTACTTCGCGCGCCCTACGACCCAAACGCGTTCGCAATTCGTGGGAATCAACCAATCGTTGAATCGCTGTCGCAAGCGCAGCGGTATCGGCTGGTTCTACCAACAATGCCGTTTGCTCATGCTCAAGCACTTCACCGATCTGTCCCAAGCGGCTCGCAACGATTGCTTTCCCCATTGCCATATATTCAAAGAGTTTGGTGGGTGAACCAAAAAACTCGCTGCCATCCGTCAGCGGCACATGGGGTGAAGCAAGAATGTCGCACGCATCGAGCAACGCTGGGACCGCCTCATGTGCAACCGCACCCGTAAAAATCACTCTCCGTCTTTCGGTCTCATTCTGCAATAGCTGCTGGACTTGGGCCTGCAAGCTGCCACTGCCAACAAGCAAGAATCGAACTGGCACTTCATTTGGTAAGGTTTTGATTGCCTCCGCCAATACCAGAACGCCGTGCCAGGGACCAAATGTTCCTATGAACCCTACTACTACATCCTCGTCTGAAAACCCAAGCGCACGTCTCGTTTCCTTGCCGCCGACTCCCGGATAAAACAGCTTGACGTCGACACCGTTCGGGTTGATGACAATCTTGTTTGGATCGACTCCCCGTTTTTCAAGATTACGTCGTTCAACATCGGAGACAACAAAAATACGCGACGCTGCCTGAAGGTTCAATCGCTCGTAGCGTTCGAGCAACTCCAGCTTTCCGACCCGATCCCAGTAGCGTCCGACCCAGACCTCCGAACCGTTATATTCCAGGAAGAGCGGGCGTTTGGATTCTAAAGATGCAGCAACTCCTGCCCAACTAAACCGGGCATAGCGTTGATAGATAAAATCTGGTGCGGCTCGATCGACCAACGGGAGCAGTGCCCGCGTGAAGTTGAGATTGTTGTTGATGTCAAAGATCGCCCGCGTTCCACCAGAGGACACTGATTCGATAACTGTCAATGGAATTCGTAAGTCATCGAAACCCGCAATGCGATCGTTACTTACTACCTCTACAGCCGAACCTAACTCAACCAGTCCTTCCACAACGCCTTTCATGTGACTAGCCGCACCGCCCGGTTGCGTTCCCGGCCCCGGTGTCGAACGCAGGTAAACAATGCGAGGTTTCGCCGCTGGAAGTACCGAGATACTTCTTTCTTGCTGAACTTCTTGTTCCAGGCGGTTCAGTTGCCGACGCGCAAGCGAGAATACTCTGGCACTGGAAATTGCTTCACCGCTTAACCTGACCGGTGACGCGAGCAGCAAACTCATTCGGGACCGTTTTACTTCTTCGCCGTAGGCATCAAGCATGATCACTTCATTTGCACCAGCCAGCGCGCCAAAGAGCATGAAGAGATTCTGACCACGCTGCCACGACAATCGTTCAGTGGCGATCGCAAATATATCCGGCCGAAGTGATCGCAACGTTCGCAGTCGTTTTCTGAAGCCGATTCCATCAATCAGATTACGCGAGACCAGTTCGATTTGAGCGTCGGGATAGTCTGCGATCAGTTTCTCGTGTGCCTGAGACGGATCACCGCTAAGGACAAGTAGGACAAGTCTCATTTGGTGTTTCCCAAACTCAGCATCGTCTTCAACTCAGACCGGCGAACAACAAATACTTCTGAAAGCGTGCGCCGGGTGTTCGATAAGAAATACGATGTTACTAACACCGAAATCAGACTGTAACTGATTGTTGAGGCCGTTGCTGCGCCACGTGCGCCGAAGCGCGGCACAAGCACAAACACGAGAACGATGTTTATGAAAAGTGTGACTATCCAGAAAACAGGAACAGTTTTCGGCAACCCGATCGCATTGAAGTGTTGGACAAGCACCGACTGAAGGCCCACCAGGTACACACCCGGCAGAAGAATTATTAATTGCATCGTTGAGTCTGAAAACGCGCTTCCATAAAACACTGGCAACAACAGACTCAACGGACCTGC
>DASYRR010000089.1:0-3573 GCA_036004125.1 Pyrinomonadaceae bacterium | reverse complement strand
ACAAGCTAAAGCATATCGGACATCAACTCGGCACCAATCTTTATGGCTCAGCCAAAGAAAGCTGTTTCAAAAGTCAGTGCAAAGCAGATTCAGCGAAGCACTGCGCGTACCGTTGTAAAAACGTATCAAAACTACATCAACGGCGAATGGGTTGGCAGTGAGTCGGGCGAGATATTTGAAAACATCAACCCCGCCGACACTCGCGACGTCGTTGGTCGTTTCCCGCTGTCTACCACCGACGATATCTACGCAGCCGTGAACGCCGCTCAAGGAGCATTCGATCGGTGGCGCAATACACCCGCCCCAAAACGCGCCGAATTGCTTTTTCGTCTCGGTGAGATTCTGATCCGCGACAAAGAACGCTTCACGACAGACATGACCCGCGAGATGGGTAAGGTCCTAAAAGAAGCTGGTGGTGACGTGCAGGAAGCGATCGATTGCACTTACTACACCGCCGGTGAAGGTCGGCGTCTGCACGGCTTTACCACGCCAGCCGAGATGCGCGACAAATTCGCGATGTGTGTTCGGCAACCAGTTGGCCTATGTGGGTTGATAACGCCCTGGAATTTCCCGATGGCCATTCCCTCTTGGAAACTGATCCCGGCGCTGATTTGCGGTAATACTGTTGTCATCAAACCCGCCGAAGACACTCCGCTCTCGACTTACAACCTGGTCAAGTCGTGTGAAGAAGCAGGCATTCCTCCAGGCGTCGTAAACATGGTCTCGGGCGCTGGCGAAACTGTCGGTGCGGCTATGACAAACCATCCAGCGCTGCGCCTGATTTCATTTACGGGTTCGACCGAGACGGGGCGCATCGTTGCCTCAGCTTGCGCTGAGCGAAATGCGATCTGTTCGCTAGAAATGGGCGGCAAAAACGCCATCATCGTCATGGACGATGCAGACATTGACTTGGCTATCGAAGGCGCCGTCTGGGGCGCCTTTGGTACATCAGGACAACGTTGTACTGCTTCATCCAGGCTGATCGTTCACAAGAAAGTCTGCAGGCAGTTCGTGAAGAAGTTGGTTGAAGCCACAAAGAGTTTGCGCGTTGGCAATGGCGCTGATCCGAAGACGGATGTAGGACCGGTGATTAACTCGGACGCCGTTGAGAAGATCATGAATTACATCCAGATAGGACGCGCGGAAGATGGTGCTACGTTATCGTGCGGTGGAAAGCGTCTCACCCGCGGTGATTATGCCAACGGCCACTTTATTGAACCTACGGTCTTTTCCGATGCGACCGCAGATATGCGCATCTCCCAGGAAGAAATTTTCGGCCCCGTAACGACCGTCATACCTGCCAACTCACTCGAGCACGCAATTCAAATCGCCAATGGTGTACGCTACGGATTGTCTGCAGCAATTTACACCCGAAATGTCAATCGAGCCTTCCGCGCAATGAACGACTTGTACACCGGCATCTTCTATGTGAACGCCTCAACCATCGGCGCCGAAGTTCATCTTCCCTTTGGAGGAACAAAGGCAACCGGCAATGGTCATCGCGAAGCTGGAACGCAAGTCCTGGATATCTTTTCTGAATGGAAGTCTATTTATGTCGACTTCAGCGGTAAGCTGCAGCGAGCGCAGATCGATTCCGTTGAGACGCCTCAGTAATACCAAATCGCATTTTCACATCTTCTTATTAACCCGGAGGATTAAACCGTGATTGTCGGTCTGCCGAAAGAAATCAAAGATAACGAATATAGAGTAGGACTAACCCCGGCAGGTGTTCGCGCACTTCACGATGCCGGACACGAAGCCGTTGTCGAGAAGAGTGCCGGTGAGGGCTCAGGTTTCGATGATGCACTTTACCAAAGAGCGGGCGGAACAATTATCGAATCAGCTGACGAAATCTGGGCCAGGGCCGACCTGATCGTGAAGGTGAAAGAACCGATCGCGCCTGAGTATCCGCGGATGCGCGAAGGACAGTTGCTATTCACTTATTTACACCTCGCTCCCGATAGAGAGCTGACGAAGCAATTGGTCGAGCGCAAAGTAACAGGAATAGCGTACGAGACGATTACCGATCGTCATGGTACGTTGCCACTACTGACACCAATGTCAGAAGTTGCCGGGCGCATGGCAATTCAGGTTGGCGCGCACTATCTCGAGAAGATGAGTGGCGGACGCGGAATTCTGCTTGGTGGCGTTCCCGGTGTTCCTGCTGCACGGGTAGTAATCATCGGCGGCGGAGTCGTAGGCACCAACGCAGCGAAGATCGCAGTCGGCATGGGCGCTCACGTCACAATTATCGACAACAATCTCGATCGATTACGTGAGCTGGACGATATCTTCTTGTCGAAGATTTCGACGCTGGCCTCAAGCGCTTACATGATCCAGGATGCGATCTCGCAGGCCGATTTGATCGTGGGTGCAGTGTTGGTTAAAGGAGCTGCCGCGCCGAAACTAATCACGCAGAAGATGTTAAAAGAGGTGCCGAACGGCGCCGTCATCGTCGATGTCGCAGTCGATCAGGGTGGCTGCATCGAAACTACGCATCCCACTACTCATTCCAACCCAACCTACTATGTGGAAGGCGTGTTGCACTATTGCGTGGCCAACATGCCTGGTGCGGTACCTCGGACTTCAACCTTCGCCCTGACAAACGCGACGCTACCGTATGCTCTGAAACTGGCGAACAAAGGTTTCTTTGAGGCAATCGGTAGTGACCAGGGTTTGAAAGAGGGCGTCAATACCTTCAGTGGTCACTGTACGTATGAAGCGGTTGCTTCCGCGCAGGGAATCCCATACACGCCGCTAGATCAACTGATCACGAGCTCAAGCGGCGCGTCTGTGTGACGCACGTCACCGTTTCTTAGGTCTCTGGGAAAGGTGCGCACTCCAAGGAGGCCACCACTTCTTACTTGCTCTTAGTTGAGGGTTTACTTGCCTATTTCAGCACAGGCATCAATCTCTTGAGACAGTCGAGGAGCACCTCTGGCGAGACGGGTTTTGGCAGGAATGCGTCAACCTGGTCGGCCTCAGCGTTTTTTGGATCGAGGGCGCTCAACAGGATTATTGGCAAGTGGGCTAGATGTTGAGTGCAGCGAACAAAACGAGACAATTCGTACCCGTTTAGATTTGGCATCACCGCGTCCGTAACTACAACATCGACTGGGTTACTCAATATCAGCTTCATCGCCTCCAAACCGTCTGACGCCGAAACCACGTTATAGCCAGCGCGTTCGAGAACAATTTGAAGATAGCGTTTTAGTGCCGGATCGTCTTCAGCCAGAAGCACACAGACCTCCTCAACTCCGATTTTCGAAGGAAGAACCGGCTGATTTGTGGCTAAATTAATCTCTTCCGCTGAAGTCATGGCTGGGATTACAAACTCGAGAGACTTTCTTCGAGACCGTGAGGGGCTCGGAAAGGGTCGACGGGAGCGCTAAGCTCCAGTCCATAAGCAGATTAAACGTCGTTGGCCAGTGTTGTCAATGTTTCGAGAGGCCTCTTGAAGTGCGGGGACCTGTCACCGCTTTGGTACAGGGCGTCGTAGATGTTGAGTGCAGCGAACAAAACGAGACAATTCGTACCCGTTTAGATTTGGCATCACCGCGTCCGTAACTACAA
>DASYRR010000088.1:0-20337 GCA_036004125.1 Pyrinomonadaceae bacterium | reverse complement strand
GCGCGCTCGGATACTCGGGCAATTCAGACTTCAAGAGATTCAATATCGCCTGCTCTTCCCAAGGAGCTTCTGCGCGTGAACGAATCTCAAGGACAGCTTCAACGATGGGGGCCCGAGACAAATGCGAAAACTCTTCGGAAGGGTCGATTCTTGGTTCGTCAGGCATAAGTTCGCAAGGTCAAGGCATACCCAGCTTAACTCATCTGATGTGGACGAGCTACTTTCTCCAGGTTCAAGCAGCCCAGTCGGCACAAATCAGCTCTGCCTGTTGCAGCACAGTCTGTGTTGCGCCCTCCTGCTTGTCTGGTGGATAGCCGTACTTTCGCAGGATTCGCTTTACCATAACTCGCAGCTTCGCCCGAACAGATTCCTTCGCGGTCCAGTCGATTGTTACGTTGCGTCGAACCATCTCAACCAACTCACGTGCAATTGTTTTCAGAGTGTCATCTCCGAGCACCTGGACGGCGCTGTCATTTACACCAAGCGCATCATAGAAGGCTTCCTCATCTGGTGAGAGGCCGAGCTTTTCGCCGCGCTCTTGGGCTTCGCGCATTTCGCGGGCAAGTTCGATGAGTTCCTGAATTACTGCGGAGGCTTCGATTGTGCGGTTTTGATATTTGATGATTGCTTTCTCAAGCATCTCAGCGAAGGAGCGAGATTGAACGAGGTTGCGGCGAGAGCGGAGTTTGATTTCGTTGTTGAGTAGTTTTTGTAAGAGTTCAACAGCGAGGTTGCGTTGGGGCATGTCTCGAACTTCGGCGAGGAAGTCTTCAGAGAGAATTGAGATGTCGGGTTTCTTGAGACCGGCTGCGGCGAATATGTCGAGCACTTCGTCAGAAGCGACTGCGCGTGAAACGATCTGTCTGATTGCGAAGTTAATCTGATCAGTCTTGTGTTTCCTGTCAGACGCTGACTTGGCGAGAACGGCGCGAACTGCTTGGAAGAAGCCGACATCATCGCGAATTCGAATTGATTCTTCGTGAGGGACCGCGAGAGCGAAAGCTGAGGACAACTCAGTGACAACTTTCAAGAGTCGATTCTTTCCGTCTTCCGGTTTGAGTATGTGCTCCTGCGCTGCTGGCAGAAGACTCAACTTCTCCGCTGGAGTTCCACCAACCCAACGCGACCAATCAACCCGTGGACTAAATCACCGCAGATCTCGTAACGCTTCAACATCTCGGCAGCGGCTTCATCCTGATCGACTGCCGTCTGTCCTTTGCCGCCGCTCTCCGAGTAATTCGCAAGGGCCTTCTTCAACTCATGTGCGAGGCCGAGATAATCGACAACCAACCCGCCAGGCTTATCGCGAAACACGCGGTTCACACGCTCAATCGTCAGCATCAGCCCATGCCCGCGCATGGGCTTGTCTGCATACATCGTGGGAAGAGCCAGATAGAACATTAAGTATTTGCCGTACGCCTTCACTGAGCACCGAGTGGTCATGGCTGCTAATAGCTGGCCTGAGAGCTCAAAATCGTCACGCACCAGTTAAGTCAGACTCTTGGAAGCTAAAGTAACCTTTGCGACTCACACGTTAGCAGTCGCTGCTGAAAGCGCATGATCTGATCTGGTTTGACGTCAATTCGCGCAAGTAGCTCGAGATACTCATGCGTAAGAGGTGGACTAACGATTAGTTGTAATCGTCGCAGGACAAGCCAGGCATTGAAGACGCGCGCATTGTGCGAGTGGCGAGTGCGGCTGGTGAAGAAGCCGACGACCACATTCGTATCCAACACAACCGGCAAGCGCTCGTCACGAGACGGCACGACGGTTTTTCTTCTCGTTGCGATACTCGCGGACGATCTTCACCGCGTCCGATTCTCGATAGCCACTCTTTCGCGCCGAACGGCGCATTGCCTCAGTGAGAGCGATGTCTTCCTGGATTTCCAAATACTCGCGTAACAATTCCGCCAGCACTTTGGCCGGCTGCCTGCGTTTGGATCGCACCTTCCGCTCAAACTCTTGCCACAACTCGCTTTTGATCAAACTCTCTAAAGTCATTCTTCGTTTCCTCGAACGTCATTATAAGCAGAGTTTCACTTGAATCTCACTCCTTCGCTGTTGATTGCAATGCCCCCAATAATTCGTTCTTGAGCGCCTCGCGCGTCTTCGCAACATCGAAACAGATTTGCTTGTGCGCTGCCAGCAGGTCTTCGAAGTCCCCATGATCCAAGTCGGGCGAGTGCGGATTCTTGATATCGAGATTGAAATTGTTTGCAGCAATCGTCTCAAGCGAAACCTTCCAGGATCTTTCACTCTCAACCCGATTCGTCCACCATTCCTTCTCTGCGTCAAACTCTTCAATCCGAATCGGCTTTGTCTTGTTGTACGACTTGGCGCCAGGCGGATACGGGTGTTCGTAATACCACGCCTCTTTTGTCGGCTGTCCCTTGGTGAAGAAGAGTAGATTGGTTTTGATCCCCGTGTAAGGACTGAACACTCCGTTGGGCAAACGAACAATCGTGTGGAGGTTGCATTCGGTCAAAAGCTTTTCCTTGATGCGCGTCTTCACGCCTTCACCGAAGAGTGTGCCGTCCGGCAAAACAATCGCGCCGCGCCCACCCTCGCGCAAGAGATGAGTAATGAGGACGAGAAAGAGATCTGCCGTCTCGCGCGTGCTGTAGGTGCTGGGAAAGTTCTTTTCGATGCCATCCTCTTCCATTCCGCCGAACGGAGGATTTGTCACAATCGCATCTACACGATCTTCCGGCTGATAGTCACGATACGGCCGAGAGAGTGTATTGTCGTGAGCGATTTGATTCGGCGTGTCAATACCGTGAAGCATCAAGTTTGTTACGCACAGGAAATAAGGAAGCTGCTTTTTCTCTACACCTTTGATTGAGGCTTGCAGGATTTGTTCGTCTTCGATGCTGTGAACATACTTACGCCTGACATGCTCAATCGTGTTGGTGAGAAACCCACCTGTGCCGCAAGCCGGGTCTAAAACCTTCTCACCCAATTTCGGATCAACCATCTCAACCATGAACTGCGTGACTGCGCGTGGCGTGTAGAACTCACCGGCATTACCCGCGCTTTGCAGGTCTCGCAGGATCTGTTCATAGATGTCGCCGAACAGGTGCAGGTCGTTCTTGCGGTTGAAGTCAACCTCGTTGACCTTGTTGATGACCTGTCGCATCAACGTGCCATTCTTCATGTAGTTGTTCGCTTCTTCAAAAACATGACGAACAAGTTGCGCTCGCGGATCTGACGAGGTGAGTCCCTTGAGAGTCTTGAAGAGGTCGTTATTGATGAAGTCTGCGAGAGTTTCACCTGTGATTCCTTCGGCGTCGGCCGCCCAATTGCGCCAGCGTAGACGCTCGGGAATTGGCGAGTGATAGTTGTCTTCTAATAGCTCCTTCTCAACCTCGCGGTCGTCGAAGATTTTTAGAAAGAACATCCAGACAAGTTGATTAATGCGCTGGGCGTCGCCGTCGACGCCAGCGTCTTTGCGCATGATGTCTTGAATCGTCTTGACTGTTGTGCTTACTGACATAAAGAGATTTCCGATAGCTGATTTGTGATTGGGACTTATGCTACTTGATAGAGGTCGTGTTCGAGTTCTTTGATCGCCTGCTCGTACTTTGCTTTGCCACCAAAGGCCTGAATTATTTCGATAGGAGTTCCGTAGTTATCAAACGGCGACAGCTTCAATACTTTGGGATCCTCAAGATTAGTCAAACCCTCATCAGCGTACTTCTCCAGCAATGCTTCGAGCACAGTACGTGCTTTTCCCTCATACTTTGCAAAGTAGTTTCGCTTCTTCACGTTTTCAGCACGCTCGCGTCGGGTTAATGGCTTCTGACCAAAGGCGACATGAGCCACAAGGTCAAATGCGTCAAAGTCTTTTCCGACTTCTTCTGCTAACGCATCGAGGAGAATGCCTTCGTTCTCCAGCTCCTCGACGATCGCTTGCTTCTTTTCGGCACTCGTCCAGCGGTTAAGAAAATCATTGAGCGATGCGTAGTTGTTATTAACCGCACTCTTTGTGTAATCCGTTAGCGATTCAGTGATTAGTTTGCCGTCTTTGCCATAGTACTGCACGCGCTCGGCAACGAGGCTAACTTCAACATCACCAACATAGTATTTAGTCCTTCGTTGACCTTTTCCTTGCGGCCCAATTTGTACGCCCCCACCAGAGACTGGCTCATCATCACCGGGCTCATCAGGTTCATCCGGCGGTACAACTGGCTCATCCCCCTTGGGTTCGTAAATCTGTACCGGTTCGCCATCAAAGTCAGGATCCGCGAAGAGCTCAGTGGCCTTCCGAAAATCCATTATCGTGAAATAAGCCTTGCCATAGGCCTCATTTATCCGCGTACCTCTGCCGATTATTTGTTTGAACTCTGTCATCGACTCAATGCGTTTATCCAGAACAATGAGTTTGCAAGTCTGCACGTCTACTCCGGTCGAAAGTAGCTTTGACGTGGTTACGATTACCGGATACTTGCTCTCTGGAAGAATGAAGTTGTCGAGTTCCGCTTTGCCTTCGTTGTTGTCACCGGTGATCTGCATAACGTACTTACTGTTTTGTGAGTAGAGGTCGCTGTTCTCGTTGATGAGTAAGCTAAAATTATCTGGAAAGAAGTAAACGTCTTCCCGGTGCCCGTTGCCATTACCAACAGAACTCGATTTTGACCTTTAGCGATGGACTCAATGGAGCGGTTGATAGCCGTAAGCTGATAGTAACGTGGAGCCTTGTTATCAGGACTGGGGTAATAGTCCTGTGTGACAATCTTCTTCTCTTCGGGATCTTCGATTCCCTTGTATTGACAATAGCGCCGCCAAAGCTCTTGGGGAGTAGGAAACTCACTTATCGATAACTCGCGCTCGACAGTACCCGAACTCACGTATCGATCATGCTCGATGAATCCATCGCCGTTCGAGCTGTAAGCAAATGGCACGTCCAACAGTTCCGCGTATTCAATTGCCTGCTGAATACCTGATCTTATTGTGTGGGTGTTGTCTTTGGCTTCTACGACTGCTAAAGGGATGTTGGCTTTGTGATAGAGGACATAGTCAGCGCGCTTTTGTTTCCCTCTACTGTATAGCTTTCCTTTGACCCTAATCTTACCTTTCGTCAGCGACAATTCTTCTCTAAGCTGCGTATCACGATCCCATCCGGCAGTCTCGATGATCGCCGGCGTGATGAACTTGGTGCAAATGTCTCGTTCGGTGAGATTCTTTTTGTCGAACACGTGATTTCAGTCGAATGCGAATGAATAAAAAGCTAGACTCCTTCGAAATGACTTGAAGACTTGTCCGCAGAATGGGCGTTCGTAACTGATGAAGTTTCTTCGATGTGGGAGCGCACCGGGTGCGGCGCCGTCTGCGGTGCGCGTATTGTGCCCAAAGCTCCAGAAGAATGCCAGTCGGAATTGTATTGGCCGCTGCTACGCACAACTGGAGAGACATCACCCAAGTAAATCAAAGATTAAACGGATCTAGATGCTAGCCAAATTCATCTTTGCCAGCTTCCAGGTGGTGGGATTCGACTCCTGACCGAAGACGCTGATGTCGCCGATACGCCCGCCGTGCGCTTCGACAAACTTCTCGCTCTGCACAAACATACCGCCGGAGCCACAGCACGGATCGAAGATGCGGCCTTTGTATGGCGCCAGCATCTCGACGAGTAGCTGCACGACGCAACGCGCCGTGTAAAACTGTCCGCCCTTCTTGCCTTCAGCGCTGGCGAATTGGCCGAGGAAGTATTCGTAGACGCGACCGAGTACATCCTGCGAACGGTTTGCTTTGTCGCCGAGACCGATCTTCGCAATCAAGTCGATCAGTTCGCCGAGTTGTTGCTTATCGAGCGCTGGCCGCGCGTAGTCCTTAGGAAGGACGCTCTTCAGCGAAGGATTGTCGCGCTCGATGGCAACCATCGCGTCGTCGATGAGTTTGCCGATCGTTGGCTGCTTCGCCTTGCCTTGGAGATATGCCCAACGCGCTTCCTGCGGCACCCAAAAGATGTTTGCGGCTGTGTACTCGTCGCGATCTTCGAGCGTTGCGTAACGATCCATTGGTTTCTCAATGTAAAGTTCGCTGGCAGGATGGCTGATCTGTTGGTCGAGATTCTTGCGGTGTTCCTCGAACGCGTCGGAGATGTACTTAAGAAAGATTAAACCGAGTACGACATGCTTGTACTCCGCCGCATCCATGTGCCCGCGGAGTTTGTCGGCCGCCGCCCAGAGCATAGTTTCAAGCTTCGGCTCAGGCGCGTTGGCTTTCTTCTTGGGGCTTCGGGTTTTTGTCGGTTTATTGGTAGTTGACGATTTCGCCATTCTTCGCCCAGTGAGAACGGTTAAGAGTTCTAGATGATCTCGAATTTAGATCAACGCAGGAATGGCTGGCCTTAACGTTCGAGCGAGGTGGCTTTGTGGGAGCGCACCGGGTGTGGCGCCGTTCTGCGGTGTCGGTATTGTGCACTAGCTCCTAAGGTTTTCCAACTTTGATTGTTCGGCTCCCTACGAATCGATTAGGGTTTATCGTCAGATTTCTTCTTTAGCTTTGACGCGTCGAAATCTTTTTGAACTCTCCGCATCTCTAGGAGGATCGCGGCAGTATCCCCCGACCAAATCTCACCGTCAGCAAATCGAACCTTGCTCACATAACCTACGCCTGTGTGAAAAGAGAAATCAGCATATCTTGATGCGACCCATTCGCCCTTATCCTTCTCCCCAACGGAGAGATTTTTCATGGTTATCCCCCCAGTTCGATCTAAAAACTCGTTCCAAATGTCAAACGCGACAAGTCCGAACTCAACAGCCACTATAGGCTTCGCCGAAGTGTTCTCATATTCGAGTTCATAATGAATCCCCCGCTCCACATAACGTGAGCTTGAATCCACGTAGAGTGCAGTAAACGAGTTTATTTTAACTGGTGCGGTCGATTGCGGAATGATGCGTGTTTCCGTCGTAAGGCGCTGGCCTGCTGCTGCAGTAGCGATAAAGATAATAGTGAATGCGGTTCTTAATAATGATTTCATCCTTTGAGCCCTTTCTGTTTTCTGCAACTCCTAACTTCAACCACAAACGCTTCCGTAGGCTGGCCGATAGCCTTTCGCTTGCGCTTCCTTCTGTGTCATGAATTGTCCTTGTTTTGTGTTTCCATACCAGCGAGTGTTTGGGCAGTGATAAACGCCGGAGTTCGTGTTCACCCAAACGCGAACGTGGGGATTACCGGTGCTCTGAGTCTGCCCTATGACGTAAGACCGGTTAGGAGGTACATTCGAAGGCGCACCCAGGAAGATGATCGCGATTACTAATGCAACTATCGGGTTTAGCATGTGAAGCACCTCACTTGAAATGGCAGTTCGTAGCCTTGTTACTTGCCGCTTAGACTGACCAATGTCTCATGCCGAACCAATCATGAAATGACCTTGATCTTCAGCTTGTTTTTGTCTGCCTCCCTCACAAGCTTTGCTATTCTTTGAAACGAATCTTCGTTCTTTTTTAGAGTAGAGAGGTCCATTCCGGAGAACGAATTTCGAATGGTCACCATCATGAAGCTGCGTCGCTCCGGAGCATTATCGTGGTCTGACCAATAAAACGTAGGACCATAGCCCTCGGTAATTGCTACCAGTTTCCAGACTCGAGGCGCTTCACGAAAATCGTATCCAGCATCAGCCATGTACTGCAGAGCCAGCCGGTCAGATTGGTTTTCGAGCGTGCGACCGTATCCCTGAATCATTGCTGTATTAACCATAGTCATAAGTCTGCTGATTGAGTAATAGCCCATTCCAGCTGCAACGAGGCTGCCGATTGCGAGTGCCATGCGACGTTTTTTGTTGTGTTGCATCTGTCGATAAGCATGCTCTTGAGTTGCGTGAGCTATTTCATGCGAGAGAACCGCTGCTAATTGGGCTTCATTTTCAAGCAGCTTAAAGACGTCCGAGTGTATGATTATCATGCCCATTGGATAGCATCCGGCATTGAAGCTCTTCGCCTGCACAACTCTAAATTGAAAATGGATTTTTTGTGGGTTCGAATCGGGTAATCCTCTCTGATAGGCCGGAATAAGACTTTGCCCTAATCGATTGACGTAGTCTTGCACCTCTTGATTTGGAAGTACTTTGTACTTATCAGGACCAACTTTCAGCTCACCAGGCTTGCGTGCTTCGAAATTAAACGGCTGTTCTTTAACCTCTATTTCTTGCCACAGCTTAAACTCACCGCCTTCCATTTCATTGCGCGTGAATTCAACTTTTGTAGCGAGCACTGTCCCATCGGCTTGTTCGCGTCCGTGATAAGTCATAGTAGTTCCAGGCCCAACGTCGGCGAGGGTCTTAAGCGGGACAAACTCCTCAGTCGCTGGCTTTGAAGCAACGCCCGTGGCCCAAGAATCGTCGCCCCGTGACTTGCTCATCTTTGTCCAGTCATCGTTGTCTGGATTCTGTTTCTTCTTTTCCTTCTGCCGTTCCTCTTTCGATTCCTTCTTCTCTGAACGGTTTGGGCTGAAAAGCATCTTTGTTTCTGGCTCGATTCTCACGCGACGTCCGTCAGCCGCGATCAGTCCCTGCCATCCGTATTCAGTTTGTTGTAGCTCAAGCGGTTTGCGGTCGAGAATCGTGGTGACATCAAGCTGCCGAAATTGCTCCAGGTCGACTTTCATTTTCGTCGCTCGAAGTTCGCTTGTTGTTTCGTCATAAAGACCGCGAATCTCTACAAGCGTTCCGACTCGGAGCTCCTCTTTGTTAAAGCTGACCTCTGCGTTCTCATTCTCAAACTCTAGAACCGCCGACTCATCACGAGTGATTCGATAGTCTTCGATTTCAAAAGACGTGGGTGAATGGAATTCTGTGATGTAGCCGCGGATTTTTGTTTCTTTGAGTTGCTTCCGGCTACTTGGTGTTGCTGGGCGTCTACCTTCGACGGTTGACCCGGTCGCTACCGCTCCCGGTACTGACCTCGCTGAGCTTCGCTCCGCACCCGGGTTGGAGCTGGTCGCTACCGCTCCGGGTAGTCCATTAGCTGAGCTGCGCTCGGCAGCTGGCGTCGGCGTAATGGGTGCTGGTACTGATGCGGCTGGCTTGCGCTCAGCCCTGCGACCGCCGTGGGGTGCACGAACCATCGCAAGCAATACTTCATCTGGAATGCCTTTGTACTTGAGCTCTGCTAGCACGGACGGAAATGTGTCGAACAAGCAGGAGGAGCTGTTGATCTTCTCGATGATAAGTGCAGCGGGGAGTTTTGCGCGGACCATCGTCACGATGTCGGCGTTTGTGAGTGGTGTAATGTCTTGAGCGAATGCGAATGAGATGCAGGAGAAAGAGAGAACCAGAGTGAGCGCAAGGGACAGAACGGATTTCGGCATTGGGGGATCCTTTCAAACTTTATCGCGCACGATTGCTAGCGTACGGTTGCGCACGGCTGCGGAACTGTAGGTTTGGAGGTAAGCCCACACGCTATTGACCACCGAAAGTGTCGGGCGAGGGTGGAGCAGTGAAGGCTAAACGCAGCGATGCACGGGTGTGTGTTGAGCAATGAATGTGCCGAGGCAAATTCTGAGTGTTTATGAGATTCAGCACGAACAGTGTTGAGCGCTGACGAGCAGTTGGGGCAACAGTGAGCAGTTTTATCCACAGATTGCACAGCGCGGCAAGCCGCAACCAAACGCCATCAGCGTGTCGCGGCTTTGCCGCTGTCCTTGCGGAAAGCCTCTGGCTTTCCGTCAATGCGTTTAGCTTTTCTTGAGGCTCTGCCTCGGTCGGCATAGCCGCGAGATCCTTGGAGAGCTAGGTCGGAAAGGCGGAGCCTTTCCGCAAGGACAGCGGCAAAGCCCATGAGCCTTTAGAAGTATTTAGCTTGATTTAGATAACACCTAACAAGGTTGAACGCCCTTGCGGACGTGCTACACTCCGCAATTCTTAAGTGCTTCGCTCAAGGGAGAGAAAGCGGTGACAAAGAATCACATCCCACAGAATTTGCAGATTTGGATTGATGCTCGAAAGAGACATCACCTGAGTCACGCCCAAATTCAGATGGCCAGAGAATTGGGGATGAATCCTCAAAAGTTCGGCAAACTAGACAATCATCGTCAGGAGAGATGGAAGCGGCCACTGCCACAGTTCATTGAACATCTCTATCTCAAGCACTTCGGTAAAAGTATGCCTGACCGAGTTGTATCCATCGAACAGTGTGCAAAGGAAATCAAGCAAAAGAAGGAGGACAACAGAGTACGAAAAGCGGAGCAGGTCATCGCGAAGGAAGATAACTCTCGTCAGATTGAGGACACGATACCGTTCTAATGAACATCGATGCTCATAGACTCTCGCTCCAAACGTCAAAAACTGCTCGCTCATCTGCCGTGGTTTGTTACGTCTGTCGCCAAAGTTGAAGGTGTGCGAAGAATCTCTATCCTCGGTTCAATCACCACTGAGAAACTGAAGCCAAAAGACATCGACTTCCTCGTCATGATTCAAGACTCTGCCGAACTCGAGCCCGTAGCTCGGCTAGGTCGCAAACTAAAAGGACGTACCGGAAGTGAAGGTGGTGGCGCTGATATTTTCTTGACTGACACACTTGGCAATTACATCGGGAGAACCTGTTCGTGGAAAGATTGTCGAAGCGGTGTGAGGATGAGATGTGAGGCCTTGAATTGTGGGCAGCGGCAATATCTCTATGACGATCTTCAAAAAGTAACGCTCTCTCAAGAAACAATCGCTGGCGCGCTGCAATTGTGGCCCACGGTGGAGAAGAGAGCCGGACTACCAGAGGATCTGGAGACTGTGATCGTTGAGTTGACGCAATAAAAGCCGGGTCTCCTCAAGTCGATTTGAAAGTTGGACATTGTCCAACGTAGACGGATTTGGCCCCGACGAATCGGGGTTGACCCAAAATCTGACTTATAAAGGAGCACCCGGCGTTTGAGATATTGCCACTGAGTTTAAGGAAATACAAATAACCAAAAAAGGGCTTGGATCGGTAGCGCTGGTGCGTGCCGGGCAGTAGCCCGACTGTCAAGGAGGGCTCACGGCACGCAGCCGCGCTACTGATCCGCCCTCCTTCACAGTCGGGCTACTGCCCCGCACAATAAGCGCGCTTTACGGGAACGAAAGACACGGCACTGCGGCACCAGGTCTTGAATTGAAGCAGTACTTACGACGATAATCTGCTTGGAGAACAAGAATGAACAACAAGTAAGAGGTTGTGCCTCAAGCCGCAACCGCCAAGAAACCTGCACAAGCGAAAGTATCGGATGCCGACTTCCGACGCAGGTTGAAAAACATCTCTGATTGGAGAAAAAAGCGCCTAGACCAGCTTCGCACCAAAGATTCGCGTTGAAGTTTACGTCCCCGTTCGCCTCGATCCCGCTTACAAAGTAACGCTGTCATGGGACATCGACATCAGCGAGGGTAAACCACCTTTCCAACTTGCACTTTTGCGCGGCTATTGTTTGGGCATTCACTCCATTCCAAGTTCCCGCCTCATCGCTGCGACATCGGGGTTGAAATTATCATCGCCTCGGCGCTTACTTTCACTTTCGTAATACAGCAACAAACTCTCCAACAAATCACGGCCTTCGGGGGTGGTTGCAGCTTCACGCGGCGTCATGTCGTTCAATGCCGGCACAGGATCGTCGTACCACCTGGTCCAGTGTTCTTCCGCGAGTTTGTTGAGCAGCGCGTGGAGTTCGGGTGAATCGGGATCAAAGTCTTCGCTTCCGGAAAAAGAGCCAGAAGGTCCCGCCTCCAAAGCGCCAGTATTCAGCCTTTGATCCCACAGCTCCTCAATCGCGCCTTCCATAGGTGAGATCAAGGTCGTCTTGTATCGAGCATGCTCGCCCAGACGCTCCTCGACCAATAACTTGATCTGCTCAGCACGATCTGTCGAGTTCACCTCAGCGATCAACTGATCATTTTCGAGGTTTAAAAGACCCAGCAGGATTGGGCCACCATGTTTCTTTTGTGCCTCAATGGTGCAGCCTAACCACGGAATCTCAGCCGCAATTATTCTTTTCCCTTTAAAGGTTGGCTGCTCGATTAGTACGTCCTGATCTTTGCCCGCCAATTCCTTCAACTTATCGAAAGCCTCTTCGACAGAATCCAGATCGAAATAGACCTTGTGTTCTATTAAGTCGTCGCCGTCAGTATTAACTATGTGCGGTGGCGCAAACATCTCTGTGAACAAATCAAGATAAAGCCCTCTGAAATCATCTTCAAACTCAAGAAGGTCGTCGTCGCTCAAAGTGGATTGGTCAATTTCGCCAAGCAATTCCTTCCTAAAATTAAGCACATCCACTTTAGAGATGGCGCGAAGCGAATATGGGCTGGTCGCAAGGTTGGAGGTGACTTCTTGGAATTCGGTTGGAGCGCAGTAGAGAATCTCGCCGCGTTTCAAAGACTGCGATGCGGAATGCTCGACTATGTCGTACACACGTTCGCGCAGTAGATCGCGAAGCTTCATCCCGGACCCAGGTTTGACTTCGAGAACTTCACAAAATGTAAAAGGTGTCTGGATCGAATTTTTGAGGAACGACCGCTCATCAGGGGTCAGATCTTCGTCGTACGTCGCCAAGAACAGTTCGGCAATCGTTGTATCAAGAGGATCTTCGTCGAGTCTGTCCGCGGGCCGATCATCTATTTCGGGATTAATATAAGCATCAAACTCAAAAACCCAGTTGAAAAAGAACCAAGGCATGAAGACCATGTTCATTGGGTCGTCGGGCGGGATTAAGTCGACTTCAACATCACCATTGAATTCAAACCAGGCGTCCTCAATAGCATGAACAGCGAGTACCGCGGAAGCAAATTCAAATAGACGCGCAACCAAACCCTCTTCGATCTGCCGCTGGCGCCGATACTCGAACTCATGCCGCTCTAGATTAATTGAGCAACACCTCTTGTATTTTTTCCCGCTACCACAGGGGCACGGGTCATTTCTTCCGATTTTCATGGCTGTGAAGGAACCACAGTTTACAGATCTTATTCACAGATTACACTGAGCTAGCCTGGCTAGCTGAATTGTAGAGTACTCGAGGTGCCGCTCATCTTAGCATTCCATGAATGTGGCGTTGATTAGATTGACTTGCTTGGATAATATTCCTTTATGAGCAAGACTGAAATCCTCGAAGAACTCCCAAAACTCACCAAATCAGAGCGATTCGAAATTCGATTAAGGCTCGCCGAGCTGGATGGGGATGAGTGGATGGATGACGACGATCCATTGACTGAGCAACAGAAAGCACTCCTCGAAGCGCGAATCGCCGATTTGGAGCTTCACCCAGAACACTCGATTCCCTGGGAAGAGGTGAAGCGCCGACTCGAAGAGCGATTCGGAAACTGAGTTATCGTCTCAAAGTTAGACCTGAGGCTCTCGCCGACATCGAAGCCGCCGCAGATTGGTATTGATTCTACAGAAGTATCCAATTGAACCTTACCCGTGTTGTCGTCAACATGAGCAGTTGTACACGTCGATTTGAATTTGGTTCGTAGATGGTCACGAACGACAAGCTGAAGCATATCGGACATTCTGCTGCAAAGGCGACCAATTACGACAGCAACAGCATTAGGTCGTTGCCAGTGATGTTGCGCAGAACACTATTATCTTCGTTAATAATTGCATCCGCGAGCTCGCGTTTGGTGGCTTGCAGAGTAAGAACTTTTTCCTCAACCGTGTCACGTGTAATCAGACGATACGCAAAGACGCGACGCGTTTGGCCAATGCGATGCGCGCGATCAATTGCTTGTGATTCGACTGCGGGGTTCCACCACGGATCCAGAAGAAATACGTATTCGGCGGCAGTCAGATTTAAGCCCTGGCCGCCGGCTTTCAGGCTGATCAAGAACAATTTGCAGTTTGGGTCGTTTTGGAATCGTTCAACTGGCGCCTGTCGATCGCGAGTTTTGCCGTCGAGGTATTCGTACGCGATGCCTTCAAGGTCCAGACGCTGACGAACGATCGAGAGGAAACTCGTGAACTGCGAGAAGACGAGGGCTTTGTGCCCTTCCTCAGTGACCTCGCTCAACTGTGGCATTAGCACGTCTAACTTCGCGCTTGATTCTTCTACATTCTCCGAAGACTTGATCAGGGCCGGATGGCAGGCAGCCTGTCGCAGCCTTAGCAATGCCTCAAGGATCTGTATCTTGGCGCGTTTGATGCCCACGCTCTCGATCTCTTTAAGCAGCGACGCTCGATAGTAATCGCGTAGTTCGTAGTATTGCCGGCGCTGCACGTCTTCCATCTCACAATAAATCGTCTGCTCGAGTTTTTCTGGAAGCTCTTTTGCTACTTGCTGCTTCGTGCGTCGCAGCAAAAATGGTCGGAGTGCGCGCGACAACAGTTTTCTCGTTTCTTCATCCAGGGCCCGCGCGCTATTTGTCGATAACTGAAAGACCGAAGCTGATCCAAGCATTCCCGGATTGAGAAACTCAAACAAACTCCACAACTCGCCAAGGTGATTCTCGACCGGAGTACCACTCAGCGCGAGACGGTGATTGCCTTTTAGAAGCCGTGCGGCTTTTGCTGATTCAGTTCTGGCGTTCTTGATTGCCTGCGCCTCGTCGAGAATTACAAAGTCGAATTCGAAATCCTGGAAGTGAACCGCATCGCGACGCAGGGTCCCGTACGTTGTGAGGATCAGATCGTAGTTTTCGAAATGTGTGGTTGCCTTTGTGCGGTCGGCGCCGGTGTGGACTAGTAAGCGCAAGTTAGGTGTGAAGCGAGCAGCCTCTTGTTGCCAGTTGAAGATCAGCGAGCGTGGAACAACTACGAGTGACGGTCGCAGCCCTGCTCCTGCTCCTGTCTCCTGCTGTCTCTTCGATTCCAGCAGCGCCAAAACCTGAACCGTCTTACCCAAACCCATATCGTCAGCCAGGCAGCCGCCGAATTTGAAACGCTGCAGAAACTCAAACCAACCCAACGCTTCACGTTGATAATCACGCAGAGTGCCCACAAATCCCTTTGGCTCGACCATCGGGGAAATGCCGCGGAAGTTTTGCCACTCCGCTCGAACGCGCGCGAACGTTTCATCACAGGTAATTTCCGGACGCGCGGCAAGAAGCGCGTCTAACACGCCAGTCTGTGTTTGCCGGAAACGCAAGTGATCATCTTCGACCTCTCCGAGCGACGCGAGCACACCGTACTTCTCCAACCACTCTTGTGGTAGCAACCCAAAACTCCCATCGCCGAGTGCGATCATTGTCTCGCCACGCCGCAGAGCACTTAGTAGTGCTGGAAGCTTCACCTGCAACCCATCACCGAAGTCTAAGGAGCCGTGCAGTTCGAACCAGTCAATACCAGAACTCACTGACAAGCTCGACGTGCTCGCATTGCGGTAGAGCTTTCCTTCCGCTTCGACTTTCCAACCATTTTCGATAAGCGTCCTCACTGCTTCGGGCAGTTTCTTCGGAGCCAACTGCAATCTCAGTTTGTTGTCGTAGTCTGAGACGACCTTCAATCCCAACTTACCCAGCAAGGCGAGCGCGCTTCCCTCTGCTTCGCGATCCCGTTCACGAAACACCCGCTCGTTGGCTTCGTAAACACCTTCACGAGGATCGAGGGCATTGATTTTCACGTGACCATAGTCGAAGAACGCCTCGGCATCGAGTTGCGGATTCGCCCAGTGGGCATACTGCGGTTTGCGAACGATGAGATGAGGGACGGGTGTGCCACGAGTTCGCTCAAATCGCAACTCCTCCGGCAATTTCAAATTGAAATCTCCGGACGATTCAATCAGTTGAGCGAGAAGCGCTGGCGATTGATCTGCCGGAACTCTCAAGTCTCCGCCGTCACGCATCAACTGCTTCCATGCAAGTGCGCTTTTGGAATCAAACAATGAGGCTCGCAAATCATTTGTGATCAAAATGCTTTCGGTGATGAGCACCGTCGAGCTGACGTCAAGCTGTTCGTCATCACGTCGGAGAACTGCACGAATTGCGAACTCATTTTTCGCCCTATCCCGCTGGACATCGAGGCAGAATTGCCACGGCCCACCGTTGTCCCACTTGACCTCACGCACGTCTACATTCTTTTCAGTTGAGCGTACGACGCAACGACCAGTCGAGCACATCAAAGGCAACAGCACTTGCTGCAGCGCAGTTGAAATCGTGAAACGAGTCGGTAGAGAACTGAAATCGTAGTTGGGAAAGTATCCGCCGCTCGCACCTGAGAGAATTGCCAGTATCTCGCGATCAGCGGGATCGTTGAGCGTCTCAATTGCTGACTTCTCAATACGATGCGACTTGATCTTGCTCCAGTCGCCCTTTGTTTTTCGTTCACGAAAACCAACCTCGAGACCAATGTAGTCACCGTAAGAACCGCTCGGATCGATGATGTAAAAGATCGCGCGGTCGTCCGACCAATTCATAAACTTTCTCGAAGTGGGCGGGGCGGTCTTCGTGATTTGTGAAAGTTGGCGTTGCCAGAGAGGCTCCGGTTTTGGTTTGGCTGGCCCGTTCTTGGTGGAAACCCGATCGTTCTTTGCGGACTCGCGCAACGTCTCAACTGTCTCATCGTCGAAGCGAAGTTGTAACTTTGGTAGCAGATCGACGCGCGACAGATACTGGTGGTTATCGGCCGCGAGCATCGTCGCCCAGACGTGTTTGCATTCCTCACCTTTTTCGAAATAGGGACACGTGCAAGCGACGTCGAGGCTGGTAGGTTTCAAAGTTAATCTGACACGGTAAATTGCACCACCTGTTACGCGGGCTTCGATGTGTGAGTCGGAGTGATTAAGAATCTTCACCGAGTGAGAGCGAAAATACGCGTGGCCTCGGTCGCGTATCTTTGGTCGAAAGTCGTTCGAGAACTTTGCTTTGAGTGACATTGGTTCCAGTGGATAAATGGTAGTCGTTCGACAACAACTTTGTCACTTTGCGCGGAACAACGGGACGGTTTGAGGCGAGTGCAGGTGAGCATCTATGACGAATCAGAGCAGGAAGGACGAACACCACAGGATGATTGCTCGGATTGAACGGATAAAAAGCCTTTCCGTCCCCCAGTGGATAACTTTCCCATTTCATTGCGCGCGTTAAGACACGCGTTTACACTCCCGCATCAACAGACCGTTCCTAGGCAAATTGAGTCTCACCTCTTGTTGGAGCGTCGCTATGACAAAAGATTCTCGGACCGCCTTCATCTCCTACACCCGACAGAGTGGTGCAATCGCCGCAGAGCGACTGCGCGAACTTCTCACAAACAACGGCATCAAGCCCTGGCAGGATCGTACTCACCTGCGTGGTGGCGACGACTTCTGGCAACAGATCGAGCTCGCCATCAGGCGGTGCAGTTACATAGTGATGGTGCTGACACCTGATGCCTTCGGCGAAGAACGTCAAATTCTGCGGCGCGAATGGTACGCCGCAAGGAGCGCCGGTACGTGTGTTGTACCAATCAAAGGTACCCCAGGTCTCAACCTCGCTGACGACGCTATTCCGCGTTGGATCAAAAGTAAGCACGTTGTCGATCTCGATCAACCCGCCGAGGTCAAAAACCTGATCCAACAGCTCCAGTCCGAGTGCCGAATAGAGCGCGTACCGTTCATGGTCGAGGACCTTCCAGAGAACTACACACCGAGACCTGATCATCTAAATTCATTGCGAGATCTTCTTCTCGGCGCTAACGAATCACGTGTCGCGCTCACCACTGCATTGCGGGGCTCGGGTGGCTTTGGCAAGACGACGCTCGCGCAGGCGATTTGTCACGACGATCGCATCATCACCGAGTTTGAGCACGGCATCCTGTGGGTGACGCTCGGTGAGCATCCGCGAATGGTCGACAAGCTCGCAATGCTTTTTACAGCACTCACTGACGAGCAGCAACAATTCGCCGACATCGACGCTGCACGCATTGAATTGGCCGACAGGCTCCGCTGGAAGCGATGTTTGATTGTGATCGACGACGTGTGGAACTACAACGACCTCCAACCGCTACTGCAAGGTGGGCCAGAATCTGTCCGGCTCATTACAACCAGACAGGCGTCCATCGCTGCCGAGGCGAACGCCGTTGATGTGTCCGTCAACGAGATGACAACCGCTGAGGCCGTCGACATGCTCGCAGCTAATTTTTCTGGGATGAACCTCAGTCGATCGTCTCTGACGCATGCGGCCCAGCGCCTCGGCGAGTGGCCACTTCTGCTCAAACTGTTTGCAGGTTACGTGACGCAGTCTTTCCGCGCCCATAAACAGAGTGCCGAAGCTGCCGTGAACGAGCTGCTGGCAGAGTTCGGTGAGATCGGCGCAACTGCCTTCGACCGACCAAACGCCGAGGACCGTGGACAGGCTATTGCCATCACACTCGGCTTGAGCCTCAAACGCC
The DNA here is from genome assembly GCA_036004125.1 of Pyrinomonadaceae bacterium. Classification (GTDB taxonomy): domain Bacteria; phylum Acidobacteriota; class Blastocatellia; order Pyrinomonadales; family Pyrinomonadaceae; genus PSRF01. Next base: position 2,086 of record DASYRR010000088.1, on the reverse strand, counting down.
TCTCTCCGCTTGAGAGTGCACGGTGTGCTGAGCTATCGATCTTTCCTGAGGACATCGCCATCCCGCTCCACGTCGTCGGCGAGCTATGGCACGCCTCCGAGGTAGACACGCGGCGGACGCTGAGGCATCTCGCAGATCTTGGGCTCATCAATCTCGATCTTGGATCGCGCTCAATCAGCATCCACGATGTAATCCGCGATTATTTGCACGAGCATCTGGAGCGGCCGCAGCGGGAAGTGCATTCGACTCTCGTCGATGCGTGGCCCGAACCGACAAAATTGCCGCACGAATACGCCTGGCGATGGTTCACACACCACTTGGCCAAAGCCGAGCGTATCGAGGAATTGAAGCGCTGGCTGACCGATCCCATCTGGCTCAAAACACGATTGCAACGTCACGGACTGGGCGCACTGATCGATGACTTCGATTACCTGGACGAGCGCGATGTCGTGCGCCTCGTGCAGTCCGCACTGAAAATGGACGCACAAACGATCTTCCTTGATCAAAACCAACTCTCGACGCAATTACTCGGTCGTCTCGGACGAGGCATCGCTCCAGAGATAGATCGGCTGATCGACGCCATGCCTCCGGCCACGACTGGACCTTGGCTTAGGTCCGTTCAGAGCGTTCTGCATCCTCCCGGTGGCGCTCTGGTTCGCGTGCTGCGTGGCTATGCGGCTGGACACGATGGAACCGTCCGTTCGATTGCGATGGACCCACAGGGACGTTGGGCCATCACGGCAGGCAACTCGACGCAAGACCAGTCAGTGATTATCTGGAACTTGAGGAATGGCAGCCATAGAAAAATGGCTGGCCAGGCTCCAGCAGGTGGATACACACCGTTAGCCATTACGGACGACGGTGCGTTCGCGTTAATTGCCTCGGGTGCGGAGATTCGACTCGTCCAAACTATTGATGGCAACGTCGTCGTGTCCCATACAAACGGTGAAGTGCTTATCACGGCCGTTGCGCTGTCGGGAGATGGCCAGATTGCGATTCTGGGCGACGTCGAAGGAGCTGTCTACCTCTGGACGATCGCAGATGGTCCACCGCAGCAACTTGGCAGTCATGCCGGTGTGGTGCACGCCGTTGACATCAGTCGCAACTCGCAAATCGCTGCGGCAGCTTACGAGGACAGTATCAAGCTCTGGGATTTGCAGAGCGCCAGGGAACTATCTACGGTTGAAGAGGCCGCATTTGTGCCTGAGAACTTCGCTCGGTGCTTTAGGATTGCCGATGATGGGAGCGTGTTGTGGGCTGGTCCGTCTTTTATCGAGCAGAACCAACAAGGCTTAAAAACATACGGTAGAGCTGCTCTCAAGAAATGGAGTCTGACCGATCCCGTGATCAGGATGTCCGAGCACATGCAGGCGTCAGGGTACTTCGCCGTATCAACGAATGGACGTCGCGCGCTAGTAAAGCACGTGCGAGATGGCTCAGAGGAGCTGGGCCTGTACGATTTGGCGGGCGCGCCGAGCATCATCACGCTGCCAAACATCGGCCGCGGGATCGCGACGGCGGTCATCAGTGATAATTCACGATCAGCTGCAACGTCTGACTACGAGCACGATTTGTTTGTATGGGATCTCGATCGCGCGATCGACCCTTTGCCGCAGCCCATTCGCGCACCGTGGCACGATATGAAGTTTACTGGCTTCTCGACGAATGGTCGCTGGGCGATCTTCGCTACGGCGGACGACCTTTCGACGGTGATTATCGACGTCGAAACTGGAACTGTCATCGAGGACGATGTCGTCCCCGAGATCTGGGTAGACAAATCCCAATTACAACCAGCTACGTCTGAGGCTATGAGATATGACGATGCTCCCATAAGTAAAAAACGAAAACGTTCTTCGAAGAAGCACACAGCCAACGACTATCCAGTCGACGAGTTTGGCGAATCGAGAGGCCATACAGCCACCGTTTTTGATTGCCGCCGAGCACCGAACGGCATTTTCGAAGTAACAGTGTCGCACGATGGTACGGCTCGCGTTTGGGATCTCCGTGCTGATCGATCGCTGGCGAGTTTTACCAGCGAGCGGCCCCTAAAAACGTGTCATTGGTCACCGGACAGCCGCACCCTGGC
>DASYRR010000087.1:0-17133 GCA_036004125.1 Pyrinomonadaceae bacterium | reverse complement strand
GTTCCCGTCCGGGAGGGTGAAATCAGGAGCAGATGAGTTGAGAACTGCCTGGGAGTCTTTAGGCATTGGGTCTGTGTCTCTTTTTCTTAGAGTCACGATGGGTTGAACAAGTTCTCTGTGCAGCTCTGTGTCTCCGTGTCTCTGTGGTATTCATGGCGCTCACTTTCACCACAGAGACACGGAGACACAGAGCTGCACAGAGAAAGTCCAAAAACTCCTTTGTTCCATTGTTCGGTTTGAGCTGTCATTTGACTCTCTCTCTCTCTCTCTCTCTCTCTCTCTCTCTCTCTTTATGTGTCGCCAATCAACTTCGCGAGGATCGAGAGCGCCTCATCCACTTCCTCATCCGTATTAAAGAAATGCGGTGAGATTCGCAAGCCAGCTCCTGGCCTACAGTCAACAAACACATGTTTCTCCGCCAGACGTTCCACCATTCGTGGCCCATCAGCGACGCCGATCATCACCGAACCACCGCGGCTCTCCGGTTGCAACGGTGTATTCAACTGCCAACCTCGTTCTTGTGCGAATTCAATGATCCGATCAGTTCGACGTCTCGACTCACGCGCGATTTGCGCGATACGAACTTCTTCAATGATCTCGAGACCTGGAATAGCGGAGTAGAGAGCAGGAATACTCGGTGTGCCTTGTGCAAAACGTCTCACCGAACGAGCGTACTCCATCGGAGCATGCGCAAAATCGAAAGGTGAAGCGTGTGCCACCCAGCCAGTCAAACGAGGCCGCAAATCGCTCTGCAGTTCGGGTCTTACATACAAGTAGCCGCACGCTGGCCCACCACAAAGCCATTTGATGGTCCCACCAATCAGGAAATCTACTTTCCAGTCCGCGGCTTCGAGTGGCACGACGCCCGCAGATTGATAGACATCGAGAAGAACCAGGGCGCCCTGCGCGTGCGCGTGTTCGACTATTGCTCGCGCGTCAACGCGGTATGAACTGCGATATGACGTGTGAGCAATCGCCACCAGCGAAGTCTGCTCGTCGATCGCCGAGAGGATACTTTCAAGTGGCACCGAGATCCCGTCGGGCGCGGAAATGACTTCCACTTGTGCGCCGACTTGCCTCTGACCGTCCCAGATGTATTCCATCGACGGAAAATCCAGAGCTGTAGTAACCACCTTGTTGCGCCGCGAGCTTTTGAAGTCAAAACAAGAGGCCACGGTTGCAAGCCCGATCGAAGCATTTGGTTGAATCTGAACCGAACCGGCCTCGCCCCCAAGGATTCGCGCAATACGATCGCCAACCTGACGTGATAGTTGCCACCAACTGGTGGCCCAGGCGTCTTCGCCGGTGTGATTCTCCCAGGCATCGCAATACGCCAACATCGACTCACGCGCAGAACGCGGCACTGGACCCAAACTGTGGCTAAGCAGATGAATGCCTGAGGCCAGGGTGGGGAAGGCGTAACGATGGCGGTCGATGGTGGACATTAACTATTTGTTCTTAGAGCGTCTGAAGAATGATGTTTTTTCTTCACGCTCGGTATTTCATCATCTCCCTCTCAAACGCAACAGCATCCTTTGCCAATCCATCAAGCACTCCACGCGCTTCATCCCCAATTGGTGGGTCGTGCTTCTCCTCACGAATCGCCTGGAGAATCTCACCAGCCACAAACTCCGTCCCCATTTTCGGAACGTTTGCGCCGCGACTCATATCCGTATCGATAGTCGTTGGCATTACTGTAATCACAACCACACCTTGATCTGACAAGTAAGCTCGTAGCGCCTGGCCAAGTGACAAAAGCGCCGCCTTTGTTGCGCAGTATGTGCCGACCAAAGGCAGGTTGACTTTCGCAAATGCCGTCGCGATGTTGACGATGACGCCTTGTCGTTGCTCGATCATTGCCGGCGCAAACGCCCTGATCATTCGCAACGTTCCGAGGTAGTTCACTGCCACCTCCTGCTCAACGTCCGCGAAACTCATGGTCACCGGATTACCATATCCGGCAATTCCGGCATTATTGACAAGGATGTCTACAGGTCCTAACTGCGCTACGGCATTCACCTGCGCGTCGGACGTGACATCCAGTCGCACTGGCGTGACGCCGGCGCCGAGTTTTGCGGCGTCAGTTTTCAACTTGTCGCGATCCTCGTTTTTTCGCGTACCAGCAATCACCTCCTGCGCGCCCGCTTCAGCAAAAGCGAAGGCCAGGGTGTAGCCAAGACCGCGACTTGCACCTGTAACGAGAACGCGTTTTCCTTCAATCTGCATTTACGCCTCAGCTTCAAACTCGGGCCTACTGTTGCGGCCAGATCGAATTCGAGCGATTTGATAAAGCGCTACGCCGACGATTCCCCAGACAACGATTAGCTCGATGCTGGTTAACGAGTGTCCGGTGATCCGTTGGCTCAGGGTTTGAGTCTGCAAAGTTTCGATATCGCCACGCAACTGGAGAACGATCATCGTACCCATTGAAACAACAGAAAAGAGCGCTGCCGCCTTCATTAGCCATCTCGGGATGGCCATCCTTACTTCACTTGCGAGTGTCGGATTCAATCGCGGCAGAAAGAGAAATACCAAACTGTGGATGAAGTACAACCAAATGAGCGCAGCGACCGCGACATTGAGCGCCAGAGAAAGTTGCCCACTCACGAGTAACAACGCGCACGCAATAACAGTCAGCGTTAGTCCGCGAATCGGAGTCGCTGTTCGCGGATTTACAAACCCAATCCAGTTGGGTGCCAAACCATCTTTAGCAAACATCATCGCCAGGCGCGAGGGCACCAACATGGTTCCGTTAAGGGCAGTCATGATTGCCGCAATCGCGCCAAGTATTACGAAGATTTTGGCACCGATTGGCAGATAAAGTGAGGCCACCTCGGCCATCGGTGCGCTACTCACTTGCAAACGCGTTCCAGGTAATACGCCAAACGAAACCGCCGCGGTAAGCACGTAGATCAGTGCAGTGATACTAATGCCGATTAACAGAATGCGTGGAAGCCGTTTAGTGCTGTCCTTCACTTCGCCGGCCGTTTGTGCCAACGACTCGAACCCGGCGTAAGCGAAGAAAAGAGGCAGCAGACTTGCACCAAACCCACCCCACCCATGCGTCAGGAATGGTGTGTAGTTTGAAGGCTTCAAAACAAACAACCCCGGAAGGATCAGAACCATGAGTGCGAGCAACTTCAATGCAGACATGATTACCTGCATTCTGCCAAACCAGAGAATGCCGATCACATGAATTGCATAGAAGAGAAGCAAACAAAAGAGTGCGATTGGCAGTTGAAATGGTTTCAAACTGTCGCCCAGAAGGGCGATCAGGTAACCGGCAAGTGCGTTTGCGAGATAAGCGCCGGCACCAACGTAAGAGATGATCTTGAGCCACGATCCGACGTAAGCAAGACGATATCCTTTTAAGGTGCGCGAGATATGCAGATATTCGCCCCCTGGTTCGCGTCCGAGCGGGGTTGAGAGATAGGCGGCGTAGGGAATTGAAGTCGCGAGAACTGCAGGTGCGAGAAGCGCGTAACCAAGGATCACGCTCGGGCCGGTCATGGCCCAAGCCTGGCTCGTAACTTGAAAGATGCCGGCGCCGATCAGTATGCCGATTAAGACGGCATAGGCTTCTAGCGTCCCGAGATCGCGGCGAAGATGGCCGCCCTCCAACGACGAAGTTGATGGTTCAGGTTTGGGGTCATTTTTCATATATTATTCGACTTTTTCATTTGTCATTTGGGTTGCTGGTTAGCGGTTCGGTCCGTCGTCACATAGGGTGATTGACAACCGACCCGCTCCAAAAATGACAAATGAGAAATATGAGAAATGTCAAATGATATATGACCAATGATTTTCTTAGCGCCTCATTAGTTCATTCGAAGTCAACTTGGGATCTAGAACCTTCTCCGCGCTTTCGACACCGGCGACGGGCAACGTTTGCGCATCAATCAACCCCAGCTGCGCGAGTACTGACGCTTGATCCCAGTAGATGTGCTCGTGGGCAAGCTTGCCTTCCCGGAAGTGAACAATCACCACGAGTGCAACTTTGACGTGTTTGCCGGTTGGTTCAATTCCCGGCAGCATCCAGTCCATTTTGATCGTGTGGGTGAACTCAAAAACCATTTCATCTACGACACGATCGACTCCAATCGTGCGCGAGACCGGAGTCATGTTCGTGTCTGGCGGCATCTGCGGAATGAAACGTTCCGAGTAAAACTCGCGCAGCTCCTCATGGCCCACACCGCCGGTCATCACCGGAACGTGATTAACGTAAGCATCCGAAACCATCGTTTCCAACGTGTCTGCGGTGTTGCGTGTCGCGAACTCATAATTCACATGATCGTCCCATTTGCGAGATAGGGATCTCGTAGCTTCGGCAATGCCGGAGCCCGCGAGATGACTCACGAAAAATTCGAGGCTCCGGAGATTCGCGAGTTCTGCGTCGGCTCGATGGTAATGTTCACCCTCAGGCCGACCGAATGCGTGGTCTCGGTCAGGATACGTGTGAATAGTGACGAGAGAATTAGCATCGAGCGCATTGTGTATTGCTGCTTGAGCATCAGGTGGGCAAAACTTGTCTTGTCCGGCTATGTGAAGCATCAATGAGCCAGTTAGATTTCCCGCCTCGTTCAATGTCTTTTCGATGCTGACGCCGTAGTAACCCACTGCGCAGTCAGGTTTGAATCTTACGGATAAGAGATACGCTAAATTCCCCCCGAGACAAAAGCCAACAGCACCGGCACGGCCACTGCACGCGGGATGTGTGCGCAAATACGCCAGGGCCGCTGCGGAGTCTTCAACCGCTTTGGCCTCGTCCAAGCCGTCATAAAGTTGGAAGGCTTTGTTCCGATCGTTCTCCGTCAGCTCAACCCCGCGTTCTTGCCGCCAGAAAAGGTCAGGGCACAGCGCGACGAAGCCGTGCGCCGCATACCAGTCAGCAACACTGCGGACGAACTTGTTAACTCCAAAGATCTCCTGGAGTACGACTATACCGGGACCATATCCACTCGCAGGCAGGGCAAGATAAGCGTCGAAATTGCCGCCGTCGAAAGATTCTATTGTGACCATAGATGGCTGATAGTAGAACGGAAGTTGGGATTGGTAAATGGCTGACGAAAAGATTATTAGTCGATCGTTATCTCCCGTTTTTCATTTGAACGATCGTCTTTGGGCTTTCTCTGTGCACCTCTGTGTCTCCGTGTCTCTGTGGTTTTTAAGGCGCTCACTTCACCACAGAAGACGCGGAGACACAGAGGTGCACAGAGATGGAAAATGATTCCTAGCTAGCCGCCTTTACGAACTCTCTTCCAGCTGCGCACACCTTGAGAAAGCTGCAAGTGCGGCAGTGGGAGGCAGGTTTGACGGGGAAGTGTGTGGGTTGAGAGGAAGAAATGATATCAAGCATCGCCGCGTCGATTGCTTGTTCACACGAGGAGGATTCGAGTAGTTCCTCGGGGATGTGAAACTCGAGGTTAGGTTCGAGAAAGTGAAGCGTCACGCGAATCTGCGTGTTTTTCAGCGAGGGAACCAGTTCGCGAATCGCCAGTGCGTACGACTGCATTTGGAGTTGATAATCGTGAGCCGCAGCGCGAAGGCTGTCGTCGTATGAATTGGGGACTGATGAAGGTGGTTTGGCGTCAAAGTTAAATGCGAACTGAGATGATCGATTTCTTGATGTCTTGGGTTCGTGTAGGGCGACGGGCGGCAGGCGAGACACCTGCGCTCCCAGCATTAGCGCGCCTGATGATGGTTTTGTTTTCGAGATGCGGTTGGTTTTGAAGTCAATGATTTCAACTTCAGTGATACCTTCCGGACTCTTCGTAATAAGTAACTTATCGATCGCACCGCTCACGACGCCGAGTGGACGGCGCAAACGAAAGCTTAGTTCACTCCAGATGCCGGGTTCGCCGGAAGGTTGGGTGTCCGCCTCGTTCGCCCCTTCTCGAGCTTTCTCGACTCGCGAAAATACATCGCTATTAAGATAGTTCACAGTCAGTGGCAACAGTTCCTTGATCGCTGTCTCCGTGTCGATCTCGACTAACCGATCAGCAAGCTCTGCTCGTCGAAAACGTACAACTTCATCGAAACTTTTTCTTAAGCACTCCTCAGTGTTTTGTTCACGACTATAACGCTCGCAGAAGCGATGGATCACTGCGCCTTTCAATGCCGCCGTCAGGTTCGCAGGAGGTTCCGGCGCCTCCGCATTATTCCAAACTGCCAACTCATCGGGTGTCGGCAACTGCAGAACGCGATCGAAATAGTACTGACGTGGACAACGCTGATAATTGCTGAGTTGCGTAACACTCAAGCGATGAATGCCGGTGTTGGCTGAAGAATCAATAGCCTGCAACAAAGGGAAGGCTGTCAGCAGTGAATCCGCTTTGGCGATGTCCTCCCCATTTGCTTGCGCAATAGAGTCGATATGTGTGTCCGACTCCGGTGCGAGATTGAGGGTGAGTTTGATCTGCACGTTCTCGTCTAGATCGATCACGCCACCCACTGATCTGTTCTCCAACTCCAGCGCCTGCCAGATCCACTTCAACCAGGAATCTTTTGCTCCACTGAGCTTGCTAAGTTCTTCAGTGGCGCCAGACAAGATCAAGCGATCCCGGGCGCGTGTCGCGGCGACGTAGAGCAAGCGCATGTTTTCAAATTGTTCGCGCCAGGCGTGTCGCTTTTCAAAATCGCTGAACGTGCATCCAGCCACTCGGTTGCCGCGGCCATCAGGCACCTTTAGCGTCAGACCACGATGACGATCAAGCATGAAAGAAAACTCCGGCGGCGTTCTGGAGCGATGCAGTTCAGGAATAATGACGACCGGGAATTCAAGACCTTTCGCCTGATGAATTGTCATTAGCTTGACTGCGTTTGCAGCTTCATCGATTTGGCCCTCACTTTCGCGGCTACCGACGGCTTCAAACTCTTCGACGTAACGAACAAAATCGCGAATCAGATGATTCCCGGACCGTTCAAAGCGACCAGCGAGGGTGAACAGTCGCTGCACATTTGCCAGACGCTGGGCGCCGTCGAAGTTTGCGGCAATCACGGTGAAATATTCTGATTGCTCGACAGCAAATCTGAGAAGTTCCTCGATTGAGTAGTGGTGACGACGCGCGACCAGTCGGCTAATCAGATTTGCAGCACGCTCCAGCAGCTCGTGTTCCTGATCGTTGATGAACGAGATTTCGAGATGCTGTCGCAGCGCTGTGTACAACCGCCGGATGAGTAGCGGCGACTTGGTCGACTCAGCCTCATCGAGTCGAGGGGCCGCTCTCAAAGCCAGCAACGCATTGTCTGAAATGCCGCAGAGCGGCGAACGGAGAACAGCCGCGAGCGCCAGTTCGTCCGTCCGGTTATCCAGGAAACGTAGCAGTTGGATCAGGTCGGTAATCTCTTCCCGCTCGTAGAACCCACGACCAAGCACGGTCTGATACGGAATGTTTGCGCGTCGAAAGACAGATTCGTAGAAGTGAACTTGAGTCATGGCGCGAAATAGCAGAGCGATGTCGTTGAATCTCAGCTCGGGATACGTACGTTTTAGAGAAATGATCCGGTTCGCTAGTTGGGTAGCATCGAGTTCACGAAAATCCTGTGCGGGTGGTCTGTAATCTTGCGGACGCGGTCTGGTGGCGATCAACAATTCGACGAGTGGTCCGGAATCTTTTAGTTCACGTTTGGCCTCGCTAGCTTCGTGCGCGACATAGCCAAGCTTGGCCAACTCGTCAACAGCAAGTGCCGGCACATCATCACCCGGCTGAAACAAACGCGAGAAGAGATAATTGAAGAAACTGATCAGCGGCGGTTGACTGCGAAAGTTCAGAACGAGTGGCCGCGGTTCGCCACCTGCCGCAAGCAGTGTCTTCGTCATTTCGCGAAAGACGTCCACATCAGCGCCGCGAAAACCATAAATCGACTGCTTACGATCGCCCACGATGAAGAGATTCGCTCCAGTCGCTTCCCGGGATAGAACGAGCTTCTCAAGCAACTGTCTTTGCAGATCATTTGTGTCCTGAAACTCATCAACCAGAAAGAATCCATAACGCTCCGCTGCTCGAGTTAGTACCGCCCGATTGTTGAGGAGGTCGAGCGTGCGGATCTCGAGGTCGTCAAAATCAAGGGCCGAAAGCTTTTGCTTTTCTTCGTTGAGACGTTCATCTATGCGCGTTAACAGACTGACCATCTCGAGCGCGTACCTGCTGGCGAATAAATCAAGACAGACTTGCGGCAATCTGCCGGCCAGCTCTTTCTTCCAAATCAAATCATCCAACGCGTTCACATGGTTGGCGAGATTTCCTCTTGCCTGGGGTCTAAGTTCGCGAAACATTTGTACCGCCTGGCAGAATTCAGCAAGCGTTTCGTGTTCAGGTATTCGATTGAGGTAAGAACGAACCTCTGACCAAGTTGACATTATCCTGGCGTAGTTACTTTTCGCCCCGGGTGTTGTTCTGGGAACGGCAAGGAACTTCGCCATCGCTGTATCGAGCTCACTCAATGCCTGAGCATGATCGTTCTCAGTTGCATGACTTTGTGCAGTCGCTCTTGACACTTCGCCGAATGACAATCCTTGACCACGCACCTCGCGATAAAGTTGCGCGAGGGCTGCCGCCAACTTCGCCCGGCCAACTCCAAGCGTCAGTCGCGAAACCTCAACGTGTCCATCGCTGATGAATTGCGACAACACTTCCTCCACCACTGACTCGAGCAACATAGCCGCGCGATGTTCGTCTAATAGTAAGAACTGAGGATCCACCCGAGCTTCGACCGGAAATTCGCGCAGCAGACGTGCGCAGAAACCATGAATTGTGGTTATGACCGCGCCATCAAGTGTGCGTTTGTAACCAAGCCAGCGAGGATGTTGGTCAGGGGCGGCCTCTTTGAGAATCTCATCTAATTCATCACGCAGTCGTTCCCGCATCTCATTAGCGGCGCGATTGGTGAATGTGATCGCTACGATCTGATCGATGTTGAGCTTGTGTTTACGGAGAATGTGCAGGTAGCGCTCGACGAGTACGGTGGTCTTCCCAGATCCCGGTCCGGCTGTCACGGCGATGTGCTTGCTGATCTCGTAGGCAGCGGCCGCTTGTTCTGGGAGTAGTTCGCGCTTTTGGGTTGCCATGGAGTTTATCCGCCGGTTACGCCGATTACGCAGATTCAGATTTAGTCAGTTAACCTGCGTGAGCTTCCCTTCCTGAAAACAGTACGTCAACTGTTTCGATCTGAATCTGCGTAATCTGCGTAATCTGCGGATGATCTTTTCTTTCGTTCAATTCGTTCGCGGTCGTACCTGCAGACAGCGCTGAAGTCGCAAAAGCGACAAGTCTTGTAACGCTCTGATGGATTCACAAAGAATTTTCCGGCGCGCATTTGATCTAGAAAACTCCAGATCTCTGCAATGACACCCCTGCGAATCTCCTGCCATTCATCGTCGCTGATTACTGATCCCGTACGTGCGTGAAGTTTGTAGTAGTCGAGTTTACTTGCCCGGTAGAGACCACGGTTTCGTCGATCGTTTGCGCCGCGAATGATGTAATAGCCTCCGCCGGCGACTTCCCGTCCGGGGAGGATGAGTCGTTCCAGCGCCTCGAGATAGATTGGAATCTGGAGACTTCGCCCAGAACGAATGTCTTCCTTGGTCGCACCGACCGAGAGTTTATAGTCGTAGGCGACAAGCGTGTCGTCGCTGGCCAAATCGACGCGGTCAATCTGTCCGCTGATCTTGATACTCTCCTCGCCGACAAACGTTCCGCGCGTTAGTTCGAGCGGTGTGTCAGTCGATTCAGGATCCTTCGCCGCTGATCGCGTTCCACCAAACGCGATCTCGAAAAACGCAGGCAAAACTCTCTTTCCTTCAGCTTCCTGCTGAATGTCCAGTTCGTACCACAACACTTGCTCGAGCAGGATCTTTCGAATCTCGCGATCGATCCTCCAAATTTGCCGGTTCAAAGGCGGTACCACTCGTTCGTGTTCATCGAACACTCGATCGGCGATCTCGTGGAGTTCAGTACGAAGCTGGTCGCGATCCAGTGAATACAAAGGCTCGCGACGATGTTGCTCAAAAAAGCGCCGGAGAATGTCGTGCAACAGTTTGCCGGCATCAATTGCCTGCAGGTCGAGTGCTGCTTCACCGCGTGGCTCGAGTTTCAATACGCGTTGTGCATAGAAGCGATAAGCACAGTTGCCAAAAACGCTAAGACCGCTGGCACTGTGAACAAAATCGGCGCCAAACTTCCGTTGCAGCAGAGCGAGCAGATGAGGATCAGTAATCTCGCCATCATATGGACCAAAGTGTGATCCGGCCCGTTCGCGCTCGATCTCAATGCGACGCAACGCTGTATCGCTCAGGAACCCATCATTGCGGGCAAGCGTAAGCAGTCGTTTGATCCGCGGCTGAGGAAGCAGCGCATGTTTCGGACCGCGGTGTAGATATCGCTCTTGCTGACGAACCAGAGAAACATTTAGTTCGGAGCTGTTTGATACACCTTCGAGGTTCTTGCCCTCGTAATCGCGACGTATTACTTCAGCAGCAATCTCGTTGGGCCAGATGGCGCGACGCAATTCGTTGACGTAATAAGACGCGACAGTTTCAGAGTCATCTTCAAGGACTAATGGCCGGCTCAGATAGAGTCGTTCTGTGGTGCGGCAAGCGACTTGATAAAAGTAGTGTTCTTCTTTCAGGAGCGTAGCTGGCGAGATATCCTCGAGGGTCAGGCCATACTTCTTTAGTCGTTCGCGTTCTTCATGCGGGTAGATCCAGTCGCGTGATGCGCGAAGCGGAAAGCCTCCCTCGACTAGTCCGGCGATGAACACGGCTTTGAACTTCAATCCGCGAACGTCGGTTGCCTCGAGAACGCGTAAGCCACCGCGATCCGCGGGCCCGAGAAGTTGAGACTGTGCATTTAAGGAGCGGCGCACCTCAGCGATGAAGGTGGGCAGATCTGTGTGTCCGATACGCTTTAGCTTGTCGTTATCGGTGGTGAAGGTGTCCTTGGTACTTTGCGCGTCCGTAGTTGCGTCGTCGACAAACTGAAGTTTATCGGACATTTGGGACATCTCAATGCTTTTGATCGCGGCGGCTAAGGCACGTCGTAGCGATTCAAGAGCATTGAAGTTGAGCATTACTTGGGGCAGCTCGCTCGTTTCAGCTGACGTTCGAGTGGGTTTGGTAATCTGGTCAGAAAAACCAAACCGATCAAGCAACAGCATCAATCCCAAACGTAGCTCAGCGGTACTCCCCTCGCGGGGCACTGCGAAAACCAACTCGGCAAACCGTTGCAGCACCAGCGCAGTCCAGGCAAGTGTGGCAGGATGAATATCACGCGATGGCCGGCGCTTCTTCTCAACTTTTTCTTCAAGCTTTGCGGTCTCCGCGTTCTCCACCTGGTCGGCAATGTCAGCATCTCGATCATGCGCTCCCGAATCGATGTTCAAAATTTCTTTGGTTGCGGTCGCTGACGGCAGTTCTTTAATCAGCTTTCGCGCACGCGACAACCACGCGTTTACCGGCACGTCACTGCCCACATAGGCAAATGCATTTTCGAGCGCGTCGGCATCCCAAAAACCGATCCGGTATCTCGTTTTTAGACGTTGCAGTCTTTCGTCTGTGGGGGGCTTATCGTCCTCGTTGAGCAATTCCAAATGAGTTGAATCAAAGATTGTTGACAGCTGCGCCAACTCATCGTCACTCAAGCGGAAGAACTCCGACTTAATCAGATCAGCGAGGTCGGAAGTGCGAAAAGCGGGCGTGTCCGTCGTGGTAGGTTTTTCAAGGAGTTCCAGAAGTTTGAGGGCCCCGCGTGTGGCCGGAACATCGACGACGTCCACTCGTGACTCGAGTTTGCAGGGGACTGATTCTTCACGCATCACTCGCGTGATGGTTTTTGCATAAGTATCACGTTGGCGTACGACGAGGGCGATGTCGGCGAGGTTGTAGCGCTCGAGGAGTACGAGTCGTTTGATCTCCTTGGCGATAGCGCGAATCTCTGTATCGCGATCGCCGCATTCAAAGTAACGAATTTCAGCTTGTCCGACAGATTGTCCGATATGCTTTAGCTTGTCGTTGTCGTCAGTGAGGGCGTCCTTATCCGTTAGCGCGCCCTGAGTTGAGTCATCGACAAACTGAAGTTTATCGGACATTAAAGGGTTGAACAGATTCTGTCTTAACGCCGAAAGCACTCCCGCCGTTTCCGCGTAGTCAGTGCTTTGTTCAGTCTCAAATGTGGCCATTGCGCAGAGCTGGCCAATCGTCTCCTGGAATGGTGCGAAGATCTCAGGGTTGCGAATGTCGTAATTGAGATTAACGAGAGTCTCAGGAATGTGTGGGATCAACTCTCGCAGAATTTCACCCTGGATCGGTGTGAAATCGAAGAAGCCATCCAAAATCAGAAGTTCAATGTTTGCGAGCCAGGGCAGTTGAATGTTGTGTCCGTCAATCTCGCCACGCAAAGCTGCGAGGGCGCGCAACTGATCGGCATCGTTCTCAGTCAAATCGTTTCGTTGTAGGAGTTCGCAATAAGTCGAATAGATCAGGGCTACTTCGAGGTCGAAGTCGATTTGAGAGACGATGGAATCAGAGACTTGTGCCAGGTCTTGCGTACGCGTGGAGATGATTGTGGAGACTTCTGCCGGTGACTTCGCTGCGCGTTGGATTTCGCCAATTAGCGTCGCGATCGTATTGACACAACCTTCGCGACCAGCGAGCGGTGCAATCGCTTTAAGTTTTCCTGCTTGCTTTAAGCGAGCGAGGATCTGGGCGATCAGACTCCGTTTCAAAGGCAACTCTTCGCGATCGATTGGAAGCCGAGGCCTCAGAGATCTCCCTTCGTCATCGATTGCACTCGACAGAATGCGCCTGACAAAACCGCGAAACAGGTAGACAGGTAGTTCACCCCAAACGCCTGGGTTTCGCGCGCCGTCGAGTAGGTCTTCGGTTACGACTTCGAGTAGCGAGTGTGAAGCTGCGAGATAGAGGAACTTGTGACTTTGACCGTTAGCGACAAGGTTGCTACAACGTTCGATGAGGTGTGCGCGATTGTTGCCGAGGAGAGGACCGAGGAGGATGGTGTTCATTTCAGATTGCAGATTGAGCTCAATTGGGGGCGCCTCCTTGGAGTGCGGGAACCTGTTACCGCTTTGGTAAAGTGCGTCATAGAAGTCTGAGGCTCGCTGTACCAAAGCGGTAACAGGTTCCCGCACTCTAAGGAGGCGCCAATTGTTTGACGCTAACTCTCACCAATACTCGCACTCTGTGAGCGAAGCAAAGGCATCTCCTCCTCTTCCTCGGGTGATTCCGATTCCGCAGCCACCAGATCAGGAAACAATCCTCCTTCATCAAGACTCAATGGCCGGGCTGCCTTGTCAATTGGCTCGAGCGTTTCAATTTCATCGCCGGAGATCGCTCCGCGTTCCTTAAACTTCCTCGCAGTCACAAGTACCCGCGCTTCGAGTGAACGAACGCCTTTGTTATACGCATCGAGCGCTTTGTCTAAACCGCGTCCTATCTCATCGAAGTGATTTGTGAACACTCGCAATCGATCGTAAAGAGTTCTGGCCAGATTGCTTACCTCTTGTGCGTTGTTGGCCATCTGTTCTTGGCGCCAACCATATGAGACGGCTTTGAGCAACGCGATCAGTGTGGTGGGTGTGGCGATGATCACTCTTTGACTGATCCCGTCCTCAATCAGCTTCGGGTCGTTTTCCAGCGCTGCGCTGTAGAAGGTTTCGCCGGGTAGAAAGAGAAGAACAAACTCCGGTGTTGGTTGAACCGTTTCCCAGTAGGACTTTCTGCTCAGAGTCGTGACATGCGCTCGAACGATCCGGGCGTGATCTTTCAACCTCGCCGCTCTAATTTCTTCGTCGGTTGTGGAGATCGATTCATAAAACGCGTCGAACGGTACTTTAGAGTCGACAACGATGGTTCGATTTCCAGGAAGTCGGACAATCAAATCAGGCCGGATCCGAGCGTCTTCAGAGGCGACCGTCTCCTGTTCGACAAAGTCGCAGTACTGCAACATGCCTGCCAATTCGACAACGCGGCGGAGTTGAATTTCTCCCCAACGTCCACGCACGTGTGGCACGCGTAAGGCCTTCACCAGGTTCCCGGTTTCCGTTTGCAATTGAGATTGTGAGGTCAAGAGCGCCTTCACTTGTTCGCGCAACTCCGAATAAGCACCGGCGCGGGATCTCTCGAGCTCCCCAATCTTGCCGTCAACCTTTTCGAGCGAATCCTTCAACGGTTTGATGATTTGATCGATCGCCTGTTGACGTTGGTCGAGATCGCCTTTGGCTGTTTCCTGAAATGTCTTGAGATTTTGCTTTGCCAGGTCAAGGAACAATTGGTTGTTGCTTTTTAACGCATCGGCCGAAAGCGCTTTGAACGCATCGGCGAGTTTTTCTTCCGCGTTGCTAAGCAGGTCGATCTTTTCCTGGCTGGCTTTTCGTTCCTCTTCCAGCCGGGTACTCAAAGCGGAGATTTCCGCCAATGCCTGAGCGTTTTCGGCGCGCAAACCGCGACTTTGCGAGGCCTCGCGATCGAGCGTCTCACGCAGGTCGCGAAGTTGTTCCTCTTTTCCAGATAGACGTTCGGCGAGTGTGGCGCGTTCAGAATCAATTTCGGAGCGCGCACGATCGTACTCGTGTTTTAGCTTTGCGCGATTGTTAAGCCAGACAAAGAGGCCGCCGATGATGAGGCCGACCGCAAGCATCGACGCGGGGAACAATATTTCCATAGTTCGATTCTATCATCTGAGATCTCAAATTTCAGATCGCAGATCTCAAATGCTATTGCTCGTGGCTCTCAATAATTCGCGAGTCTTCCGTGGAGATTAATTTCGTTGTTCTTTCAGTAACGCTCGGAAGCGCTTCTGGGAATGGGTTTGTCGGGAGAGACTTGGGCTCATTGTTTGGGAGTTCCGAAGACTTTGAGCGCATGCCCGAAACATTGACACCCTGGCGAACGGCGTTGAGAACTCCCGCAGCGGCTATCCCGGTGCCACCCAGGAGTAAGCACGACGACGCAAGCTGGAACCACCTGCCAATATCGAAATACTTATTGACAACCAACATCGCGACACCGATACCAAGGATGATCATTCCCCAGGTGAGCCAGTTGACCATTTGTCGCACAACGATCTGTTCAGCTTCAACCTTGGCGATCTTTAGCTGCGCCCCTTCGGGACTGGCGGAGTGACTAGCTACAAGTTTGCCAACCGCTTCCAGACTCATGCCGCACGTTCGGCAAAACTGCTGGTCAGCTGTCGCGGGTTTTCCGCATGAAGGGCAGTGCATGATTTTTCAGTAGTCGGTAGTTAGCGGTAAGTATTGAAGATTGCAGATTTCAGATTGCAGATTTGATGCTTCTACGTTCGTGCAAAGCTCCAAATAAGGAGGGCAAAAATCTGCAATCTGAAATCTGCAATACTCATCACCAGCTATCTCCCAAAACTCCCAACCATCCGCTCATAAACCTTCCGAGTTACGCGCACGTCATTGAGATTGTATTCGCGAATCAGATCGAGCTTGCCCGCTTGATACAAATCAAAGACTTTGCTGCCTTCCACTTCTGCAGTCTTGCTTGATTCGATTCCCAATGCCCAGGCGATATCGTCGAGACTGACGTGCCGTTTCGCGCCGAGCCACCAGCGGTGCATTGTGTCGAACACACCTCGCACGTTGTAGTCGCTGAGGTTCACGAACGGACGAACCTGGATGCCTTGCACAAGGCAACGCTGAAAGACAAATGGCAGATCGAAACCAATGATGTTATGGCCGACCAATTCATCGTACTCGCAATCGAAATCTTTCATGAGTTGGAGAAAGTCGCCCAGTGCCCGCCGCTCGCCTTGCTCAAAACCGTCCGAGTCAATACCAAATACGTGTTCGCTTTGCCGTTGTTCCATCTCAGCAAACTCGAGACCGGGAATCGGCCCTATGTGAACTGCGATTGACAAGACGCGCCCGGAGACTGCATTCAACGATCCGAGCGAATAACAACGTTCTTCTTCAGCCGCAATATCGTCGAGATAGCGTAGCTGTTGTTCCATGCGCATGTTGCCGAGACGAAACTGGCGCTCGAGTTGCGGTCCAACGCGTTCGCGAAACTCAGGGAGGGTGAGCGTTTCGATGTCGAACGTAAAGGCGCGCGGTAAGACTGGATCCGCATTTAACTGCTCGCGATATTTTTCAATCGTTATTGGTCGATACTCAGCGAGCACAAACTGAGTGCGATCCTGATACGTGTCGAGTTTTCCGGTGACTCCCCAGAGTCCTGGCTTGAGGTCTCCCTGTTTCTCGAGAACGTCGTCCCAGATTTTTAGAGCAATTGTGCCGGTTGAATTGCGCGCCATCGCGTCGCAAAAAAGACGACCCTGTTGCGTGCGGCGTGATCTGACTGAGGTCACAAGGACCATCAGCCAAAGTTCTTCGCCGAAGGGGATTTCCGGGATGGGGTAGGTTCTCATCGTATTGGCAGCGTCGGATCGACTGAATCATTTCTCATTTGTCATTTTTTGAAAAACCGAGTCCCTGATCAAAATGACAAATGAGAAATGTCAAATGTTATATGACCAATGATTCTTTAACGCTTTGCTGCCTTCTCTACCTCTCCACCGATTCTTCCCGTAATCATCATCGCGATCATTTTGTAATCACCCATGAATGACCAGAGCGGATACTGAAACGTCGCGGGTTTGTTTTTCTGGATCAGAAAATGACCCATCCATGCGCCACCGTAACCCGGTATCAAGCCGAGAGGGAATAGCCACCAACGGCCGCTAGCAATGAAGTAGATCACCACGCCAAGTCCAATAGTGGTACCGATCAGGTGGAGCAAACGCGTTCCCGCTCGACTGTGCTCGCTTACATAGAACGGCCAGAACTCGGAAAATGATTTGTAGCGTTGCGTGGTCATTTTTTAGCCGCAGATTTACGCTGATGAACTCTGATCACAAAGCCTGAGATAAAGTAATGCTTTGTCTCGCCAGCATCTGCAGGCATCAGCGTAAATCTGCGTCTGAAATTTTCGTTTTGCAAGTGCGCCGACGGAGATCTTGTCCTGGTGCAGTTTGGAATACCACCAACCAAGTTGGTGGATTGTTGATACGCAGCCTACAAAAGTCGCAAAATCCACCAGTACCCGGAGATCTAAACAACCACAAACTAAAAGTTTATCGGAGACTCAGGAAAACA
>DASYRR010000086.1:0-4721 GCA_036004125.1 Pyrinomonadaceae bacterium | reverse complement strand
CTTGGTGGTGGCGCTGTTCAATCCAGGGAGATTAGTCCGGCAACTATAAGTATCGGGGCACTGGTATTGAGGGGCGTCCCTACGGACCTTCTCATTGGTGTTCCGTCTGGTACGCCTTTGATCCTCGGCCGGCGAGCACTCAATCCATTCAAGATTACATTTGATCCAGCGGCGCGGTTGATTGCGTTCGAACCAACGGAACGCGATTAGTCCTTTGGTCTTAGGTCTTTGGCCTTTGATAAGGATCCAAGACCTTCGAAGTCCAAAGACTAAAGACCCAAGACCAATAGTTCTACAGCGGGATGTTTCCGTGTTTCTTTGGTGGGTTTGAGTCGCGCTTGTTTTCAAGTAGTGAAAGCGCGCGAATCAGTTTCGGTCTGGTCTCTGCCGGCTCAATAACCTCATCTACAAAGCCTCGTGCAGCGGCAACGTAAGGATTTGCGAACTTAGCTTCTAGTTCGGCGATACGTGACTCGCGCGCTTCATTCTGGTCCTGCGCCTGGTTCAATTCACGGCGATAAAGGATGCCAACCGCTCCTTCAGCTCCCATGACAGCGATCTCAGCGGTCGGCCATGCAAAGTTAATATCAGTTCGAATGTGTTTCGAGGCCATGACGCAATAAGCACCGCCGTATGCCTTACGGGTAATTACGGTTACCTTCGGGACAGTTGCTTCTGCAAATGCATAAAGTAGCTTGGCACCGTGAGTGATAATGCCACCATGTTCCTGAGAAACGCCGGGCAAAAATCCTGGCACATCCTCAAAAGTAACTAAAGGAATATTGAAGCAGTCGCAAAAGCGCACAAACCGAGCACCTTTGACCGACGCATCGATATCTAACACTCCTGCGAGGTAGGCGGGTTGGTTAGCAACAATGCCGACTGAACGACCACCAAGTCGCGCGAATCCAACACAAATGTTCTGTGCAAACATCTGCTGAACTTCAAAGAAATAGCCATCGTCAACAATATGGTTTATTACTTCACGAATATCGTAAGGTTGGTTTGAAGCTTCGGGAACAATCGAGTTTAGCTTTGGCTCCACTCGTTCGATCGGATCGTCGGAGGCAACTGCCGGAGGATCCTCGAGGTTGTTTCCCGGGATGAATGACAGCAATTCACGGACGACCCTCAACGCATGTTTATCTGATTCGGCCGCAAAATGCGCGACTCCAGAAACACTGTTATGTGTTATGGCGCCGCCGAGTTCCTCTTTGCTTACTTCCTCGTGAGTTACCGTTTTGATTACGTCCGGCCCTGTGATGAACATGTAGGATGTATTCTTCACCATGATGTTGAAGTCCGTTATAGCGGGACTGTAGACGGCTCCCCCAGCACACGGTCCCATGATGCAGCTGATTTGGGGCACGACCCCGCTCGCCAGGGTATTTCGCAGAAAGATATCTGCGTAACCTCCCAGACTTACGACCCCCTCCTGGATACGTGCGCCACCCGAATCGTTTAAGCCTATGATCGGAGCGCCCACCTTCATTGCGAGATCCATTACTTTGCAGATCTTTTCTGCGTGAGTTTCCGACAGGGAACCACCAAAGACGGTGAAGTCCTGGGCGAAGACAAAAACCTTCCGACCATCAATCAATCCATGACCAGTTACAACCCCATCGCCTGGATAGATCTGTTTATCGAGGTCGAAATCCTTCGAGCGATGGACAACTAACTTGTCGAACTCTTCGAACGTGCCCTCGTCCAGTAAGAAATCGATTCGCTCACGCGCAGTCATCTTGCCCGACTCATGTTGCTTTGCGACTCGCGCCTCACCGCCACCATGTTCAGCCTCCAGTTTTCTCTCCTGAAGGATTTCCAACTTAGTCTTAGCTGATTTGGGTTGTTGTTTTGAGGCCATAACAGAATCGGTTTAATGCAAGCTAAACGGAAATGCTCGTGTCTCAACCATCCCAATCAACTCGTTCAATGCGAGTTGGACATTCTCTCGAACCTCGGTCGGATATGAATAGAGCCTTGCGTGGTTTTCGAAGTCTTCCAGATCGAGTACTTGATAGGAAAAGTCTGGTTGAACAAGCACGTCAATTTCAAGATCCACGTAGCTAAGCACCTCTCCGTCAAAGTTTGGCGGCGAATTTACGTTGCAATAGAAGCTCTTTAAATTTCTACTTGCGTCGCTAAACCGAAAGACGTTGTACCAGCGGTCTAACCAGTAGAACTCCGTACTTAGAGTGCCTGATGCTATCAAACCGAGCAACTCATGTTCGACGTCCTGGTCAAATTCCCCCTCTAGAACCAGTAGTGGGAACTCATATCTAAGCACTCGAGCCGTCCACCGGCGATGTTCCACTCCATCGTACTTATGAGTTTGGACGACGATCGTTTTTTGCGATTCGATCAGTTACTTCCTTCCACTCTTCGCCCAGTCAGCCAGGAATTGAGCCTGACCTTTCTCAGTCAAGGGGTGATTGAACAGCTGGTCGATCACCTTGAAAGGCATGGTTGCGATATCTGCGCCTAAGCGGGCTGCCTCGATGACATGAATCGGATGCCGCAAACTCGCGGCCAGCACTTCTGTCTTCCAGCTGTAGTTCTGGTAGACCTCAATGATCTCTTGCAGAAGGATCAGTCCATTCTGTCCAATATCATCAAGGCGGCCAAGAAATGGACTGATGAATGACGCTCCTGCCTTTGCGGCAAGGATTGCCTGAGCCGCGGAGAAACAGAGAGTGACGTTCACCTTAATGCCTTCGTTGGACAAATGTCTCGTCGCCTTCAATCCGTCGCGGGTAAGGGGACACTTGATGACTACATTTGGAGCGATCTTCGAGTACTCGAGACCCTCACGCACCATTCCTTCTTTGTCCTGGCTAGTCACTTCAGCTGAAACCGGCCCTTGTACGATTTCACAGATCGCCGCGATGTGTTGTTTGAAGTCTACATTG
The DNA here is from genome assembly GCA_036004125.1 of Pyrinomonadaceae bacterium. Taxonomy (GTDB): domain Bacteria; phylum Acidobacteriota; class Blastocatellia; order Pyrinomonadales; family Pyrinomonadaceae; genus PSRF01. Next base: position 1,812 of record DASYRR010000086.1, on the reverse strand, counting down.
CCTTCCTTGGCGATCAGCGACGGATTTGTGGTGACGCCGTCAGCGATTCCAAACGAGGCCGCTTCGCGAATGTCGTTGAGGTTTGCTGTATCAAGAAAAAACTTCATAACCAACTCCTATTTCCAAAAGTACGTTTGTGTCTCGCCGTTAGCTGGCCGGATCGTAGATCGAATTCTTTAGAATTCCTATGCCTCCGATTTCGACTTCAACTAAGTCGCCGTGCTTCATCCGCGAGACACCGGCAGGCGTTCCCGTTGCAATTAGATCGCCTGGATACAACGTCATAATGTTCGAGATATACCTTATTAAAAAAGAGACTGGAAAAGCCATGTCAGAGGTATTGCCGTTTTGTTTTACTTCACCGTTCAGTTTTGTGGTTACGTTGACGTTTGTGGAGTCGAGGTCAGTAACGAGCCACGGACCGACCGGACAGAACGTATCGAATGACTTTCCTCGCGTAAATTGAACGTCTTTACGTTGAAGATCACGAGCGGTGACGTCGTTGACGCACGTATAACCAAACACATAGCTCAACGAATCATCGGCTTCGGTTAGTTTGCGCGCCAACTTGCCAATCACCACGCCTAGCTCACCTTCATGCTCGACCTGCTGAGACTGATTGGGCAATTCCACCCGACCTCCCGGACCAGTAACCGAAGATGGCGGCTTTAGAAAAAGTAGCGGCTCGTCAGGCATCTTGTTTCCCAACTCAGCTGCGTGTTCGCGATAGTTGCGACCGACACAGACGATTTTCGAGGGAGTTAGCGGCGCGAGTAGTTCCACTTCGGCAAGTGCCAATGGACTTTGATTGCGCTTCATTTCGACATGATCGAAGTCGAAATTGTCGGCAACGGGATAAACGTTCGACTCTTCAACAACCACGTAACTGGGTGCAGCTAAGCTGCCGTGTGATATGCGCGCAAGTTTCATTCGTTCTAAGGCACGGTCTCTGAGACAACATCGGATGGCAGGCTAATATTTCCCGCTGTGTCAATGGCAATAACGTAATAGTAGTACTTTTTCCCACTCTCCACCTTGTCGTCCTGGAAAGTTGTGCGAGTCAAAGTTGCGGGGTTAAGTTTTGTCCAATTGGTCTTTGGCAAATCCGGATCACTCGCCCGATAAATGTCGTACCCAGCAATATCAGATTCGACATTTGCTGCAAAGAAGATTGAAAGTCGACCAGGTGCTGGAGCAATGCTGACACCACTTGGAGGAGCAGGCCGAAATACATCCCGAGGCGAAACCGGCATCAGATTCGAATTAAGACTTTCAACCTGTGCGCCCTCAGTACCGAGTGAAACTGCCCGAACGATATAGCGATACTCGCCACCAAACTTAAAACCCCTATCTGGGTACTCTGTTCCCGAAACGAGCGAGGAATTGATTGGAGTCTGACCTGGAGTACTTTGTGATTCGTCCATTCGATAGACGTTATAGCCGAGCAGGTTTATCGGAATCGAACCATCGATATTGGCCGTCGGTGCTTGCCACGATATGGTTATGGCACTTTCAGTGATTTCACTCCGTTGTACTGTAGGTGGTTGGGCGATGCGCACCGCCGGTTCAATGAGCAGGAAATTAGAAAATGCGGCGCGCTGGCCGGTCGCATTTACATAGCGTACCGCATAACGCAATCGAGTGGGTCCGCCCGCAAGTTCCAACGAGTCGGCATAGCTCAAAGTATCGCCCGCATTCCGTATCTCTTCGTACGTAACTGACCCAACCAAGGTGGCGCTCGCCGCAAACTCATCCTCGGTTAATGCCCGTGCTGTTCCCGGCTTTTCGGCCAAACGATAGACATCGATTCTT
>DASYRR010000085.1:0-6376 GCA_036004125.1 Pyrinomonadaceae bacterium | reverse complement strand
ATCGATCTGGGTTGTCTTAGCGCGGAACGATGCAGCATTGGGAGATATTGAAGGCAACAGTAATTGGCGAAGTTTGAATGGTAATGTTGTTTGGACGGATGACTCTTCGAACATACTCGGCCTGTTAAAGTGATCGCTTTTCAATCAAACCGGAGTGGAACAAGAGTTTCAGTAACGTCACAAATCAGAGTGGTCGCAATCGCACTTGCCTTATGCTTCGGTCTCGGCAGGACGACTATGATCTGCGCCGCGATTGGAATTTCCTGGTCTCTTTGCACTAATCACAGATCGAACTTGGCACCTGCTGCAGTGGGCGACCAAACGTCATCAAGGCCACTGCGTCTCATTCCTCACCGAATCACATTGGCGAATGGAAAATCATTCAATCTCAACTTACCTCCAGAGTTTGAAATCGTTCCGGCCGTTCAAGGACTGAAGCGCCTTCGATTCATCGCCTTGAGTCCAGACAATCGCATCTTCGTCACAGACATGTACAACCTCACAGACAACAAGCGCGGTGTTGTCTACATACTTGATGACTTCGATCAAACAACCAAGCGTTTCAAAAAAGTTACTCAATTCATCACTGGCCTGCGGAATCCTAACAGTGTCGCGTTCTATAAAGATGAGACTGGAACCAACTGGTTCTATTTAGCGCTAACCGATCGCCTGGTTCGTTATCGATATGAGAACGGCTCGACCAAACCTTCGGGCCAACCGGAAGTTCTAGCGACTTTTCCGGACTACGGACTCGGCTACAAATATGGTGGCTGGCACTTAACCAGGACCATCGCAATTGGGCCAAACAACAAAATCTACGTGTCTGTTGGAAGTAGCTGCAATGCCTGTCTGGAAAAGGAAGACGTTCGGGCTAGCATCATCGAAATGGATCCCAATGGAAAGAATCAACGTCACTTCGCGCGAGGCCTGCGAAACGCTGTGGGTTTGCGGTGGGTTGACGGTCAATTTTTTGCGACAAACATGGGCGCCGATCATCTGGGCCTTAATCGACCAGCAGACACGTTCGGCATCCTCAAAGAGGGAATCAACTATGGATGGCCATTTTGTTATCAATCTGGTTTCAAAATGTACGTCGATGAAAAACTAAACCCGCGCGGTGCTAAGTTTGATTGTAAGAAATCACCTACACTGAAAGTAGACCTGGGCGCCCATACCGCGCCGCTGGGCCTCGAACGCTTCGATGATACGAATCGTGATTGGTTACGCAGAGTCTTTCTCGTGGCCTTGCATGGTTCGACGAATAAGCGAATTGCGCGCGGCTATAAAGTTGTGCGGCTTCCTGACGGATCCTCAACACCAGATGACTTCATCACTGGCTTTCTTCAGAACGGAATCGTGAACGGTCGGCCATGTGACATTTTCGGCTTTGGACAAAATGCGTTCTTGCTCACTGACGACAAAGCCGGAGTCGTCTACTACGTATATCAAAAAGGATGAAGGAGGAAGGATGACGTAAGCTCGTACATCTTCATCCTTCATCCTTGTCGTTGCGTTCCCTTTCTGGGCTACAATATCCGTCAGCATTTGCCAACCCGTTTACCGAAAGGAAATCTAAATGCGAATCCGTTTCTCGCTCCTTCTGGTCACAGTTGTCTTCTTTGCTGCGCCGACAATCGCGCAAAAACGCAACATCACAGAAAAGGATCTGTTCAACTTCGTCTGGATCGCTGATCCGCAAGTTTCTCCAGACGGCTCTCGAATCGCCTTCGTTAGAGTTACCGTCAGTGACAGGAAAGATAACTACAATACTTCGATTTGGATGGTGCAAACGGCCACTGGAGAAACCAGACAGATGACGAGTGGGATTCGTGATTCCTCTCCACGCTGGTCGCCCGACGGCAAGTATCTCTGCTTCGTGCGCGTCACTGAAAAAGACGGGCGGCCTGATCAGCCGCAGCTTTTCATGCTATCGATGGCCGGAGGTGAGTCGTTTCAATTTACGTCCCTGCCACGCGGTGCAGGTGGTCCGCAATGGTCGCCTGATGGAAAAATGATTTCCTTCTCCAACGGAGCAACAGCTGAAGAGTTGGCGAAAGCTGCAGCCAAACCGTCTCCTGTACCTGCTGCGAGCCCAGGTGCAAGCCCGAAACCGGAAGAACGCGAATCGGACGTCCGCGTGATCACTCGAGCGGTCTATCGATCAAACGGCGCCGGATACATGGACAACAAACATCCACAACACATTTGGGTGGTCACAGCGCCGCTGACTGGCGATGACAAGGTAACGCCCAAACAATTAACCAGCGGGCGTTACGATGATGGCAGCACGACCTGGGCGAAGGACAATTCGCAGCTCTACTTTGTTTCCGACCACACCGACGAACCTTATTACAATTTGGCCAGCACAACCGTCTACTCAGTTTCAGTTTCTGGCGGTGAACCAACAAAACTGACAACTTTTGATATGGGTTCTGGCGCGTTGTCGGTAAGTCCCGATGGAAAACGATTTGCTTTCTACGCATCACCGAACAAACCCGTGCAGTCATACACCGAACCAGATCTCTGGGTCATGGACATCGTTTCCAACGCCCAACCAAAGAACCTGACAAAAGATTTCGGGTTTGACGTTGGCTCAGGAGTCGGCGGCGATAACACAAGTCCCAGAGGTGGAGGTGGGAACCCGCCGATTTGGTCGGCAGATGGTCGGAGGATTTTTGCGACTTTTGCGAAAGAAGGAAAAGCGCAGGTCGGGGCGTTTGATTCAACAACCGGGCGTGAGACGGATATCACAACTGGTAATCAGGCCGTCGTCAGCTTCCGCTCGGTTCCGGATGCGTCCAAGTTTGCACTACTAATTTCGACGCCGACGCGTATCGGTGATCTGTTCTGGCTGGAAGGAACGTCAGGCACGCCTAAACAGCTAACCCACATGAACGACGAGTTGTTCTCGAAGTTAAATCTCTCCGAGCCTGAAGAAGTTTGGTACACAAGCTTCGATGGAAAGAAAGTGCAAACATGGGTACAAAAACCACCTGACTTCGACCCTAACAAGAAGTATCCACTGATCCTCAACATTCACGGTGGCCCGCACGCTGCCTACGGATTCATTTTCGATCACGAGTTTCAATGGATGGCGGCCAAAGGGTACGTAGTGCTTTACCCGAATCCACGTGGCAGCACTAGCTACGGCCAGGAGTTTGGAAACATTATCCAGTATCACTACCCAGGCGATGATTACAAAGACCTGATGGCGGGTGTTGACGAGTTGGTGAAACGTGGATACATCGATGACAAACGCCTTGGCGTAACCGGAGGCAGTGGAGGCGGACTCCTGACTAACTGGACGATTACTCAAACGACTCGTTTCGCCGCCGCAGTCTCACAACGCGATATTTCTGACTGGACTGACTGGTGGTACACGGCAGACTTTACCCTCTTCCATCCATCGTGGTTCAAAGCCCCACCGTTTGAGGATCCGGAAGACTACAAGGCTCGGTCGCCAATTACTTACATCAGCAAAGTGCAAACTCCACTGATGTTGATTCTGGGAGAAACCGACTATCGGACACCAACCGGCAGTGGCGGCGAACAAATGTTCCGGGCGCTCAAATATCGAAAGATTCCGACGGTGATGGTCCGTTTTCCAAATGAGACTCACGAACTCTCGCGATCGGGTCAACCATGGCATCGAATCGAACGTCTGCAACACATTGTTGGTTGGTTCGACAAGTGGCTTATGGGAATGCCAAAGCCGGAGTACGATATTGGCGAGGTGAGTAGCACGGCACAACGGAACTGATAGGAGCAGGAGCAGGAGCAGGAGCAGGAGCAGGAGCAGGAGCAGGAGCAGGAGCAGGAGCAGCAAGGCTAACCCAGTTACACCCTATGTCTAGAGTTTTTTGTCTCCGGCACTGATCCTGCCTCCTGCTCCTGCGCCGAACCAAAACATGAAGACCCTCGGCCTCATCGGTGGCATCGGTCCCGAATCAACCATCGATTACTACCGGATGCTTAGTGCTCGGTATCGCGAGAGAGCGAATGGTGAGTATCCGTCCGTCATCATCAATAGTAAGGTTCGGGCTTCAGGATTGAACACAGTCGCGTTGCTCGGTACCCGCTTCACGATGCAGGCGACGTTCTATCAAAACGTCTTTGAAAGAGCGGGCATCAATTAGTAACTCCAAACGAAGATGAGCAGGCTTACATCCACGACAAATATATTAACGAACTGCTGAACAATATCTTCCTTCCGGAAACAAGATCGCGGCTTCTGGCGATCGTAGACATCTAGGAAAAACGTCATGACATAGAAGGAGTGATCCTCGGTGGGACTGAGTTGCCCTTATTACTTAAGGACGAGGAACACAATGGCATCGCATTAATAGACACCCGTAAAGTTCATGTCGATGTTTTGGTTAATGAGATGTTGAGATAGAACGCGGAACCTAATGCCTCCCAGCTTCGAACCAGTCACCCGACTTCTCAGCAGAGTCTTTCCACAGCGCACAATCAAAGACTGCAACCCCCTTTCCGGCGGTCTGATCAATACCAACTTAAAGATTGATTTTGAATCGAATGACGCCCCGGTTGTGCTTCGAATGTATCGCGATGGTCCAGACGTATGTCGCAAGGAAGTCGCAATTCACAACCTGGTTCGGTCGGAAGTTCCTGTACCAGAGATCCTCCATGCTGAACCGGATGGCAGTGACGACTTGGCGTCATTCGCCATTCTCGAGTTTGTTACGGGCTTAACGTTCCAGGAACTGAAAAGAACAAACAACCTCGACGCAATTCGCCAGGCTTCGTATTCAGTTGGAAAAACACTTGCTGCAATTGGACGCTTTCAGTTTCCACGACCCGGGCGGCTCATGGTCGGGGGCGAACTAGTCGTAGGTTCGCGGTTTATAGATGGCGCAGATCCGATTCCTCGCCTGCTCGATAAGTTTCTGGCATCACCACTGTGCGAACAGCGCGCAGGCGCAAACCTAATCCGGAGGCTCCACGACTTCTCGTGGGCCTGGTCGTCGCAACTTCCTGATTTGGACGAGAACTCGTGTCTGGTTCACAGTGACTTTGGCAACCGCAACATTTTGGTTCGGGAGGAAAAAGGGAGATGGGTGGTTGCCGGAGTTCTCGATTGGGAGTTTTCTTTTTCGGGATCTCCACTGTTGGACGTCGGTCATTTTTTACGCCACGAACAAATCAGTACTCCTCTGCGGGAGCCACACTTCTCGCGTGCTTTCATCGAGCATGGGGGAATCCTGCCGGATAATTGGAGAGAGATCGTTAGGGTGATCGATCTGACTGCGCTCGTTGAATGCCTGACCCACGACGATTTGCCTGCCGATGTTGAGGCCGAGTTGCTTGAACTGATCAACGCAACGCTCGAACATCGGGATCCGAAGTAATCGCTTCTAAAGGACGATGATTTTTCGATAGCCCTTAAGAGTCATTAACGACAAAGACACAAGTGGCACAAATTGCAAGGAAACAGGGACCCTATTCTTTCAAAGTAATTCTTGTGTCTTCGTGCCTTGTCGTTAAGGAGCCCGGCAAGCCAATTCATATCATTTTGATCTGCGTCGCGATGCAGTATGATGGCTCCATTCACCCGCAATTAGAATTCATCATGCCCCGACAGATCTTCTACACGGGCGAATTCGCCAACTTCCCCCAAAACGTTCGCTGAAGATTGGCACGCGAGTGCCAGCCTTAGGCGAGAGTTCACACACTTGGCAGCTCGTCTGCCAAATACGAAAGGAAGTGAACCAATGGGACTCTTTGACAAAATGTTTGGCCGTGGTGCCTCTGAAGCGGAGCAACAACAAGGCGCGCAACAGCGCTTTAATGAACTGAAACAACGATATCAAACGGTGCTGACTACGGCGGACAATGAAAAGATCCAATTCCTAAACCTGCACGTCCAGGAAAATAAGCTTTTCATCCGAGGAATAGCGCCATCTGACGAGGCCAAGAATAAGTTTTGGGATCAGGTCAAGCTCGTCAATCCCAATGCCGACGACATAACGGCCGACATCAGTGTCGATGCGAGCCGAGCGGTTGGGGCGGCCGCTGGCGGTGGGCAAGGATCGGCGGGACAAACGTACGAAGTTAAGAGCGGGGACAATCTGTCGAAAATCAGCAAACAGTTCTACGGAGATCCAAATGAGTACATGAGGATCTTCTACTCCAATCGAGACAAGCTACATGATCCCGACAAGATCCAGGTGGGGCAACAACTGCTGATTCCACCAGACGACAAGGCCTGACACTTAGGACTCTCATTCTCACTTGGCAATCAATGAGTTAGTTTGAGTGTTTCTTTGTGGGCGCCTCCTTGGAGTGCGGGGACTTGTCACCGCTTTGGTACAGAGCGACGGTGGTTATGGTTCGCTGTACCAAAGCGGTGACAAGT
>DASYRR010000084.1:0-10168 GCA_036004125.1 Pyrinomonadaceae bacterium | reverse complement strand
GTTTACTAGCGGCACGACGGAATGTTTTGAATACCATTCAGCGCCAAGCAGGCCTTGCTCTTCTGCGGTCGGAAAAAGGAATAAACTTGACCGTCGCGGGCGCAACGCCGCCGGCATCTTCGCAAGTGTTTCTGCAATCGCGAGAACGCAGGCTACACCCGAGGCGTTGTCCAAAGCGCCGTTGTAGATGGTGTCGCCGTCTTTGTTGGGTGCGCCAACCCCAAGGTGGTCCCAATGTGCCGAATAGACTACATACTCACTTCGCAGTTTTGGATCACTACCTTGCAGCGCACCAACCACATTGGGAGCAGCTACGCGCTTAACCTCGCTCTTCAGGTACAGTTTTGCCTTGACACCAAGTTTTACAGGTTGGAAATCTCTGCTGGCGGCTTGGGTGCGGAGTGCATCCAGATCCTGGTCGGCAAGCTTCATCATTCGATGGGCTGCCTCGTCAGTCATCCATGAACGAAACTTGAGAAATGGAGTCGAATCATCCGGTGTTCTCGCAATGTCGAACCGCCACGATCCATTTGACGTCCGAACAACACCCCACGGATATCCAGCCGATTGATCGGTGTGAAGCAGAATCGCGCCCGCAGCGCCTCGACGCGCAGCCTCTTCGTATTTGTAGGTCCAGCGACCGTAGTAAGTCAGAGCTTTTGCGCTAAATAGATTTGGTTCTTCAGTAGTCGCGGGCGGATCATTGACAAGCATGACAAGGATCTTGCCGCGATAGTCAGCCTCCTCACCCTTGTAATCGTTCCAATGCTGCTCGGGCGCGTTGATACCGTAACCAACGAATACCAGATCAGTGTCCACGTCGACCTGTTCAGTTTGAGCTCCGGTGAAGGCAACAAAGTCGTCGGCAAATGTAAAGATTCCCGTGTCCTTGCGATTCGAAATGATCAACCGCGTACTTGGGTCTGCCTTCACACCCACCAGCGACACTGGTTGAAAGAAACTGCCGTTTACTCCCGCGCCTGTCAGTCCAAACTCTTCGAGTTGCGAGGCGATGTACTTGGCGGCCAGTTCACCACCACGAGCTCCTGTACCGCGACCTTCAAGTAGATCGTCAGATAGAAACTTGATATGCGCTTTTAGCGTCGTCTCATTGATTGACGAAGCCCGGATTGACGAAGCTCGCCGCTGCTGAGAAAAGATCGCGGTTGACGCAAACGTGACCAGCAACAACAAAGCGATCGCTCTTGATCGAACATTTACTCTCATCAGTCTTTACCTTTAATAAGCGACATCGCCTCAGCGCGCGTGCGCGGATCAGATCGAAAACCGCCGAGAATGGCGGACGTAACTGTTTTTGCATTTGCTTTTCGTACGCCACGCAAGGTCATGCAAGTATGTTCGGCCTCGATCACGACCATAACGCCTAGAGGTTTCAGCCCTTCAAAAAGTGTATTCGCTATGTCGGTGGTCAAACGTTCCTGCAATTGAAGCCTGCGGGAATAAGTCTCGGCCAGGCGCGCCAATTTGGAGATACCGAGAATACGTCCACCCTTAGGAATGTAAGCAATGTGACACTTGCCGACAAATGGCGCCAGATGATGTTCACACAACGACGCGATACTGATGTCTTTTACGATCACCATTTCGTCGTGCTTGTCGCCCGGCAAGGGAATGACATGTTGTTGCGGATCTTCGTACATTCCGGCGGTCAACTCCACATACATTTCTGCAACCCTTTGAGGAGTTTCTGCAAGACCAACACGATTCGGATCCTCGCCGATGCCCTCAATTATGAGACGCACACCCTCCGCAATCCGTTCGAGATCGACGCGCCGCTTTTTCTGCCGTGTCTTCCCGTTTCGCTTCTGTTCGGTCAGCTTCATCACCATGGTTCCAATGTTCGATAAATTGTCCGATCTGCTTTAGCTTGTCGGTCGTTCCATATTCAGGCCTGGTTGAAGTTTCGTCGTTCGACAAGCTAAAGCATATCGGACATTCGAAACGCCAACCGCGCTGCCTCCTCAACTTCCTTCAAAGCGACATTTGCCCTTTGCGCGGCTGCGCGACACTGCTCAAATTCAGGCATCGCATTAACCACGCGACCATTGAGGTTGGCTACTTTAACATCTATTGGTCCGTAGATCGTTTCTACCCTCACGATATTCCGCCCCAGTGCGCGCCTCGCGACTTCGTAACTCCTCGCGCCCAGCGTGGTCGTTTCAGTAAAGAGCAATTCCATCATCAGTTCTTTCTGATCGCTGTCGCAAAGGATCGATAGCAAGACACCGGGCCGGTTCTTCTTCATCTGCACGGCGGTGAAATAGCAGTCGCGAGCCCCGAGTTCAAAAGCTCGATCCATGACATGCCCAATGATCTGTGGTGAAACATCGTCGATATTGGTCTCAATCATCCAAAGCTTCTCTTCCGCCTCGTTCGGGGCTTCTGATTGACCGATCATAACGCGCAATACGTTTGGAAAATTGTCGTATTCACGAGTTCCTGCTCCGTAACCACTTTGCTCGGCGACGAGCTTGGGTATCGGTCCATACTCAGCGCAGACAGTCGTGATGATTGCCGCGCCGGTTGGGGTCAGAAGCTCACCCTTGATCTCGGTCGAATAGAACGGCACTCCTTTCAATAGCTCCGTAACAGCAGGCGGCGGCACCGGGAAACGTCCGTGGGCCATTTCAACTGTCCCACTCCCAACGTGAATTGGCGAAGAAATAAACCGATCAATCTTTAACAGCTCGAAACAGATGGCCGCTCCGACAACGTCCACTATGGCATCGAGCGCGCCTACCTCGTGGAAGTGCACCTGCTCGATCGGCTCGTTGTGAACGCGCGCTTCAGCTTCAGCTAACCTGCGAAAGATTGCCGTGGCGCGTTCCTTCACCCGGTCTGATAGTCTCGAATCGTCTATGATCTTTCTAATGTCAGCCAGATGGCGATGCCTGTGTTCATGAGCAGTTTGAACTCGTGCGTAAGTAGCACTCAAACCGGATTTCTTGACAGTCTCAAAGTCTATGGAGAAACCATCAACGCTGAGTCGCGACAGTTGAGCTTTCAACGCTTGCGGGTCGGCTCCGGCTGCGACGAGTGCGCCCAAGATCATGTCGCCGCTTGCTCCGGCAAAACAGTCGAAGTAAAGAGTCCTCATAGTCGAAGTCTAAATTACTGATCCAACAATGGTAAAAGTTCGCCGGCTTTTCCGGTCAGGACAACGTCACAGAGATCAGAAAGCGGGGTCCGCTCAGGATTAACTTCGCATAAATAAGCGCCGCTCGATTTTGCAATCTCGGGCAAACCCGCGGCGGGATAAACAAGAGATGAAGTTCCCACCACGAAACAGAGTTCGCACTGCGAGGCGTTTTCCGCTGCCAGTTCGAAAGCACCAGAAGGTAACATCTCTCCGAAGAGCACAACATCCGGGCGCAAACGATCAGCACAGTGCGGGCAAACTTCATGACGCACGCCGTCTCGGGATATGTCGAATTTTGAATGACAAGAAACACATCGAGCGCGCCAGATACTCCCATGCACTTCAATGACTTCCCGAGCGCCCGCTCTCTGATGCAAGCCGTCGATATTCTGGGTCACGAGAGTGAACTCAGGAAACACATTCTGCCATCGCGCAATCGCCTGATGAGCCGCATTCGGCGAGAGTTCCCTCAAGACACCTCGCCGGTAGTCGAACCATTCCCAAACAGCCGGCAAATCGCGTTCGACCATTTGTGCGGACGAGATTACGTCGAACGGCAGACCTTTCCAGACCGCAGAATTCCCTCCCCCGCGGAAAGTTGGGACGCCCGATTCTGCCGAGACTCCAGCGCCGGTTAGCACAAGGACCTTGCGAGCCGCCCGAAAGCGTTGACGCAGTTCGGGCGTGATTTGTGAAGCAGGCGCACTATGCATGATCGGTGATGATGGTAGCAGAGGGAGGTGACAGCGCGAAACCTGTGTTTCCACAGATTACGCCGATTACGCAGAGCTAAGCTATACTCTGCCACTTTGCAAGGTTGACCTTGGAAACATGAACCTAACTGACCTACAGCGGAAACTGAAAGAGCAGATTCGTCGCGCGGCTAACGATCTCTTCTCTGTCGCACTGGACGAACCCAACGCCGAGACTCCGCCCCGAGCCGAACTCGGCGACCTGGCGTTCCCAGTCTCCTTCGAGCTCGCCAAGCTCATCAAGCAGTCAACTGGCGAAAAGATTCCGCCACGCTCCGTGGCAGAAAAATTGAAAACTGCTGTTGAGGAAATGGTCGAAGTGGCGCGTGTAGAAATCGCCGGCCCCGGCTACATCAACGTCTTTTTTGACCGCGTAAAACTTCTACACTCCTTCGCAGCACGGTCTGCTTCCCCTCAGCCTACTGAAGAACTGCTCAACATTCCGAAGAAGATGGTCGAGCACACCAGCATCAATCCAAACAAAGCTGCGCACATCGGCCACGTCCGCAACGCGGTATTGGGCGATACGTTTGTTCGGATCCTGAACGCTGCCGGTGATCAAGTTGAAGTCCAGAACTACATTGACAACACCGGCGTGCAGGTTGCCGACGTCGTTGTAGGGTTTATGCAGATCGAAGGCAAGAATCTGGAGCAGATCAAAGCCCTCGATGCCTCGCTTACGAAAGATTATCCGTTTGATTATTACTGCTGGGATCTCTACACGAAGGTTGGACTTTTCTACCGCGATGGCAATGCGAGCAACGAACTCAACCCGGAACGCACCAAGTTTCGTGTTGAAGTCCTGCACGCTCTTGAAGAAGGTAACAACGAGATCGCCGAACTGGCTGATTACGTGGCTACCCGAAATGTCGAATGCATTATCGACACGATGGAACGTCTAGACATTCATTATGATCTGCTCGCTCGAGAGTCAGACATTCTCCATCTTCACTTCTGGGAACGCGCGTTCCAACTGATGAAAGAGTCTGGGGTGATCAGGTTCGAAACGGAAGGTCGCCATGCTGACTGCTGGGTTATGCCGTTTGAATCTCATACCGGCACTGACGAACACGAGTCAGACAAAATCATCGTTCGTTCAAACGGAACCGTTACCTACACAGGGAAAGACATTGCTTACCAACTTTGGAAGCTGGGAAAGCTCGGGTTGGATTTTCACTATCAAGTGTTTCGCTCCTACAAGGACAGACATGTGCTCTGGGTGACAACATCTGATGTCGCGTTGGAAGCGCCGGCTGGAATTGAGCGGCCACACTTCGGTGGGGGCAACACAGTCTATAACGTGATCGACTCGCGCCAGTCGTATCCACAGGAAATAGTCGCAAGCGGTGTTGCCGCGATTGTTCCTGAGGTCGGCAAGGCAGCAAGTATCCACTTCAGCTACGAGATGGTTGCTTTGTCGCCTGCAGCCTGCGAGCAGTTGGGCATTGAATTGTCTGAGGAAGACCGCGCTCGACCGTATATCGAAATGAGTGGTCGGAAGGGACTGGGCGTCAAAGCAGATGATTTAATTAATCAATTGGAAGGCGGCGCCCTTGAGGAGGTACAGAAACGAAATCCCGAACTGTCCGATGAGGCAAAGAAGGCAGCGGCTCACGAGATCGCTGTAGCTGCACTTCGTTACTTTCTCCTAAAGTTCACTCGAAACTCCGTGATTGCTTTTGATTTTCAGGAAGCACTGTCGTTTGAAGGTGAAACTGGACCTTATTGCCAGTATGCCGCTGTTCGTATCAATTCGATCTTCAGGAAACTCGGCAGTGAACTTGTCGAACAGGCCGAACGGATACTCAGCGAGTCAGTCACAGATGTCAACGTGGAGGCCAGGATCTCAGAGATTCTCATTGATGAAGGTGGTACAGAGATATGGTCGCTGGTGATGTTGGCCGAGCGTCTGGACGAAGTAATCCAGCAGTGCAAGGTCTCGGCAGAACCGGCGAACCTGGCAAAGTACACGTTCACGCTGGCAAAGGCATTCAGCGGTTTTTACCAACGATTCCGCATCCTTCAAGAGGAAGACAAGATTCGTCAGGCAGTTTTGATTATCACCACGAAGATTGTTCGCCGTCAGTTAACCGCGGCCCTGGAGATTCTTGGAATCCGCGTCCCGAATCAAATGTAAGCTCCTCTGCCGCCCCAAAGGCCAAAGACCAACTTCAAACCTTTTCTTTTTCCAAATCGTAAGGGTATAAGAGAACCATGTTAATCGTAATGAAAGCCGACGCCACCGATAGTCAGGTTCAGGCTGTCCTGCGTGTTATCGAAGAGTTGGGATTCAAGGGTCACCCGATGCCCGGAGCCACGAGAACGGCGATTGGGATTACCGGGAACCAGGGTGCCGTAGATCCATCGCACTTCGAGAACCTTGACGGTGTCTCCGAAGCAATTCGCGTTAGCAAGCCTTACAAACTAATCAGTCTGGATCTCCGACCAGAGAAGACAGTTGTTCGTGTTGGCGACGCAGCGATTGGTGGCGAAGAGTTGGCTATTATTGCTGGTCCCTGCGCAATAGAGAGCCGGGCGCAGGCATTTGCGGTAGCGGAAGCGGTGCGACGCAGCGGTGCACGGTTCTTCCGCGGCGGCGCCTACAAGCCGCGGACATCACCTTACGCATTCCAGGGTTTGGGCGAGGAAGGTCTTAAGATCCTCGCCGATGTGCGCGATACTTATGGATTAAAGATCGTGACCGAGGCTTTGGACGAAGCCGGCGTTGATCTAGTGGAACGCTATGGCGACGTAATTCAAATCGGTGCGCGTAACATGCAAAACTTTTCGCTGTTGCGCCGGGCTGGAAAGGCTCGTTTGCCGATACTCCTCAAACGTGGACTTTCGGCTACGTTAGATGAATGGTTGCTGGCGGCCGAATATGTCATGGCGGAGGGTAACTATCAGATCGTGCTTTGCGAACGAGGTATTCGCACGTTTGCACAACACACCAGAAACACTCTCGACCTCGCGGCAATTCCCGCCGTGCGTCGCTTGTCGCACTTGCCAGTGATCGTCGATCCATCGCATGGCACCGGAAAGAACTTCATGGTCACTCCACTGGCTCGTGCGGGTGTTGCTGTCGGCGCTGATGGATTGATAGTTGAGGTCCACGATCAGCCTGATCATGCACTCTCGGATGGGGCACAAGCGCTGACACTTGAACAGTATGAACAGTTGGTGAGTGAAGTCAGATCGATTCATGAAGTGATTGCACCTGCGACCGTTGGTTAAAGAGGATCGCTGTTGTTAGGAGTGAAAATACAGATCCCGCCAGAGCTGAGCCCGTTCAGGAGCTTCTTCAGCACACGTTCTTGCTGTGGCAGCGGGACATGCCAGATGCTATCCCACGCCGAAATAAGATCGTATTTCTTGGGTAACTCCCATTCGCAAATGTCCGCTTGATGGAACGTGACTGCTGGATGACGGCGTTTCGCAAGCTCGATCATTCGCTGCGAAACATCCAGACCCTCGACCTCAAAGCCATGGCTCTGCAAGAGATCGACTATCCTGCCGCTGCTGCCACAACCAACGTCAAGGGCACAACGCCTGTTTTTCGCGAACGCAATCGCGAGCTCGTGTTGCTTGATGCCATTGTCCCGCGAGAAGCCGTCGCTGTTCCATTGCTCAGCAAGCTCGTCGTAGCTTCGTGCGATCTCAGCTGGGGTCATGCGATATATAGGGTCTAAGGCCTGCGCTTCAGCGACTCGCCCACGCTACTTACCAAAGAAGCCTGCTCATGCTAGTCCGCTGGAAGCGCATGCTAAGTCGCGTCCGATTCGAAAGCCCACACATATTTGGTCTACAGATATTTGCGACCTTCAATGGAGTCTATGGCTTTGCCGGCAACACGCCGCTCGCTCGCAGTAGCTGCTGGAAATCTTCACGCTCATGTTGAAAGACAATCTTGAGCGTACCATCATTAATATACAAGATGAACGTGGAGTCGATCTTGACGTCTATCGGCTGCGTCGGCGATTTCTCAAAGCGCCATACGAACTGAGCACGCACCAGCAAATAATGATCGTCCAACCTGGTTTCTTCCAGGGACAGTACCTTTGTAGATTTGTGACCGTGCGCTTTAAGGAATTCCTGTCCCTTGGGAAAAGCTGTAAGTATCGCCGATTTCTCGGTAACGCGTGCGCCATTCGGGCCGGCAAACATGATTGAATCGGGATATTGGGAAGTGATGAGATCAATATTTAGGACGCTGCGACCTTGTGCGTACTGATCGAAAAACTCTTGAACAGCAGGAGTGGTGGTGCTCATTGTATTCCTTCCGATTGTTAGGTCGAGTTTCTGACGTTTTGGCCAAAACACCAGAGACCAGGGACGATCTCGGTGTGTGTCCCCAAGCGCTCGCGTCTACAGGGAAGTGTCTAGCTACGCTTCAGCGGCTCGCCCATGCAACTACGAACAAAGACACCCTTATGGCGAGTCCGCTCCAAGCGCTTGTTCGGCGTGCTGATTAGAAGGAAATAGGTTTTCCAACACTTGTAGCCGCCTCCACAAGGTCGATCATCTAATCAATATATTCTTGATTACATTGTTGCGAACAAACAAACGAGCCAAGCCGCTCCAACTCCACTTTCACATCCGCAATATCATTAAGCGTCAGATAATCGCCTGCATGCGTTCCGCTGTAAAGAACCTTGGTTAGCAAAATGGGAAACGCCGGTGCCTCATGCTGCAAGGCCAAGTCGTTGTTTCTAACCTCGGACTTTCCCCGGCGGATTTCCACTCGCTCGCGTGTATCGGGACAAGCTAGGCCCTTCGGATCTTGCCGAGCAACGAAAAGATGTGTCATACGCCAAGTGCGCCACTCTCACTCCAGCCTCGTCAGCTTCATGCGCAGCCCAACCTTCTTTGCCCCTTTTGGAATCAACCAGAGTGTGTCGGGCGCTTCCAGTTTGAACTCGGATTCGTGCGGGGTTTCTCTGTTCATATCCCAAGTGGTCTTTGCCACGATCGGGCGCAGCACGAGCGTCGACCCTTTGACTTCGTAACTGCCGGAGATTCCAACGAACCACTTCCACTGCTCGTATAATCCGATCTTCTCGGCATCGGTGGGCTCGCGTCCCATGTCGGATGGTATTGAGTCAGTTCTTGCGGCCATCAGCATCGCCACGCTGTAATGGCCTTTTGTAAAAATGATCAGTGCCGGTTGAGGATTGGTGTTTGTTCTCCCACTCTCTATCCATTCGGTTATCTTCCACACACCCTCAACCGAGGATTTCGTCTGCGCGAAGCCGCCGCTTGCAAACAGCAGGCAAAAGGCGAGCGACAAAGCATATCGTTTCATAACGACCTCCTTCTCGGGGCTGTCTTCAATGTCATAGGCACTACATCTATGTGTGGTGCACACCCTGGGTGACCTGAGTCGGTTCGCTTCCACCCGGAAGGTCGCTGCCTACGTCGGTTTCGATCCGATGGAAGACTCAGCGGCGGACCGCAAAGTCTACGGCGGCATCAGTAAAGCCGGTTCACGCTTGTTGCGTTATCTGCTGATTGAGGCGGGCCAGACGGCCGCCAAAGATGACGAGCAATTGCAGCAGTTCTATCGGCGCTTGTTGCCACGACGTGGGAAAGCACGAGCCAAGGTGGCAGTGGGCCGCAAGCTGCTGATCAGGTGCTTCATCATGTGGCGAGCGGAAATCGATTATGCCGAGTTTCTCCGTCGTGGGCAGAAAGAAGAGGCGGAGTAATGCGGCAGTGGGCGGTCGATTTGTCCGGGCAAGCGCGTAGGCCAGGTAGTTGTCTTACTCATACCTGTACGCTGATTGGACGGTCGACCTCTCTTAAGGGAGAGTGTGTATTGGGCTTCATGAGCGCTCAGCTGCTCGCATAGATGGTTGTGGTCACTGCTGATTGATTACGACCCTGAAGTAAACACAGGCACACGAAAAGCAAGAGCAAGGCAAAAGCAAAAAGCAGTCAACAAGATGCGATTACACACGTTAGTTCATTACTGAAACATACGTTCGGGTGCAGTGAGGTAGAAAAACTAAAAACCCCATCGGCACCTTGGGAGCAGTATTCTCTTTTTTCTCTTGACTCGCTTTATAGATGCGCTTGAGCGGCTCGCCCACGCAACTTACCAAAGAAGCCCGCTCATGGCGAGTCCGCTCCAAGCGCTTGTTCGGCGGCGGCCCCGAGAATTACTGGCGCGCTTCAGGCCAGCGACGCAGAATTACGTGCGCGACAATAAAACTCACAAACAAGTAAACACAGCCATCAAACGCCACAATCATTATCA
>DASYRR010000083.1:0-4355 GCA_036004125.1 Pyrinomonadaceae bacterium | reverse complement strand
AAATCGCTGGTCTTTCCTGATTGGCTACATCCAACGAGTGAGGATCGAACGCTTGTCTACGACAAAGGCGCATACGTAATGCATCTACTCCGCGAGCAGATGGGTGAGCGCGCGTTCTGGAAAGGTCTACAGATTTTTACTCGCCGATACTTTGGTAAGTCGGTTGTCACCGCTGATTTCGACGCGGCGATGGAAGAAGCAAATGGCAAGAGTTTGGACAACTTTTTTGCCAGGTGGATTTATTTAGAACCGGTTCGTTAGCGCAAACGGCTTCTCTCATTCTCACCGGGCTTCAGCTCGGTGAGAGTGCTATCAGCAGTGAAACCGATTAAAACGGTTCTAATAGACTTTCGTCTCACTTCTCGCCGGACTGAAGCCCCGGTGAGAATAAGAGAAAATGAAGCGCGTGAAAATCATTCCTGTTTGGTTTCTGGTAGCGGCCTTTTTTGCCTCCACCTCTGTTTCGCAGAATCGTGCTATTCAAGCTCCCGCACCCTATGGACCTGTGCCGTCAACTCGTCAACTTCGTTGGCACGAGATGGAGTTCTACGGTTTTCTTCATTTCACAGTTAACACCTTCACGGACAAGGAATGGGGTTATGGAGACGAATCACCAGAGGTCTTCAATCCTACTGACTTCAGTGCCGACCAAATTGTGATGACTGCACAAGCGGCCGGGATGAAAGGTCTTATTCTGACTGCCAAACATCACGATGGTTTTTGTTTGTGGCCCTCGAAGTTCACCGAACATTCGGTAAAGCATAGTCTATGGCGCAACAGACATGGCGACGTAGTGAAAGAGATCTCGCAAGCTTGTCGTCGTCACGGCCTCAAGTTCGGAATCTATCTGTCGCCGTGGGATCGAAATCACAAAGACTACGGTAAGCCCGAGTACCTCACTTACTATCGCAACCAACTCAGCGAGTTATTGACGAACTATGGTCCCGTGTTCGAAGTTTTTCTGGACGGCGCCAACGGTGGCGACGGTTACTACGGGGGCGCTCGCGAAACGCGACGCATTGATCACGAAACTTATTACGACTGGCCAACAACCTGGAGTTTAATTCGCAAGCTACAACCGAACGCGAACATCTTCAGCGATGCTGGTCCCGATGTACGCTGGGTCGGAAACGAGCGTGGTATCGCCGGGGAAACATGCTGGGCGACGTTGAATCGAAACGACTTTGTCCCGGGGCGAGCGGACGAAAGTCGTTTGAATCGAGGAGACCGTCCAGGAACGGACTGGGTGCCTGCGGAGTGTGACGTTTCGATCAGGCCAGGCTGGTTCTATCACGAGAAAGAAGACAGCAACGTCAGGACGGCTAAGAATCTGGTCGATCTGTATTTCTCTTCAGTTGGACGTGGAGGGTCATTCCTCCTGAACCTGCCGGTAGATCGTCGCGGAAGAATTCCTGAGAATGACGTGAAATCTTTGCGGGAGTTTCGCAAACGTATGGACGCAACGTTTACCAGGGATCTTGCTCGCGGGGGGCATGCGATTGCGAGTGACACACGCGGAAGCGCACAACGATTTGCCGCAGCTAACACGATCGACGGTTCTCGCTCAACATATTGGACCGTCAATGATGACGTTCGATCGCCAGACTTAACGATAGATTTTGGCAGCAGAAGAACATTTAATGTCGTGCGACTTCGCGAGTATCTGCCCCTGGGTCAACGAGTGGAAGCATTCGCACTGGATGCATGGCTTGATGGCGAGTGGCGACAGTTTGGGGCTGCGTCTAGCGTCGGGAATTGTCGACTCGTGCGGTCAGAACGGATTACAACTACGAAGGTCCGCGTGAGAATCACACAGGCAGCAGCGGCACCAGCTATTTCGGAGATAGGTATCTTCGCGGAACCTTAGCAGCAAACTGTGTATTTAGCTTATTAGAAGAATTTAGCCGCAGGTTCACGCAGAAAGTACAGATCTGAAAAAGGAATTTCTTGATCAGAGTCCCGCTTTCTGATCTGTGCTTTCTGCGTAAATCTGCGGCTTAGATCTCTCTCTGGAAAGCGACCAAATCCACTCACTTTATTCCCTTGCGCGCTAACTGTTCTTTCAACGCAGTCGAAACGGCAGAATCGAACCCGTTCCTGGCACCACCAGTCCGTTTCTTTTGTTCAGCCTGAATGTAATCCGTTCTCTGTTTTGACAGCGCCATTATCTGAGCGCGGATCTGTCGTCGTTCCTCAAGCCGTTTTTCAACTTCCTTCTTTCGTTCATCCACCGATAGCTTTTGCAGATCCGAGGGCAGATCTTCGTCTTTAACCGATTCGAGTTTTGTTGTTCCGTTCTCGATATTCTGTAGAAGGTCGCCGATGTAGGCTTGCGAGTTTATCGCCTTGTTGATAGATCGCTCAGCCTTTGCCTCGGCGGGAGCACTAGCTGCAACAGAGGATTCAAGCCTATCAGCCATTACTTTCGCGTCATCACGATAACGCTCTCCGTCTGCACCAGCTCCGCCACCATAGGCAACATACGTACTACCGAGTTTTGTTCCGAGTTGACTCAACTGCTCATCGTAAGGCGTGGCGATAGTTTGGACACCGCCATTTTGTGGAATCGCGAAGTATTGACCCTTACCGTGTTGAGCAATCGATTCCCAAACCTGCTTAGTTTCATTAGAAGTTCCACACTGAATCGTGTTCACCACCATTCCTTGTTGGACAGCAACGCTCGCTGTGATGAGTGTGTCCTGCTCGTCTATGTAGTCGTTGTGCGGCGGAGCATCTCCAACCAGAAAGATGATCTGGGCAAGTTGCTGAGAACTCCTCGACCAGCCAGCGCGAGCGACACCGTCCGCCAATGCTCGACGTACGTCTTCCGGTGCGTCTCCCCCACCCGCAGCCTGATAATCCATCAACGTCGTGTAAACCTTATCCAGGTCATCAGTCAGCGGAAGAACTTGTGTGACATATTGATCGCCCCGATCTCGGTAGGCCACCAACCCGATGCGTACCGAAGGCTTAGAAGTAGATTGCATAACCTCGTTGACAATTCCCCAGATGCGCTGCTTAGCACCCTCAAGCAAGCCACCCATTGAACCGGTGGTATCCAAAACAAAAACCATCTCCAGAGTCGCCGAACTTGCACCCAACTCGACTGGCTCAATCCTTGGTTGGCCTCGTTTAAGGACCCACGCCGTAGCGACACCGACGCCAATAACAAAAGTGAGGACAGCAGTGGCGATTCGAAAGGTAAGAGAGTTCATTGTAGCGGCCTCCTCTTTGGAAACTTCTCCCAGATAAATTGGTTTGCAGATTAGACGCCCGCGCCCAGTCAACCGTTCCCATTTTCCTCTCCTTGGAGTGCGGGAACTTGATACCGCTTTGGTACAACGAACTTCTGTCATCTATGACGCACTGTAGCAAAGCGGTAACAAGTTCCCGCACTCCAAGGAGGCGCCCAGCGAGTCGGGCTTTTGCACCGGACTAACCTAGTCGATGAACGATGCGGCCGGAGGTTTCTTGCGGGCTTCACAAACAAAAGAGGCGGCCAAACGGCGCCGCCCCTTTTAGTTCTCTCCTGATTAAAGCTTTACGGAAGTAACTTACTCACTTCTTTCTTTTTGACATAGATATCGCCGCGTTGAGTCATACCCGTCTTTTCAGCCAACCCTAAAAGAAAAGAGTTAAGCACCTCTTTGTTTTCGAGCTTGAAACTAGTTATACCCATTTGTTGAGAATCGGGATCGTTGTATTGCAAGGTCAGGTAGCGCACCTTGGTCTTTATGAAGTGCGCTGGCAGCGTAAAGAGCACTGGTACATTGCTGGCAATGGTGGCCGCTTTAGGTTGCCGCTTTTGTGTGTCAGCAAACGCTGAAGTAATCACAGCGTAGGGAATATGAATCTGCTTAGTGCTCTTCTTATCCTTAAAAAGCAGCTGATTGTTCATATCGTCAAAGGTCAATGTGCCATCCATGGTTTTCCGATATCCAAAAACTCCGCCTTCGTATTTAGCTTTGACGGTCGAAGGTGCGGGTGCAGTGTTGGTTTTTTGCGCTGGCTCGGGGTCCATCGAGCGTGGACGTTGTGCATATGCACCCATAAATAGCGCTCCCAAGAGGAGCATGCTGCCAATGAATCTCATGTCTAATTCTCCTTGATACTAACTACCGAATATTGAGGCGGGCCGCTAAACAACAGACGCAATCAGCCTGATGGGCGTTGTCCAGGGCCTTGAAAGATTCCCGCGCGAGTCGGTTGACTGATATTCAAATTCCCTTTGCCCAAAAAGGCACTTTGTAAAGAATCCACCAAAGTAATAATTGCACCACCAGGATGATCAAACCGACGATGGCGCTCAGGTAACAAACATCCCGATTCGAACCGGCAACGCGTCGATAGCGAAC
>DASYRR010000082.1:0-31087 GCA_036004125.1 Pyrinomonadaceae bacterium | reverse complement strand
CTTAATCCGACGTCATGCTTCCAACCCTCACCGGAAACACGGGTGGTCTGACTGACTCTGCCTTCCAACCCAACAAAAACTCTGCCGCTGCGCCGCAGATTCTCCCCTGACAAGGACCCATGCCGCAACGTGTGTGCAACTTTGCCGCGCGCCATGATTCACTTGATTGCAATCGATCAAACGTCACATCTTCGCAGCGACAAACAATTGTCTCCTGTGTGACCAGACTCTTCAACTCCTCGCGCAGCTCAAAAGTACGATTCAACATAAGAGCAAACTTGCGCTGTTTGTCTCTCACGCGAAAGAGCTCGCGAGCCGAGGCCTGTTGCCCTGCCGCAGCCAAACCGGCAATCTCACCTTCCACCAATGACAACTCCAACCCGCCAATTCCTGTCGCCTCGCCAACGCAGTAGACATTTGCAACTGAGGTTTGCTGAAACTCATCCACGCTCACTGCACCTTCTTTGATACCGCAGTCGAGCAGTTCCGCGAGCTCGAGATTTGGGACGAGATGAAAGCCACAGGCGAGATAGTCGCAATTGACATCCCAGGTTTTACTACCTCGACGCAGCGTGATCCGATTTAACCTGTCTTCACCGTGCGCAGCAACAGGCCATGAGCCTGTCAGATATGGAATACCCGATAACTGCCGCTTCAGCTTCATCGCTTGTGACGCTTTGCCAGTTTGTCCAATCAACGCGAAACCAAAACGCGCCAGTCTCGCGCGGGTTGCTTGTTCCGCAATAAGCAAAACGTCTGCACCACTGCGACGCAGATAATCCGCTACCGCCAATAAAAGTGGACCGCTGCCGGCAATTACTACTTTCTTGCCCTCAATCGGCAACCCGCTCTTCACCAATGCCTGTAGCCCACCAGCACCAAAAACATTCGGCAATGTCCAACCAGGGAATGGGAGAAAACGCTCACGCGCACCCGTCGCAAGGATGAGTGTTTGATATTTCAACTCACAACTACCCTGGGCCATTTCAGCAAGCAGGATTCCCTGCTCCGGCTGCTGATAAACCCTCGCACCGTTGATGAACTGAAATCTTGAGTTTCGAATCTTCTCAAACCAGGTGGCGGCTTCTGGTGAAGTTGTCTTTCGCTGTTCACCGCGCCAGATTTGTCCTCCGGCATCCGGATTGTCGTCGACAACAGTTGCCTTTCTTCCGTTCTGTGTAACTCGATAAACTGCCGCCAGCCCAGCAGGGCCGGCACCAACAATCAGAACATCGCATTCGTAACGCTTCCTACTCATCCGTCCGAATATCCATTCCGTTTTGACAAACGGTTTGACAACTACGGCAGTGTGTCTCCAGGTCAATGGTTACACGACACTCAAAGCAAATACCCATGCCACACAATGGCCCGCGAGGTTGACCTGTCACCGATCGGCGAAAGCCAGTTACCCCTGCTTTCAAGATCGCGGCCGATACCATGCTGCCGACCGGCATCGTAATCAGCACGCCATTAACTACGACCACGACTGTGTCAGGCATGCACCAACTCCGGTGTTCCGCGCGAGGGCAGATAGGCTTCAACTGGAATTGCGGATTGCCTGCCGACAATTTGATCGACGAGGAGTTTGGCAGTACCGATGGAAGTAGTGATTCCCAAGCCCTCATGGCCGGTCGCCAGATAGACGCGTGGATTTCCGACGTATGGGCCAATTAGTGGAAGTTTGTCTGGTGTTGCGGCACGAAATCCAGTCCAGGTTCTTATCGACGACAACTGGCGCAATGTCGGCATGTACTCGAGTGTGCGCTCCAGCATGCGATTCATGATTGGCGTGTCGATTTGTGAAGACTCGACACCAAACTGACGTGATGAGCCAATCAGCATCTGACCTGTCTGGCGTGGTTGAATATTGAAAGCAACTGAATCAGCGGTCAGTGAGTGAGCACTTTTCAAATAACCAAGTTCAACAAGCTGGTGTCTCACAAATAGTGGATAACGATCAGTAATCAGTAAATGACCTTTGCGCTTCTGCACATCGATTCCGGAAGTTAACAACGGCGACCAACTGCCGGCAGCATTTACGATCCTGCCCGCGGAAATGACCGAACCGTCGCTCAGTCTCACCATATCGCCTCCTATCTCCCTCACAGCGTTGCCGAGAAACAAATCAGCACCTGATGAGACTGCGCGATCGACAAAGAACTTCGCTGCGCAAGGCGGATAGACAACACTGTCGCTCGAAACACGAAGACCCCCAGCCAGTCCGTGCCTTAAGTTAGGTTCTGCTTCTGCCAGAGCTTTTGCATCAAGAACCTCAACCGCAACCCCACGCTCGCTGTAATACTTTTCTTTGCGACGAACTTCCTGCATTTCCTCATCATCAGCAGCAACCCAAATAGTTCCGCAAGCTTCGTACTCAACGGAACGAGGCAAATCTTCTTTGAGTTCGCGCCAGAGCTTGCAGGAGTAATTCGTCAGCGCAAACTGAGCTTCCGAGTCGTCCATTACCACGAGATGGCCCATGCCCGCCGCAGTCGCTCCGCCGCCGATGATTTTGGCTTCGATGATCGCAGTCCTTAATCCCTCAGCGACACACTCGGCCGCACACGCAGCTCCAACAATGCCTGCGCCAATAATGGCGACGTCGTAGGCAGGCGAAGTCATGTGCGAATGCCCATGCAGAATGGGTCTCTGTCGTCCAGAATTAAGTCTGCCTCTGAAGTAATGAAAGCGGAGCCCTTGATCCTCGGATGGATCAAGTTATCTGAGACACTAACTGTTCCTTCAAAGATGCTGCCAACAAGACTCTCCTGTCGCCACACCTGACCAACTGAGATTTTCCCGTCGGCAAAGAGACAGGCCAACTTCGCGCTGGTTCCCGTGCCGCAAGGTGAACGGTCGTATGCTTTGCCGGGGCACAAGACGAAATTCTTGCTGTCAACTCCGTCGAGTGATGAAGGGCCAAAAAGCTCGATGTGATCTATCTCCTGCCCACCTTCCCCCGTAACACGCGATTCGGTTAATGCCTGCCTGATACGCCAGGTAAAATCTGTGAGTGCTTCGAGGTTGCTTAGCGTGATGTCCTGCCCGTGATCATTCACCAGGTAGAACCAATTGCCGCCCCAGGCCACATCGCCTGTAATTGGTCCGTGGCCTTTTACCTCCACTGTTACTTTGCTCGCAAACCGATGGCTCGGTACATTCGCAACGGTCACTTCACCGCTCTCTTCAAGCAGCGCTTCAACCGTACCAACCGGTGTTTCAATGCGATGTGTCCCTGGACCGATCCGGTCGAGATAAGCAAGTGTTGCGACGATTCCGATTGTACCGTGGCCGCACATGCCGAGATAGCCAACGTTGTTGAAAAAGATCACGCCCGTGACGCACGATTTATCCACCGGCTCACATAAAAGGGCGCCTACGAGGGCATCCGATCCACGGGGTTCATTCGTAATTGCTGATCGAACGTGATCGAATTCATGCTTGAACCGGTCACGGCGTACTGCAAGCGAGTCGTTTCCGAGGTCAGGCCCGCCAGCAATCACCGTTCGCGTCGGTTCGCCCCCTGTGTGTGAATCGATCACCTTAATTCGAGTGGGATTGGGCATCGGCTAAGGTCTCTCCATTGAATACAATGACCGAACGTCGTCTAAAATGCGGAATAATTCTTAGACATTATTACTGAGTTGTAATGAAATCGCATCTCCGACGCCTATTATCCACAGATTACGCTGAAAGTCCGATATGCTTTAGCTTGTCGTCGTGATTACTAAAAGTCCACTAGAAAAGACTGCGACAAGCTAAAGCATATCGGACTTTCAGCGTAATCTGTGGATAATAGTCGCCAAGAAGGACACACTATGTTTAGACAGGAAGCTACCAGAATTCGATGGGTCGTTGCGCTCATTGTGGTTGGACTTTTGACCGGTACTCTGGCGCTAACTAAAAGTTGGCCAGCGTTTGGCTCGCTGGTTAACTCTCCCGCGACCGTCAGCCATGCTGTCGGGGATGCTGTAATGGCCCCGGAGTTTGCGTCTGGCACTTGGATCAACTCCGATCCGCTAACACTCAAGGGTCTCCACGGAAAGGTAGTGGTGGTCGAGTTCTGGACGTTTGGGTGTTACAACTGCCGCAATACTCTGCCATTCGTTAAGGGTTGGCACGATCGTTATGCCAAGAAAGGGCTCACCATCGTCGGCGTGCATTCGCCGGAACTCGAAGGTGAACAAAGGGTCGAAAACGTGCGACGCGAAGTTGCGTCATTAGGTATTCGTTATCCGGTAGTCACTGACAACGATTACGAGACCTGGAAAGCATATAAGGTCAATGCCTGGCCGACGATCTTTATCCTCGACAAGACAGGAAAGATTCGCTGGTCCCACGTTGGCGAAGGTGCCTATAACGAAGCAGAACAAACAATTCAGAAACTATTGGCAGAAAACGAGAACCAACTGAGCGAGCGGGAGAAAGAAATGCCAGAGAAAATCGTCAAGACGGAAGATGAGTGGCAAAAGGAACTTACGCCAGACCAGTACCGGGTTCTACGACAGGCAGGTACTGAACGAGCGTTCACTGGTGCTTACTGGGATAACCATGAGCACGGCGTCTATTTCTGTGCGGCCTGCGGTCTGAAACTCTTCTCGTCGGATACCAAATTTGATTCGGGAACAGGATGGCCAAGTTTTTATGCGCCGGTGTCTGAGTCGAGTGTCGACCGTGAAACCGATAACAGTCTCGGGATGGCGCGAACAGAAGTTAAGTGCCACCGGTGTGGATCGCATTTGGGCCACGTATTCGACGATGGTCCCAAACCTACCGGATTGCGATACTGCATGAATTCACTAGCGCTGAAGTTTGTGAAGGAGTAGGCGCCTCTGAGGTCTTGACATTTCAAATCGCGCGACTCCCTAGCTGATCCCCTTTAGCAGTTCCTTCAGACTAACGGGTGCCTTGTTGCTGGGATCGCAGGCGTCCCTCGCCTGCCGTTTGCCTTTGAGGTGCCTGGAGGGTCACAAGCAGGCGAGGACGCCTGCGGTCCCAGCATGAAGGGCGCCCGCTAATATGAAGTAGCTACTAAAGGGGATCCGAAATGACAATATGAGAAATGGCAACTGATATATGGAAAATGATCTTTCGTTTTCAGTCGTCCCGATCTTTCTTCCTCCCCTCGGCAATCTCCTCCCTATCCTCTGCCACTCCCAGACGCATAGCATCAAACGCAGGAAGCCGCGCGATAGTGGGCATCGGCGAATCGGCTCTTACGGAGTACCAGATGATCTGATTGAGCACGAAAGGGTCAGCCATGTCTGCGTGCGTCAGATCCTGTTGCTCTGTGCGTCTCATCCAGTAGGCCGCTGTTGCATCCCTGGGTGGCGGATTGGTCAAGTTGTCGAGAGCAACGTCAGGCAACAGGGCGCGGTAAGGTCCAAGGTCTGCTTCAGTCCTGAAGATATTCATCGGTGCCGCAGTAGCATCGAGTTGGTTCATCGGCGGAATGCCAAGCAGTATTTCGACAGTCCTTATTAAACTCACCGTGCTGTGAAACTCATGTATCAGGGCACCGGGTCGATTATAAGCACTGATCACTAATGCTACTGATCTATGCGCGTCGACATGATCGGGTCCATCTTGAGCATCGTCTTCAACCAAGATAATTGCAGTGTCTTTCCAATAGACACTATTTGAGACCGCCTCGACGAGAAGTCCGACTGCATAGTCGTTGTCAGCTACAAAAAACTGCGGAGTTGGCTTTCGCGCTGCCAGACCTTCAGTGTGATCGTTGGGCAGGCGCACAATTGAGAGATGGGGCAACCTGTCCGAGGTCCCCGCAGTTCGTTCAGCCGCAAGTGTCTGAAACTCCGCGAGCCAAACTCCAATCCTTGAGTTACCGCGGAATCGTTGATCCGAATGTGCGTCTTTGATGATGGCACTAGTTGCGCCTGCCGATTCCTTCGCAGCGCGATAGGAGCCGATCGTCATCGAATCCGGCGTATCCATGTCGAAGTTCCGGTAGTCATCGTTGAAATGACCCTCCAAAGATTTCTTGGTGGCAAACGCCGATACATTTTTGGTCAAATCGGGATATGGCTTCGAGCGATTGTCTTTGATCGCTTTTACGTCAGCTTCGGAAAGTGTTGCTACAAACTCGCCATAGTTGCGATAGGTTAATCCGGCGCGTGCGGCGGCGTCCCACAGATAAAGAGTCTGCGGCTCGGCCACGTCGCGGGAACCGTGCAGATAAGGAACGAAGCGGCGCATGTAATCCGCAATCTCCTCTGCATTTACATTCGGTCCAAACAATGAAGGTGAACCCCGCAACGGTTCGTAGTTTGGCAAACGATTGAAACCCTCATAGTCGTAACCACGACCACGACTGCTGTAATTCCAGCGAAACGACTTGTCGACATAGTCACTGGAAAACGATGCCGTCGACCAGTTGTGCCCGTCAGGGCTCGCTTCGGAGTTAACGAAGAATCGATCAAACAAGCCAAAGCGAAGTGCCAGGGCATGATGATTGGGAGTGATGTTTTGCCGGGTACCATCCGGACGGGCACTCGCCGCACTTGAGCCAAAGATTGCTAGCGACGGATCGCTGTCCGCCTTTGTTCCATCACCGGATTTCTCGACGTCTCCAAACAGCTGATCGTATGTGCGGTTTTCTTTTATGAGGTAGATGACATGTTTTATCGGCGAGCGACCCGGAAACAGTCTCGTCTGAGGCTGACCAAGCAACCCGTTGTTACGCATTACCTGCTGTGTATATCGAGCGAGGGCCGAATCCTCTGGCGCAGGGATCGCGCTGAGATTTCCCACGACTATGGACGCACTGTACTGACCGCCTTGTCCTCCACCGCGACCGCTACCGGCAGGAAAGCGATCATTTGGAGTATTTGGAACGCGGCCGGAGTTGTTGACAACAACGGAAGAGTTCTCTAACCCAGTTCCTTTCCCATTACCAACAAAGATTGTGTTACGCGCTATCGCGACTGCTGAGGGGTATTGTCCGGTCGGGATAAAACCTCGCACTTTGCTCCGACCCTTCTCTCGCTCATCTCCATCCTCGTCACTTGAGGAACCTGACTTAGCCGAGCCGAGTACTTGAGCACTTAAGTCGACAATCGCAACGGAATTGGTGTGTGAATTTGCAACGTAAAGTTGGTCACGATCGAGCGCGAGCCCTTCTGGCGAATTGCCAATCGGCGTACTTTCGGAGAGTCGAACGCTGATCCTTTCAATCTCCTTATCGCTTCGAGTATCGATAACTGAGACTGAGTCGTCATTCGAATTCGCGACAAACAACCTCGTCTCATCTGAATTCAACAGCAACTTTGTTGGGTGGCGACCGACGTTAATAAAGGCGACACGTCTGGCGGATGTATTCAGGTTTACCACGGCAACAGAAGAATCATTCCAACAGGAAACATAAACTTTCTCCGCCTGTGGAAGACGCATTCCCTCGCCGGGCCGAGGAGTCAAAAGAGTCGATTTCACTACAGCGCCGTACGGGTACACCTGTCGCGCAAGATTATCCTGATGCCGTAAATCGATTCGCTCCAACCTGCGCTCGCCACGCAAATCGCTGACTATTCCCAGACTGTCTCCCAGATTGTTGGCCACAAACAGAGTGTTCCCATCCGGACCAAGTGCTAAGCCCGTCGGATACACTGGCGGGTGGTTGCTGTTGTAACGAGGCGAGTTCGCAGCATTGGCAAAACCAGTCACATCTATAAATGGTGCATCTACTGTCGTACTCGGACCGGGTGACGCGGGAGTTATCGGAGTCGCACTCTTCGGCAGGAATTTGAAGATCCAAATCTTGTTTTCAAATCCACCGGAAACGTAAAGTGGAAACGCGCCGTCATTATCAGCTGTGGGCGCAAATGTCACACCCACATTCACACTCTGTGGGGATGGAAAGTAAACGTTCTGAACCACTACCGCACCACCGCTGGCATTCAGGTCAATTACGCCGAGCGATTGTTGTCCTTTATTACCGCCGCCAGTGAACTGAATTCCATAGCCACTATTCACGGCAATGAGATAGCGCCCGCGACCATTCGGACCTAAATTATCAGGGCTGCGAATGAAGTCGACTGGAAGTGCACCGATTGCTGGTTGCTTGGTGGTCACGTCTTGCACTAACACCCCTGCCGGCGTAATCGGACGACCTTGGCTGGCAGGTTCATCACCTTCTTTTCGGGCTTGCGATGAGGCGCTACCAAAAACACTCATTAGAATCGGCAGCAGCAGCCCTGCCACAAGTAGCGCAAACTTGACGTATTTGATTTTCATGGAGATGCGGTTTGTCCGATATGCTTTAGCTTGTCGTGGCATAACAAGGCGGACCTCGTGGAAATTGAAAGTCCAGCGTCCGCTTAATCACGCCTCGACAAGCTAAAGCATATCGGACATTTCGGGTCGCGAGTTTATCACCCGCCAGTTCGAAACGAACAGTTCAAATGATAGTAAACCGAAGTTAATACCGCCTTACTAATATAGTTATTAACCAGCGGTAAAAAGGCGATTGCCCCCAGTTTTGGGAAGCGAACTTTTTGTTCGACCGTGTCAACTGTAGGCGCGTCTAAATTGCTATCCCAAACCGACGCTTCAAACTAACGCATTGAGCCTGAAACCAGACAACATCTACGTTCTCCCAGACGGCGTCGAGTTGATTGCCCGTGCAAATTCGCAGGGCGGGTACACGTTGCACAATCCACTTCTAGGCGCCGCAGCAGCTCCCACCTATCTCGTTACGCCTTCGGGAGAGGTCTTGTCCTGGAGTCGCCGCACCTCATGGAAAAAATCTGACCTTCAGGACACTGGAAAGTCATCGTTACCGCAGATTAAGAGGATCGTGCTTCTTTAGTGAAGGTGCACGGACATCCGGTTCTGACTCAGAATCATTTTCCATCTTCTGCTTCCCTCTGCAAAATCTCCATAATCCCTCCAAATCTTCGTACATTCCCATTTGTCGCACCCAACTTTCCGTCTTCAAAACAACCGCATAGATTGTCTTAGCTACTAACAGGAGAAGCACCTCTGAATCCCATTCGCGGTCGGTGTGTATAATGACGGGCACCAACTAATGAACCAACTTGTACGGTTTTTGTTCGGACATGAGCGAGCCGTTTTTACTAACGGACGGTTTGGCTTCGATGTGCGTCCAGGCATCATTCTGGTGGTTCTCATCGCGCTGCTTGTAGGCGTCTTTATCTACTTCATATACATAAGGCCCCGCTGGCGGCTGACCGCAGGCACAACCGCTGCACTCGTTGCCCTCAGAGCCGCGCTTCTGGTGCTGATGATCGTACTCCTTTTGAGGCCAGTAGTTGTCGTGTCGTCCGTAATCCCCAGAAGCAGCTACGTCGCGGTAGTTGTCGACGACTCCATGAGCATGAAACTGAGCGACGTCCCGAATGGTTCCACTCGACTCGAAACGATCAAGCAAGCCCTGTTGGATGACAGCACTGGTAAGCCATCGTTCCTGAATCGCCTGGAAGAAAAGTTCAAGACTAGCCTTTACGGATTCTCAGGCGCTCTATCAACGCTAAAGAATGGGGGAGACTTGAATGGCGAGGGACGGAGTAGCGATCTGGCGGGCGCACTCGACGAAACGATTAAACGTTCTTCGGGAGTGCCACTGTCGGCGGTCGTCATAGCCACCGACGGTGCTGCAAACGTCCCGCGCGATCTTTCAGCGACACTGCGAGAACTCCGTGCCCGCGATGTTCCCGTTTTCACCGTGGGAGTCGGCAACACAAACCGGCCAATGGACGCGGAGCTTACTCGCGTCAATATGCCACGAAGAGTACTTGTTGGTTCACGTCTCAACATTGAGGCTTTTGTTGGTTTGACTGGATATGGCACGACGAAGGTTTTGATCGGGATTCGAGAAGATGGTCGTGCAGTGAAGACTGAGGAGTTCAATTTCAAAGGCAACGATACGCAAGCGCTCAATCTTGAGATAACTCCAGCAACACCCGGCATTCACCGTTATACAGTTGAAATCACACCGCTTGACGGGGAGATGACCGTTGATAACAACAAACAGGATGCACTCGTTGAAGTGATTCAAGGACCGCTGAGAATCCTCTATGTAGAGGGCGAACCCCGCTGGGAGTTAGGTAAGATTCGCGAATCTCTCTTGCCGAACGAAAAGAACATCACCCTGGTTTGCCTGCAACGCACAGGGGAGAACAAGTTTTATCGGCAAAGCGTTGGCAATCAAGGTGAACTCGTTAGCGGCTTTCCAAAAACTGAAGAGGAACTCTTCGCGTATGACGGCTTGATGATTGGCAGTGTCGAAGCCGGTTTTTTCACCGCCGATCAACTGCGGAGCCTCGAAGCATTCGTTGCTCGACGCGGCGGTGGTTTTTTAGCGCTTGGCGGACGACTGGCTTTCGATGGTGGAAAGTACAAAGGAACAACCGTGGAAGCCTTGCTGCCGATCTCACTCACCGGCAATCCGATTGACGATGCCAACTCATTTACGCCGCTTTACAGACCAATACTCACGGGCGCAGGTCAAACTCACCCGATCACGCGGCTCAGCGATGATCGTGGACAAAATCAAAAGATGTGGAGTGAGCTGCCGCCAATTTCGGTGTCCGAGGTATTAACGGGACTTAAGCCGGGGGCCACTGTGCTTCTTGAGGCCCGGAAAGTTGATGGCTCCGCATCTCAATTGGTTCCGCTGCTGGTTCAGCAACGCTACGGGCGAGGACAGACCTTGGCCCTGACGTCACCCGACACCTGGCGATGGCGCATGCGAATGGAGTCAAAGAGCACGGCCCATGAAACATTCTGGCGCCAGACGCTGCGCTATGTCGTCAGTGGAACACCATTACAAACCGAGATCAGTTCAGAGCAGGATGTTTACGCATTGGATGACACGGTGAAGATCGTCGCTGATGTGCGCGATAAGAAGTTCAACGCCGTTTCAGATGCACGGGCCATCGCGCGTGTAACAAAGCCTTCGGGCGCAACGGTTGACGTGCCGTTGAGATTTACGACGCTCAATGATGCGAACACCTATGAAGGGGGATTCAAAGTTGATGAGTTGGGCCAACATAAACTTGAACTGGTCGGCAACAGCAGTAGCCTGGGTACATTGAGTGCTAAGTCAGATTTACTCGTCAGTGATTTGAACCGTGAGTTTTATGGAGCAGCTCAGAATAGCGATTTGTTGAAGCGTATTGCGGCTGAAACGGGTGGAAAATACTACACGCCAAACCAGGCACAATCGCTTCTGGAAGACCTAACTTACCGGCAAAGCCCCTATTCAGAACGGGTCACAAAGGATCTCTGGGACATGCCGATCAATTTTATGTTGATTGTTGGCTTGCTGAGTGGTGAGTGGTTTCTGAGAAAGCGAGAGGGGTTGGCGTGAGGCGTTCAAGTTGGGTAACTCTGCGCAAACGTTTGCGTCTCGCTTGGATAAGGTCAGTACCGGAACGCGGTAGCGTCGGGTCCGTGATTCACCGAAGACGTAACAAATGACACGGACCCGACGCTACCGCGTTCCGGTACTGACCTTATCCAAGGAAGACGCGAGAGCTGCCGGGGAGACTAGTTAAAAGAGCATGACATTCCGTTTCACAGCTATAGCAACATTGTTACTGACTCTCGTCTCGACGCTGTGCGCTCAAACTGCGACCTCTGTTACTCCAAAGCCAAAACTTGCCCCCATCGATCCGAACAAGTTTGCCGTCATCATCAACGGTGCGAGCGGAGAAGAAGCGTATGCAAAGCAATTTGAGGAGTGGACAAATGCTCTCCGACAAGCTCTTACTGAGCGATATGGTTTTGAGTCCTCAAAGTTGCGACTGTTGACCGAGAAGCCAGCGGACACATCGAGCCCACGCGCTACAGCTGAAGAGGTGCGGCGGACATTTGGTTTACTGAAATCTGATCTGCAATCCGACAACGTGCTCTTTGTTTTCCTGATTGGCCACGGCTCATTTGATGGCAAAGAGTCGAAGTTCAATCTGGTTGGTCCCGACCTGCCCGCCTCGGAGTACAACATTCTTCTCCTGGCGCTCCCAACGCGCCGCGTCGTCATTATTAATATGGCGAGCGCGAGTGGTGAGTTTGCCAAAAGCCTGTCAGCTAAAGGTCGGGTGATCATCACGGCGACACGAAATGGTCAGGAAACAAATGCAACTCACTTTCCTGGGTTTTTCATCGACGCCCTAAACGCAACGGACTCCGACACTGATCAGGATGGACACATCTCTATCCTGGAAACTTTCACGTATGCCAATCGTCTGACTGCTGAGTTCTACACTCGTGCCGGAAGACTTGCGACCGAGCATGCCCTGTTGGAAGACAACGGCGACGGTGTTGGTCATGAAAGAATAGAGGGCGGCGAGGGTATGTTGGCGCGGGCCACTTATCTCGATTCGTTGAGTGTGGCGGAAGCGGCTGAGAACGTCGCGGTTGCCAAACTTCTTCGCGAGCGCACGAGATTAGAAGGCGAGATCGAACAGCTAATCGCTCGCAAGGGAAGTTTGGCGGAAGCTGAGTATGAATCGAGTCTCGAGAAGTTGTTTATTGAGCTAGCCAAAGTGAATCGATCAATTAAGCAGGCAGGGACGTAAGTCAGCCACAGATTACGCAGATTAGGAATAGATAAATGGAGAAGCGCATCAAGGAAGGTATCAAGCTAATTCCTAAGGGCCTCTTTGTAATCGGCGTAATCTGCGTAATCTGTGGATGTTTTTCCGCTCAAACGCCAACAGACGAACCCGGTCTGGCGGAGTTGAAAAAGGGTGACTACGCAAACGCGATTCGTTTGTTCAATGCTCGCCTCGCTTCCAATGCCAACGATCAAACGGCAGAGCGAAACCTCCTTCGTGCATTCATCGAAACGGGTAAATACCTGGACGCTGAAACATCTGCCACGAAATTTCTTCTGAAGACACCCGAAGCTGGAATCGTGCGTCACAAATTGGCTGAGGTGCTTACCTTGACGGGAAGACAAAGGGAAGCAATCACAGAATCTGAGCGCGCCATTGCCGATCTTGAAAAAGCGAATGCCGAGCCTGGCGATAAGCTGCAGACGAATTTACGTCTCGCCGAAGTTTTGGGACTTATTGGCCAGGAAGATCGCGCCAAAGGTATCTACGAATCGCTCGTCAAGTATTACACCGACAAAGATCCGCAAACCGCTGAAGAGTTGGTGCCGATCGCCCAGGCGTTAGTTCATCTGGAAAGATTTCAAGACGCGAATGATGTCTATCGCGAGGCGACGGAGGCTGACGGCGAATATCTCGAAGCTCAATTAGGAGCAGCCGAACTCTTTACCAAAAAGTATGCCTACGGCGATGCTGCTCAATTCCTCGATGACGCTCTGCGGATAAACCCAAATAGCGCGCGGGCGCACCTTGACGTTGCACTGAATAAGCGTCTTGAAGGAGACGAGGAACTCCGGGCTGCCTTGAGTCGCTCGTTAACAATCAATTCCAGCTTTATTGATGCGCTGACGCTGAAAGCGGCGCTAGCCCTCGAGGCCGGACAGTTTGCATCGGCGGCCTCCGAGATCGATCGAGCTCTCAAGATCAATCCACGTTCCGTCGAAGTTCACGCGCTTCGGGCTGCGATGTTCTATCTCCAGGACCGCGATATCGAACCGGAAATCGCGTCGACCTTGGAGATTAGCCCCCACTACGGCGAGTTGTTCAATACCCTCTCACATTACGCAACGATTACCCGGCGCACAGAACAGGCAGCACAGTTCGCCCGCCGGGCAATCGCCGTTAGCCCGCGCCTGTGGGACGCGCATCTGAGTCTCGGAATGGCTCTTCTCAGAATGGGACAGATGGAGCAGGGGCGTACTGAGGTCGAAGCAGCATTCAAAGGCGACCCGTTCAACGTTTGGGCCAAGAACACGCTCGACCTGCTCGATACGATGCAAGACTTTCGAGAAACGAAACGTGGTGCTTTTATCGTCAAGGCCTCAGCTCAGGAAAGCGATGTTTTATCTACCTATGCTCTGGATCTCGTCGAGGAAGCCTCCAACAAACTGACTTCCAAGTATCGCTTCACTCCAAAAGGTCCAATCTTCGTGGAGATCTTTCAGAATCATGAAGACTTCGCGGTGCGAACGTTGGGCATTCCCGGGTTAGGAGCGTTGGGTGTTTGCTTTGGACAGTTAATTGCTCAGGACTCACCCTCAGCGCGTGATGTTGGTGAATTCAATTGGGGCAGCACGCTTTGGCACGAATACACTCACGTCATTACGCTGCAGATGACTGACTATCGCATTCCTCGTTGGTTTTCGGAAGGTTTGTCAGTTTATGAGGAACGACGCGCTCGGCCTGGATGGGGTGACGATTGGAACCCGTTGTTTGTTAAGTCATTCGCAGATGGAAAGTGGCTGAAGATTGCGGACCTCGATGCCGGATTCCAGCGTCCTAAGAGTCCACAAGACGTGCCTATTGCCTATTTTGAAGCATCTCAAGTTTGCGAGTTCATCGTGGATCGCTTCGGCTTCGAGTCAATACTGAGGATGCTTGCTTTGTATCGCGACAAGACGCCGACATCCGAAGTCCTACGCCAGGTTTTGAAACTCAGTGAAAGTGATTTCGATCGTGAGTTCGTCGCTTACGTGCAAACGAAGGCAAAACCGTTGCACGATGCGCTCAAGATGGAGAGTAATGCCGCAGCTTCGATGGCGAAGGACGAAGTAATGAAACTACTCGCAACTGAGGATTCATTTGCTCTTCGTTTACGAGCCGGTGATTTGTTAGCAGCTGACGGCGATACGACTGGCGCTATAGTCCAGTTCAAACGAGCAATCGAGTTGTTTCCCTACTTTACTGGCCAGGGAAACGCTTATGATTCGCTGGCTAAACTTTTGGAACAAAAAGGTGACATTGGCGGTGCCGCCGAAGCCTTAGAGTCACTCCTGAAAGTGGATGAGAACAACATTGAAGCGATGAAGAGCCTGGTGCGTTTGCGTCAGGCCCAGGGCGATAAGGCACGAACTCTCGAGGCTATGCGTGCGGCCTTCTATGTCGCCCCGTTTGACTACACAATGCACACGAAGGCGGGTGAGCTCAGTTTTGATCAAAAAGAATATGGCCAGGCGCTTACGGAGTTTCAAGTCAGTCTTGCTTTGCAACCGCCTAATATCGCGGAGGCAAACTACAATGTGGCAAGCGCTTTCTATGCGTTAGGCAAACAGCCGGAGGCGAAGAAATCCGTTCTGCGAGCTCTGGAAGCTGCGCCGCGGTATGAGAAAGCTCAGGAGTTGTTGTTGAAGATTGTAGGACAGTGAAGGAATTGCAGATTTAAGATTGCAGATTGAAGATTTAAGAGGAAATCTGCAATCTGAAATC
The DNA here is from genome assembly GCA_036004125.1 of Pyrinomonadaceae bacterium. Lineage (GTDB taxonomy): Bacteria > Acidobacteriota > Blastocatellia > Pyrinomonadales > Pyrinomonadaceae > PSRF01. The sequence continues at coordinate 15,788 of DASYRR010000082.1, read as the reverse complement.
TACAATCTGCAATAGCCGGAGAGGAAACGCATCACACATGGCTGTTGACCAACTAACAATCAGCGACGAGCAACTGCTGGACAAACTCGGTTCCGCACGTGAACTTCTGTTGCGAGAAATCCGGAAGGCTATTATCGGACAGGACGAGGTAGTGGAGCAGGTGTTGTTGTCGCTCTTTGTTGGCGGACACTCCATTATTACCGGCGTTCCCGGTCTGGCGAAGACATTACTGGTGCGCACGATCTCGAGTGTTCTCGATTTGTCATTCAAGCGAATCCAGTTCACTCCGGATCTAATGCCGGCGGATATCACTGGAACCGAGATTATCGAAGAAGACCGTGCCACTGGTCGCCGGGCACTGCAGTTCATTCATGGGCCAATCTTCGCCAATATCGTCCTGGCTGACGAAATCAATCGCACCCCACCAAAAACCCAGGCGGCGTTGCTCGAAGCCATGCAGGAAGGTCGCGTTACTGTTCAGGGCATCAGTTACGATTTGCCACGACCCTTTCACGTACTGGCAACCCAGAACCCGATCGAAATGGAAGGTACGTATCCATTGCCGGAGGCGCAGCTGGATCGGTTCATGTTCAACGTCAAGATTGGTTATCTGCCAGAAGAACAGGAAGTCGCCGTCGTCAAGCAAACGACTTCGCCGCAAGACTATGAGTTCAAACAAGTGATGAATGCGGAAGAGATCATTGCGTTTCAACGACTCGTCAAACAGGTACCCGCTTCCGACACTGTGTCTCGATATGCGGTGAGGTTGGTTAATGCCAGCAGACCGGGCACACCCGCCGCGCCTGACTTCGTGAATAAGTGGGTGACGTGGGGTGGATCACTGCGGGCCTCGCAATTCTTAATCATGGGGGGCAAAGCGCGCGCGATCCTACGTGGACGTTACAACGTTTCGTGCGAAGACGTACGGTCAGTTGCGCCAGCGGTGTTGCGACATCGCGTGTTGCTTAACTTTCAAGCTGAGGCAGAAAAAGTCGATTCGGATCAGGTGATTAAGCAACTTATCGAAGCCGTGCCGGAACCAAAAAGCGGGTTGTAGCTGTTTAGTCAAGGGCGCCTCCTTGGAGTGGGGGGGACTTGTCACCGCTTTGGTACAGCGAGTCTCAGCATCTACAACGCCCTGTACCAAAGCGGTGACAAGTCCCCGCACTCCAAGGAGGCGCCCGGCAACCCAGACACGAAATGTCAAATGGTATATGACCAATGATCTGGCCTAGACGAAACAAGGAAGCACAGGCGGCTGTCAATATCACTACTCCTCCGGTAGCAGCGACCACCCCCGCGCGCTTCCTCGATCCAGAACTCCTCGCCCGAATCGGTTCTCTCGAACTGCTTGCCCGCGCAGTTGTAGAAGGTTTCATGTCGGGCCTCCACCGGTCACCGTTCACCGGCTTCTCCACTGAATTCACTGAGTATCGTCAATACAACCAGGGCGACGACCTACGGTATCTCGATTGGCGGCTTCTTGGACGCACTGATCGTTACTTCATCAAAAAGTATCGCGCTGATACGAACACTCAATGTCATCTGTTGGTGGATACAAGTGCGTCAATGAACTATGCCAGCAGCAGCTCCGTGAGCAAGCTTCAATACGCACAGTTTCTTGCGGCTTCAGTCTCATACCTTCTAAATCGACAGCAAGATTCCGTCGGGTTGGTCGCCTTTGATCAAAAAGTTCATACCCATGTGCCCGCGCGAAATCGTACTGGTCACATGCGCACAATCTTTGGACACCTATCGCGCCTCGAGGCCGGCGGCGAAACCAGACTGGCAGAGTCGCTTCATCAGCTAGCCGAGATTCTCACCCGGCGTGGGATTGTGGTCATTGTGTCTGATTTTTACGACGAACCCGAGCGACTCAAAGAAGCCTTTCAGCATCTACGTTTCAAAGGACACGATTTGGTCGCGTTCCACGTGCTTGATCAAAACGAACTAGACTTTAGTTTCGACGAACCTGTGTTGTTATTTGAGGACTTGGAAACTCAGGAGCAGATGCCAGTGCTTCCGGACGTTGTAATGCCCGGTTATCGCGCAAGGATGCGACGACACGTCGAGGAGATGCGGGATTGCGCGGCTGCAAACCACGTCGACTATGAAATGCTGACAACAAAACAGCCGTTGGATTTTGCGTTGTTTTCGTTTTTGTCCCGGAGAAGCGCACGGTAGAAAATCAGCCGCAGATTAACGCAGATGAACACAGATCAAAACAAGAGCAAGGTAGAGCATGGCAGTTAACACGTCCGGTTAATTATTTCTCTTTCTGATCTGTTTGATCCGCGTTCATCTGCGGCTGAAACATCTGATGTCATTCTTAACGCCATTGTTTTTTCTCGGCGCTGCAGCGTTGGCTGCCCCGATACTCGTGCACCTCGTCAGACGCACGCGTGCGCGCCGTGTTCAGTTCCCCGCTCTGATCTTCGTCCGCCAGATTCCGCAACGAACTATCCGCCGTCGCACAATTCAGAATCTGCTGCTCATGTTAATTCGTTGTCTGGCAATCCTGCTGATCGTTATTGCCTTCATGAGGCCATTTTTCAGTGGTCGCAGCGCAGCAAAAACCCCTTCCGGCGCGGGTGCAACCGTCATCCTGATCGACAACTCACTCAGTATGCGTCGCGATCAGTTATTTGCGGACGCACAACGCAAGGCAGAAACCGCCATCGACAACGCTCGCAATGATGAACAAATTGCTTTAGTAAGTTTCGATAAACGCTATGCAGTAGTTAATCGATTTGTGATCGACAAGAATCGGCTGCGGTCTGCGGTCACCAGCCTGAACGCAGGATGGGATGGCACAGATTACGAACAAGCGTTGCGTGGGGCTGAGTCGTTGCTTTCAGAGCTGAAGACGAGTGGCCCTAAGAGAATTGTAATGATCTCTGACTTCCAGGCTACGGGGTGGAATCAGGCTAATGCCACCTTCAAGCTCGCGAACGATACACAACTCACCACGCTCGATGTTGGGGGCAACGTTCCCCAGAGTAACGTTGCAGTCACAAACATCGAAGCACGTGGAACCGTCTTTGGTCAGAAGTATCAAGAAAACCTTGCTGTGCACCTCGCCAATTTCAGCGACTCGCCGAGGGATCATCTGCAGGTGGACTTTCAGATCGACAATCAGACTGTTGAGAAACGAGACGTGACCCTGGGTAGTCGCGATTCAAAGGTCATAGAGTTTACCGACTTCAATTTGAACGACGGCGCTAATCGTTGCACCATTGAAATAAACTCTACCGACTTTGCCGCCGACAATCATTTCTATTTCACGCTGCGTCGCGAAGTGCCGGCGAAAGCGCTAATAATCGAGAGTTCAACACGTGGTCGAAGTGATAGTCTTCATTTGCAGAGCGCTTTGACAACGAATGACGATCTTCCATTTACGTTTAATCTGAAAACCGCCGGCGCAGTCGATCCCACCAGCATCGCTGAGTACGCCTTGGTTATCTTGAATGATGCAGGTTCGGTAGCTCCCGCACTTGCCGATACGCTCGCCAAGTTTGTCTCGAACGGCGGACAACTGATCATTGCCACCGGTCCACGAACTGAAGTCAGCAGTTTCAATAACGCGCTGCAACACATCGTGCCCGCTACGCTTACTGAATCGGTACAGACCAAAGCCGCAGAGAGCGTGGCGATTAGCGAGGTTAAGTTTGACCATCCGATATTTGAAGTGTTTCAGCAAAGTGGCCGGCTGGCGGCTGCACATGTCGTTGGTTATTTCCGATCTCAGCCCGCCACCAACGCAACTGTGTTGGCACGTTTCGAAGACGGTAGTCCGGCATTAGTGGAAGCACCCGCAGGCAAAGGTCGAGTTTTGCTGTTCACCTCGTCGCTTGGTCCGAGTTGGAATGATCTGCCTTTGACACCGCTTTACTTACCATTTGTCCATCAAATGGTTCGGTACGTGGGATCGCGCGAAGTAGGTTCCTGGTATAAGTTGGGCGAAACATTCACTGTTGCCAAAGAACCGCAGGGCGGCGTCCCGCCGGTTGACGCGCCAACCGGGACCAGACTCACGGAAAATCGATTGACGCCGGATGGAGATCTTTTGATAACTGGTGGCGAACCGGGATTCTATCGTCTCCGTTACAGCGCTCGCCCGGAGTTTGTGGCCGTTGATGTTGACGGTGCGGAGGGTGACTTCTCCAAATTGGATTTTGGACAGTTTGTCGCGGGTGTAACAGGTGGCGCGGGTAACGCAGAAAGCAGCGAAGCTGAGCGAAAACTCAGTAATGAGGAAGTTGAAGGGCGTCAGAAGGTGTGGTGGTCGTTGTTATTTATCGCGCTGCTGCTGTTACTGACGGAGTCGTTAATTGCGCGCCGGACCAAGATGGTCAAGATGGTTGGCTGAAACAATGTCCGATAAACTTTAGTTTGTCGTTGACTTGAGTGAGAATGAGCCACGGATAAACACTGATGACACGGATAACCAAAACAATTCAAACTCAATGGAACCTACTCGTTTCATCTGTGTTAACTCCTGCCTATTTGGCTGTCTTCGTCGACAAACTAAAGTTTATCGGACATTTGAAGGGAGTAATTCATGAGCCCTGAAACTAGTTTGCTTCAAGATCTCATTCGCCGAGCACGCCGTCGACGTCAATTGCTCCTTTCGCTGCGCGGCATCGCCATATGTCTCGGCGCCATGGCAGTCGTTCTTTTACTGTCTGGATGGGCCGCTCACCGCTTCCGCACCAACAATACTGCACTTGTCGTTCTACGGATCGGCGCATTGTTAACGGTTCTCACCACAATCTTTTTCGCTCTCATTTATCCACTTCTTAGACGTATCACCGACGCTCGCCTTGCACGCTTGATCGAAGAACGCACTCCCGGTACGGACGATCGTCTGGTTGCGGCGGTGGAATATTCCGATGAACACGTTAGTCGCAACATTTCGCCGGCGATCATTACTCGCCTGTACGCTGATGCGAATTACGCTTCCGCAAACGTGAAACTCACCGACGTAATTCGTCGCTCGCGTCTGGTGTCCTATGGCATCGGAGCGTTAGCCAGTCTGCTGATATTTGCCGGAGTGATGAAGTGGGGACCGCGTGAGATCTCAGAAGGTGTGGCACAACTGGTAACTCCAACTAGCTTCGCCGCATCGACCAACGCGATGAGTATCAAGGTTAAACCCGGCACCGCGCGTGTACCGAAAGGTTCCGATCAGGACGTTATTGCCACGTTGGTCAATTTCGACTCGCAAGCCGTCACGATCTACGCGCGTCCTTTGGGTTCAAAGAACGACTGGCAGGGTCAATTGATGGAGCCCGCTAAAGCCCACAGCGACTTTCGCTTCTCAGTCTTCAACATCCAGGACTCGATGGAGTATTTCGTCGAGTCGAATAGCATTCGCTCTGACGTCTTCAAGCTGAACGTCGTGGACCTGCCTTTCGTCAAACAGCTCGACCTGGCGCTGAACTTTCCTGCGTTTACACACTTACCAACCAAGGTTGTCGAAGACGGTGGCGACATAGCGGCGCTGAAAGGTACGGTCGCAACTATCACCGCTCACTTATCAGGCAAGGTTCGGGCGGCACGCATCGTCTTTGCTGACGGCAAGAAGAGCGATATGAGACTTCAAGGTTCAGACTTTGTTGGTGAACTAACAGTCAGTAGCGACACGAGCTACTACATCGAACTGGTTAGCACAGACGGCGAAACCTATCGAGGTTCAAACGAATACGACGTTTCGATTCTCGAAGACCAACCACCAACAATCTCGTTCGACAAACCGGGTCGTGATAAGAAGGCCACGAATCTGGAGGAGGTCTTTACGCAGGCGCGTGCCGAGGATGACTATGGTGTCGTTTCAATGGACTTGCACTTCTCGGTGAACGGTGGTGAGGAGAAGGCCGTCAATCTACAACAGTTGAGTCGAGAATCTGCTCGCACATTAACCGGCGCTTACACGTTCTTTCTCGAGGAATACAAACTCAAGCCCGGAGATTTTATTTCCTACTACGCCAAGGCTCGCGATGCCTCTAACGAAACCACGAGTGATATCTATTTCATCGAGGTCAAGCCGTTTGAAATGGAATATCGCCAGGCCCAACAACAAGGTGGGCAGGGCGGCGGTCAGGGCGATCAAGATCAGAATGCTCTGTCGCGCCGGCAAAAGGACTTGATCGCAGCAACGCATCGGCTAATTCGTGAAGGCGACAAATACACACCACAGGAGCGCAAGGACGGATACGAAGCCGTAGCCGCCGGCCAGGAAAAACTAAGAACCGACACTTTGGAGTTTCTTGACCGCATGGGGCGGCGACTCGGTGGCGAAAGTCAAAGGCAGATGCTCGAGATTGCCGAGAAGCTAATGAAGGCCACCAAGGAGATGGAAAACGCGCCGCCGCCCTTGCGCAAAGAAGCTGGCAGAGATGCCCTACCACCCGAACAACGTGCCTTGCAAAATCTCCTGGCGGCAGACGCGCTGTTCCGCGAAGTTCAAGTTGCCTTCGGCAATCAAAGCAATGGCGAACAAGGCGGCAACTCCGAACGCCAACAGCAGGAACTCGCTGGTCTTTTCGAGCTCGAACTCGACAAGATGAAAAATCAATACGAAACCGTACAGCGTGCTCAGCAACAACAAGCGCAACAAGAGAAGACTGAAGCTGAACGACGCCTCGAGGAACTGGCGCGCCGTCAACAACAAGCGCTCGATGAGCAGCGCCGTCGAATGCAGCAAGCGGCAAATGGCTCGAGTGGCAGTCAACGTCAACAACAGGAGTTGATCGATGAGACGCGCAAAGCTGCACGAGAGCTGGAGCGACTTTCCCGCGAGCGACGCGACGCCCAAATGCAGGAGCTTAGTCGTCAGTTGAATCAAACCGCCGATGAGATGCAAAAGGCTCAAGCGTCTTCCCGTAACAATCCGAGCGAGTCGATATCTCAACAGGAGCGTGCGCTGGATCGCTTGCGTCAGGCTCAGGATCGATTGCAACAGAACAGCGCCCAGTCAGGTCGACAAAGTGGGCAGTCGGGATCATCCGGGAGGCAACAGCAGATTAGTGACTTGCGGCAGCGCGCCGCACAGGCTGCATCAAGGCAACGTGAGATCGCCAGGGACATGGAAAACCTTGCGCGACGTGGCGGACAGAGTGCTCAGGATGAGAATTCAAAACGCGCTCGTGAACAATTAACTGAAAGAAAAGACACGCTCGCGGATAGTGTCAATAACTTGCAGCAAGACATAGAGCAGTCGGCGCGTTCGCAAGGTTCAGGTCAAGGCCAGCAACGTGCTGCCCGGCAGTTGAAAGACGCTGCAGATGCATTGGGCCGCGACCGCATCGCCGATCGGATTCGAGAAGGTAAGCGGAATCTGAATGGTGACCAGCAGGGTGGCGATCGCTCAGACGAGCGCGCAATCGAGCGGAGTTTGAATGCGGTGTCCGATCGACTGCAAGCAGCAGAGCAAAGCGCTCGTAGTTCGAATGGATCGAGTGCCGAAGAAAACCTCGATCGCACTCGACAGCTTGCTGACAATCTCGACTCGCTTCGCCGTCGTTTTGATGAGAATGGCGCGCGACGAAAAAGCCAGGGGCAGGAGCAGGGACGACAACAAGGTCAGCAAGGACAACAAGGGCAACAGGGTGAGGGCCAGCAAAGCGGACAGCAACAAGGGCAACAGCAGAGTGGTCGCCAACAAAGTGGTGGAACGCAAAATGGCGGGCAATCATTTGGCAATCGGGACCGCATGGGGCCAAACCTGTCAGGACAAATAGGTGGTGATGGCTGGGGAGACAATCGTCAGTTGCCGGCGGAAATACGTGAGCGACTTCGTGAAGCTCAGGATCTTCGTCGTGAGTGGGGCGCATCCAGCACTGGCGCTGTTCGGCAACTTGATGAAGTCATTGACCGCTTAAGACAACTTGCCGATGGTCGGATGGAAGGAGACGCCGCCACCGCAGCGTTACTCAAAGCAGATGTCGTCGAACCGCTGCGACAGATCGAGTTGGAATTGAGCCGACAGATCCAACAACAAAGTGGTCGCACGAATCTGCGATTGAGAGACGAAGGCGCGCCCCCGGAGAAATACAGGAAGGCGGTTGAGGAGTATTACCGAAGACTGTCGGGGGCGAAACGCCAGCAGTGAAAGACTTATTGGTCATTGGTCATTTGACATTTCTCATTTGTCATTTCCTGACCGAGGCCGCAAGTGTGGAAACAGACACATGAGCAAACGGCCGAACCGGAGTTTAGCCCTCTTAGAAAAAGACAAATGAGAAATGGCAAATGATATATGGCCAATTCTCCTTGTTTAACTAGATGGTGATTAAGCATTCCCAAAGACTGATTCTTCCAACCCTTCTGTTGGCGATGTTGTTGATCCCGACGCTCGCCCAGCGTCCGTTCGATCAGTTTCGCCAACGCCAGCGGGTCCAATCACAGCAACAACAATCGGGCGCCTCATTTGGTGAGTACACATTTGTGCGCACGATCTACGATTCACCCGCGCGTGGATACGGTCGCAGAGGTTACTACGGCTACGGCGGCGGCACCTGGACAACTGACTACCCTGAAGCTGACAACAATTTCATTGTTGGTCTCCGCGAGTGGGCCGGCACAAATCTCAAGATAGCTCCCCGTCCTGAGGCGCTCGAAATATTGGACGAAAGGATTTACGACTATCCAATTCTTTACGTAGTTGAGCCTGGCTTTATGGAACTCTCTGATGAACAGGCTCTGCGGCTGCGCGAGTACTCAGCACGCGGCGGTTTCATTTTCTTCGACGACTTTTGGGGCGTGTATGAATGGGAGAATCTCGAAACACAACTTCATAAAATCTGGCCCGACTACAAACCGAAAGATCTACCACTGAATCACCCAATCTTCCATTCATATCTCGACGTCGAAGAAGTGGTGCAAGTGCCAAACGTTTATAACGCTATGCGCGGTGAGACATCGGAGAAGGGCGGTATCGTTCCTCATTACATGGGTGTCGAAGACAAGAACGGCCGGGTCATTTCCTTCATCGCGTTCAATTGTGATTTAGGAGATGCGTGGGAGTGGATCAATGATTCACGTTATCCAGTGAAGTACGGTTTGCCGGCGTACAAGGTCGGAATCAATGTTGTGATCTATGCGATGAGCCACTGAGATCATTGCAGATTTGAGATTGCAGATTTCAGATTCTTAGAGCAGGTATCTGAGCTCTCGATCACCTTCTGCTTTTATTAAATCTGCAATCTGCAATCTGCAATTTACACTGAAATCTGACGTGATTAATCCTCGTACTACTCAAGTCCTCCGTCTAATTCAATAGCTGCATATTCGAAATGTAACACCCGACGATGTCTCGGCGATCATAATGCCGCCACCCCTTTTTCACCTTTAGTAGCTAGCAAAGATTCAATACAAACGGTGGTGCTGGGACCGCAGGCGTCCTCGCCTGCTATTCACTGATCAGGCACGAGAAGGAAATCGCGGAGCGCCATGATCACCGAGTAGCAGGCGAGGACGCCTGCGGTCCCAGCACGACGATTCGTGTTTAATCTCAACTAGCTACTAAAGGGTCGCGATCGCCATTCGAATTAGAGGATTTCGTCGTTATTACTCGCTGGGCGTTCTTTATTGACATAGATTCCGGAGTCCGGCTCGGAATAGTAGAAGACGCTTCCCGTTGCACCGATACCCTCCGCAGATTCGGGATTGGCGCTGAGTTGAAACGATGTCGCCGCTCTTTCGGGTTTATCAATCAGGGTTAAAACAAAGATGTAGCCACGAATGTGTGGTGTCTCAGAATTGAAAGGCTTGTCTAGATATCCTTCCCGAACCAATTGGCTAAAGGTCCCATACTGCCCTTTGGTGTCTATCACATACTTGGCCTGCGCAACCTTAATCGTGTTAACAGTCGTAAGGGCGGCGGCTTCGTTCGCCTTGCGTATGCTGCTTTGATAAGTAGGAATAACGATGCCCGCCAGGATTCCGATAATGGCAATAACAATGAGAAGTTCTATCAGCGTGAATCCTCTCGCCTTGGACATTACACTTTCCATGAAAGACGTCCTCCTTCGAATCTAATTCACGAGACGGACGGTCGAATGTTCCAAAACTTGAGAGGAAGTGCCCCAAAGTCTCTTCTCGTGCCTCGCGCTGACCAGGACGCTCAGCAAAGCTCTTGTCGTACCTTTTGGCCACGTGGCAGGCGAGGACGCCTGCGGTCCCAGTACGACGGTTCGTGTTGAGTCTTAGCGAACTACTAAAGGGTTACGCTTTGTTGGCTTTCGCTTTCTTAGACTTCTTCAACTTGCATTGGTTTCTTAGCATGTCGACCTGAGTAGCAATAATGTCATCCATCGCCTTGTTTCCCCCGACGGACATCCATTGCACCATCGATGCAACAAAGAGCTCCTTCAAATACGCAAAGGAAAAACCGCCAGTTGTTTGTACAACTTTCGCCGCGCCGCTTTCGGAAACCCGCAGCTCAGGTTGTAGTTGATTATTCCAGTTGCGGATGTAAGCCAGACGTTCATTGTCGCCGGGCAGCTCAAAGTGATACTTCCGATCGAAACGGCTGGGCCGATCCATGATTGCAGTGTCGAGCTTTTTTGGGTGATTCGTGGTCGCCAGCACAACGACACCGGTGTTTGTCTCAAAGCCATCGAGTTCGTTGAGGAAGAAGGAACGGTTGTTGCCGTCGATCATCGAGTCGAGATCTTCCAACACAACGAGGCACGGGGTTGTCATTCGCGCCCGTTTGAAGACTTCAGCCATGTTTTCTTGTTCGGTTCCACAATCAGCTTTGAAGCTACGAACGTAGATGCAGGGTTTGCCGAGCTTGTTGATAAGGGCTTTGATTGTGTGGGTCTTGCCGTTTCCCGGTGGCCCAATGAATAGTGCGCCGCGTTTCCAGGGGATGCCGTAGCGTTCATAGATTTCGCGCGAGCTGAAGAACTGGTCAAAATCCGACTCGATCTCCTTTTTCAGCGAATCGCGCAAGATGAGATTATTGAAGGTCGCGGACTTGATCGACCTGAAAAGTTCTTCGTCCTTTTCAAAATATCCATCGTGGTAGACCACGATTTCACCGCGCACTTCACAAGACCATTCGCACACAGCAGCCACAAACGAGTTGGCGAATTGAGCATCATCGCCCACGATCCAATGATACCGTCGCCTGTAGTAGCCATCCATCCAGGTGATAAGAATTACGTCAAAGAGTTGACCACTCCAAAGCACGTTCAGCCAGGAGTTCTCGATGCGTTGTTTCTGCCGCTTGCCAACACCTTCCCAATCTGTCCGGACGTGATGGAAGACCGACTTTTCTTCGATTACCGAGCACTTCTCCGCGCGCACGAATGCCTCCAGGTCAAAGTACCAGTTGCTCCCTTCTATGATCGTTTTGTCCGGATAGAGCTCCGCCAACTGCCGCCCGACGTGGTAAGCAATCAAATCGTTCGGCTGGCGTAAAGCGTCCCGGATGAAGTTTTCTATGCCCATACTTTGTAAAACGTACTTTGTATTACGTGCTTTGTTGTTTTGCCTTTGTTTCTCACGACAGGCTTTGGCCCCGGAGGGCCACATGTTTGTAGCAAGGAGCTGCCTGCTTGGATGAGGTCAGTACCGGAACGCGGTAGCGTCGGGTCCGTAACTTAACTACGGCGCCCGAGGCACCACGGACCCGACGCTACCGCGTTCCGGTACCGACCTTATCCAAGCACAGCCGCGGAGCTGCGACTACCGCGTCGCTAACTGAGCAACGTGATAGTGATCTCTATGCCTTGCGAATACACTCCGAGGTCACGACCGATGCGGTCGCGAAGGGAATTAAGAGAAGATGTAACAGCGGTGACGATTCATATCCGTGAACCTACTTCTTTTGAAGTGGGTCGTCAACATAGCGCACTTTGTGGAAAATAATCAACTACTAAGTTGGCTAAAACAAATGAAAACTGTCAAATGAATAAATGACCAATATTTTCTTCTACCCGATCGTCGAGCTCACGAGTCGAATGCAGTGCCCCTTACCCACCCTCACCAAACAGAACAGACCAGCACGCGGTAGTTACAATAAGTCTTGCACCTTACCCCTGTGACTTGGATCCTCGGCCGGATCATCGCCTTCCTGGACCTTTGCGTTTCGCAGCAACCGCGCCTTCAACTGTTCAAGACACTTTTGGCAGTCTGCGCGTCGTAGTAGTGCCTCAGCTAGTTTCATTGCTTCACACCTCCCATGATTGCAAATAGTTCAAAAAGCGCCGACAAAAATTGATGAAACACTTTACGCGCTCTATCCATTGAGCTATGACCCTCATAGATTTTTGGGAGGGCCACCGGGACTCGAACCCGGAACCTCGTCCTTACAAGGGATGTAGTTCCACCCGCATTCGGCGCGAAGATGGTCTTTGGTCTTAGGTCTTTGTCAAAGCACCAAGCACACTTTCTGTCAAAATTGGCGACAAGTCTCGGCGAGAGTTTCCGCCTGAACTCAATCAGACGGGCGGGTTTCGAAGCCGCATTTTCCATGTACTCCCACCAGCATTCGCCAGGGAATGTCCGATAAGCTTTAGCTTTTCGATGCCTGCCCACCCAAGGCTCAATCCAATCACAACGACAATCTGAAGATTATCGGACATTAAGAGGTCGACAAGTTTCGTCGAGACAGCAGCCCGAATGGACTGTACATTTTCAAGATGTAGTCCCGAACAGCATTCGACCAAATCTTTAGTCTTTAGTTTCAAGTTCCGAGTCTCGAGTTCTAACTTGAAACTCGAAACCCGAAACTCGAAACTGTCTTACACGATCACCTCCTCAATTACGCCAATCCAGTGATCGGCGTTCAGTTCACTACGCGCGAATTCTGCAATCACGTCAAACACCTGATCGGAGAATCCGCCGATGTTTAGAGTGTCGGCTCGCTCCTTTGCTTGCACCGTTCCGTAAGGCTGAATGTCGATACAAACCATTCGCGCCATTGGATTGCGCTGCTTGAAGTTTGCCCACTCCTTCATTGTTTCAGTTGCGCTGCCACCGAAACGACCGTACTGCGGAGTGTCGACCCATGACTCATAATCAGAGACATAGATAACCAGGTCTCCTGAAGCACGTCGCTTGTTCAGAAACGCAAGCGGCGCACTGCAGTTAGTTCCGCCACATGGCAGCTTGGTCAGCTTCTCGGCGTTAGTCATCACGCTATCACGCGGGTTCAGGCGAACCTCAACCACATTTGATTCAAATGGAATGACTTCCGCCTGCGGGTTCTTGCGCAGCATAGTTGCAGCTACCAGCGCTGCAATGTCCACACAACGAACTGCTGACGTGGCACCCTTTCGCAGACCGGTAACCGCTGATTGCATTGAGCCTGATACATCCGGGAATACGTAAACCTTTCCGGCAAATTCAGGCACGTTTGCTGTTGCGATTTCCATGGCATCCTGGAGCGCGTTGGAAACGACCTGCGGAATGCCACTGTTCGAAGCCGCCATCGTGTATGCGACCATTAGCTGGTACGGAAACACACGTGCCTTTCGGACCTTTTCCGGATCACGCAGGCGATCCGCAATGAGCTCAGGCATTCCCGCCTCACGGAAAACTCCATGACGCGCAAATGTGTTGAGATTCATGCGAGTCATCTGCCACGGCGCACGACGCGCGATCTCAGTCCATTCCTTTGTGCCCAATTCAAGCGCAGTTAGCATTTGGAACGGGACATCAGGAACGTCACCGCGATCGTTAACTTCACCTTTCTTGAACGCTTCAAAGCTACGAACAAGATCCGGCAGAGCCTCAACGTTGTAGTCACGGCCAATGAAGTAACCAAACAGCGCTTCACGGTTTGGATCCTTTGGCTTTGGGTGAACCATCTTCACGATGTCCGCAAGCGATGGATCCTGACCAACGTTCGCCTTGAAAAGTGAAACTGGATCGCGCGCGTCAAGCCACTCGCGAACCAAGCGCTTCGGCGCAGTACCAAGCGACTTACGACCTACCACACCAGAACGCATGATCTGGACGAAGTTGCGCAGCATCTTCGCGTTATCGATTACGCGTGGAAAGATCGCGTTCAGCAGAGTGCGATCCTTTACCGACAGCACAGCACAAAGTAGCGCCGGCATGTCTTTCATGTAACCACGCTTGCGCGCGTAAAGCGCAGTCTTCGCAATGAACTCGGCATCGACCTGTTCACACAGCTCGAGCATCTTGGCCAGTTGCTCTTCGGCACTCGCGTAGAAAGTTGAGTTCAGACAACCTGTCACCGCGTACTGAGCGAGTTGCTGCTTTGGTGTTAATGCGTAAGCTGGCGCCTGGTGCTCGTTCAGAGCATCCGTTGCCGGCATTAGCTTGCCGATTAGTGACTTGAACAGTGTCTTGTTTGCCATGTTCGTTACCTCCTAAACCTTCTTCGCATGTCCCTGTCGGGAAACGCGAGTACCTGCACTTCATCTTGATAAAGAATCTGACCTATCTCGCGAAACCTCACACAACGAACATAGATGTCCCACTCTTCGAGAATCATGACGATCTCCCACGCGTGCGCCAGATGCTCACGCGCCGTCGAGCGAAACCAGCAAAGCGAGTGCTCAGCTCGATAACGTGGCCTGAGCCTGTAGTCGAATGGCACTTTGAGGTTTGCGTCGAACCACTGGAGTGTCTGGTTAAGCGCAACGGACTCGTAGTCTGGCGGAGCGGCCTTTTCCAGGGCGTCATACGCAGACTGAAACAAACCGAGCGGCAGCTTTGAATCCTCATCGATTTCACCGCTGACAAACCGAATGAACATGACGCAACCTCCACGTCTCGCGTGGCTTCCACATCCACGAATCGAAATACCTTTTTGCTGGAGTTGGTCTCAGGTCTTTGGACCTGGCTTTAACTGTTTGAGATCTGAAATTTGTAATTTGAGATTTCAAAACGTCTGGCTGCGGGAGAAGGAGTTGAACCTTCATTACTGCGTTCAGAGCGCAGCGTGTTGCCAGTTACACCATCCCACAGGAAGATCTCAGATTTGAGATAATTTGAGATCTCAGATCTGAAATATCTGAAATCTGAGATCTATTTGGCTTCGGGAGAAGGATTTGAACCTTCATCTTCGGATTCAAAGTCCAACGTGCTGCCAGTTGCACTATCCCGAAAAAGTTGCGACTTGGTCGCGGTGGGAGGAGTCGAACCGCCATCGCTCGATTATCAATCGAGTGCTCTGTCGTTGAGCTACACCGCGGGAAGAAGGAGCTTTGAACTTGGTGCTTTGTACCGCCTTCCAATTCGAAATTCGCAATTCGCAGTTCTTGTTTTGGTTGATCCGACGGGGCTCAAACCCGCACCTCACGGCTTAAAAGGCCGCCGCTCTGTCACTCGAGCTCCGGGTCAAGAATATTTTCGATTTCCGATTTTTGATTGCCGATTGGCATCCAGCGCGAGAAGAATCAATCGCCGGGAAGACGCGAATTGGAAATCGGCAATCGACAATCGGCAATGATCTGGCTGTGGCGGAAGGACTCGAACCTTCGATAGCCGGGTTAACAATCCGGTGCCTTACCAACTTGGCTACGCCACAAGAATGGCTGCGGCGACGAGACTCGAACTCGCACACCCTCGTTTACAAGACGAGTGCTCTGTTATCCAATTGAGCTACGCCGCAATTTGGTGGACTGGGGGGGTTCAAACCCTCACAAGAAGTTTGCAGGACTTCTATGCTCTCGGTTACATCACCAGCCCGAAAGTCTGGTGGCTGTGGGCGGAGTCGAACCACCAACCTTTCGCTTATGAGACGAAGGCTCTGTCCGTTTGAGCTACACAGCCGTTTTTGATTTGGAAGCCCGCGGAGGAGT
>DASYRR010000081.1:0-20436 GCA_036004125.1 Pyrinomonadaceae bacterium | reverse complement strand
GCATAGCTCAAAGTATCGCCCGCATTCCGTATCTCTTCGTACGTAACTGACCCAACCAAGGTGGCGCTCGCCGCAAACTCATCCTCGGTTAATGCCCGTGCTGTTCCCGGCTTTTCGGCCAAACGATAGACATCGATTCTTCTAATGCTTTGAACACTACTATCCGGCGCATTTCGTACTGGCGCGGGCCAGCTGAGTATCACCTGATTACCCTGTTGTGCGCCGGAGAGCAGTTCCGTGCGCTGCTGCACTCTTTCAACGGGTGGCAATGGTGGCCGGCGTTTACCACAAGCCGCACTAAACGAGATTCCTACAACGATAATTAGACAGAAGGAAGTCTTGGAAGAAAAAGGTTGAGCTGATATGCGTGAGACTGAGCCAGGCAACAACGGCTTTGTGAAGTAAGTCGAGTTATTAGTTTTCACAGAATGTACCGGCTGAGGTCTTGATCTTTAACGGTTGCCGAAAGCATGCCTGACACATAAGCAGCATCAATGCGCTGTCTCTTCGGCTCAAGATCAGGTCCTTCAAAACTAATCTCCTCTAACAGCTTTTCCATGATCGTTTGCAGTCGACGTGCACCGATATCTTCGGTCTGCTGGTTTACCTGGGCCGCAAAGTTGGCAATCGAATCTATCGCATCGTTTGTAAACTCGATAGTCACGCCCTCCGTTTCCATCATCGCCTGATACTGCTTAATAAGCGCATTACGTGGTTCAGTCAGAATTCGCTTGAAGTCTTCAATGGTCAGGGACTCGAGTTCAACTCGGATTGGGAAACGTCCCTGCAACTCTGGAATTAAGTCCGAAGGCTTTGACACGTGAAAGGCGCCGGCAGCGATGAATAGAATATGATCGGTTCGTACCATACCGTAACGACTATTGACCGTTGTGCCTTCCACGATCGGCAAAATATCGCGCTGAACTCCCTCACGCGAAACATCAGGGCCGTGCCCAGATTCACGTCCCGCAATCTTATCTATCTCATCAAGGAAAATGATCCCGGAATTCTCAACTCTTTCGATCGCTGCACGTGCAACCTGATCCATGTCGATCAGGCGCTCCTCCTCTTCCTGCATCATGTATTCGATCGCCTCGTCGACGCGCATCTTGCGACGTTTGGTTCGGCCTTGGAAGAGATTCCCCAACATGTCTTTCATGTTGATGCCCATCTCTTCGACGCCCTGGGGACCAGCCAATTCGATCACCGGGAAGTTCTTCTCCCGTACTTCAAGTTCAATCAAACGGTTGTCCAGCTTTCCACTGCGCAGCTGCGTTCTGAGCTTTTCGCGCGTACGTTGGAACTGTTCGTCTCGAGCCGGACTATCTACGTCAGTTTCGGTCTCTTCGGTGTTGTCAGAATCAAAGTCGAAATATCCAGAGTTCGAGCGAGGTGGCGGTAGTAACAAGTCTAGAATTCGCTCCTCAACATTGAGCTCGGCTTTCTCCGCAACCTCTTCACTTTTCTCCTGTCGCGTCATCTCAACGGAGATTTCAGTCAGATCACGGACCATACTTTCTACGTCGCGACCGACATATCCGACTTCAGTAAACTTCGAAGCTTCAACCTTCAGAAAAGGAGAGTTGGACATCCTGGCCAACCGTCTCGCGATTTCAGTTTTGCCGACGCCCGTCGAACCGATCATGATGATGTTCTTGGGCATGACGTCGACCGCCATTTCAGGTGGTAGCTTTTGACGTCGCACACGGTTGCGCAAAGCGACTGCAACGGCACGCTTCGCGTTACGTTGTCCAACAACGTGTTTATCTAGTTCGCTGACGATCTGTCTGGGTGACATTTCGTCGAGCTTGGCTTCGTCGTCAACTTCACCGGCTAAATAGATAACCATTTGTTATTACTTGCAGGCCTCAAGTCAGAGGCGGTTACAATTCCTCAACAACAATATTCTGATTAGAGTAGATGCAAATCTCGCCTGCGATTCGAAGCGCTTCAACGGCAATCTCTCTGGCCGACAAGTTTGTATGCTTTAGCAAAGCGCGGGCGGCGGCGAGTGCATACGATCCGCCCGAGCCAATTGCCAAAACCCCTTCATCCGGCGCTATCACATCGCCGTTGCCTGATAGCAGAAAAGAGCTTTTATTGTCCGCCACGACTAGTAAGGCTTCGAGATGACGAAGCATCTTGTCAGTGCGCCACTCCTTGCTTAATTCAATCGCCGCCCGCTCCAAGTTGCCATGATACTGTTCGAGCTTAGACTCAAACCGTGTTAACAACGAGAACGCATCACCGGTTGCTCCTGCAAAGCCGGCCAGAATCTGATCGTTATAGAGCCGGCGAACCTTCTTAGCACTCGCTTTCATCACGGTTTCACCGAGCGTGACTTGTCCGTCACCGGCAAGCGCAACGTTTTCATCTTTCCGTACTAATAGGACGGTAGTACTGCGAATTCTAATGAAATGTTTCCGCATATTTCTTTAGTGAGCACTATAGGAATTCGTTCGAATGTAAGTCAAGGACACCATCCGCAAGGCTATCAAAGCAAATCAGCGCAACTTGGGTTATGATACTTTTCGAGCAAATACGGCTTGAGCCGCAGCAATAGCCCGACTGTTAAGGAGGGCTGAACGGACGATTACAAATACTTTCGCATGACCTCCTTAACAGTCGGGCTACTGTCACAGATAAAGTCAGGCTACTGCACGGATGAATGATCAAGTGACGGACAAACGACCACGCATAGGCATCCCAATGCGCATTGAGGTAGCAACCGAACGGTTCTATCTGTCGCGTCACTACAGCGAGGCAATCGAAGCTGCCGGTGGAACTCCATTCCACATAAGTCTGATACCGAAGGTTGATTACATCGATTCGGTAGTTGATGGTCTGGATGGCATTCTGTTGCCGGGAAGCGATTCGGACGTCGATCCACTTCGTTATGGAAGGCAACCACATCCCAAACTTGGTGACGTTCACCCCGCCAAAGACGAAACTGATTTATTAATTATTGCCGCCGCAGAGCGGAAGAACCTTCCGTTGCTGGCAATCTGTTTTGGAATGCAAGTCTTGAATGTGTCACGAGGCGGTACCCTAATTCAAGACATTTACTCGCAAGTGGCGGAGGCGATAAAGCATAACCAGGGTGTGCCGCGAGATAGACCTTCGCATAAAGTTACGCTACTTGCAGAGAGCCGTTTAGGTGAGATCGGAGTAACGGACAACGCGCTGGTGAACAGTCATCATCATCAAGCTGTAGAGAATGTTGGAAGGGATCTGATCGCTGTTTCGTGGGCCTCCGACGGGCTGATCGAGGCAGTAGAGGACCCTCGTAGCGATCGATTTGTTGTCGCCGTACAATGGCATCCAGAGCTTGGGTGGAGGGAAGATCAGTTTTCACAACGATTGTTCAAAACGTTTGTAGATGAAGCTCGGAGCCGACTTGGCCAGCATTACAACCATGCCGAGAGATCAACTCCAGTTACTGCCTAGTGCGCAATCATCGAGAAGGGAAGAGTACACGCGTGCCTAACGACATTCTGGGTCTGTCTGGGAGAGTCGCTTTGGTCACCGGGGCTTCAAGGGGTATAGGCCGGGCCGTGGTCGACTTGCTCGCCGAACACGGAACAAACGTAGCTGTGAATTATGTTCACGACAAGCAGTCAGCAGATTTTGCGGTTGCGAATGCGAAATCGAAGGGTGTTGAGGCCCGTGCTGTACAAGGTGATGTCTCCGGAATCGCAGACGCGGAGAAGCTAGTTAAGGAGACACTTGAATACTTTGGGCGTCTGGATTTCTTGATATGCAACGCTGGAATTTGGGAGGGCGATCAGGTCGAATCGATTTCCGAAGAGCTGTGGGACCGCACGCTAGCAATCAATCTCAAAGGCACCTGGACTGTTTGTCGAGCCGCCGTTCCCATAATGAAGCGACAGGAGTTTGGTCGCATTGTGATCGTCAGCTCCACCGCTGGACAGAGAGGCGAGGCCAGGGTTTCGAACTATGCGGCATCCAAAGGAGGTCAGATTTCATTTACGAAGTCTTTGGCCGCTGAGCTCGCTGCGTTTGGGATCAACGTAAATTGCGTCGCTCCGGGATGGGTTGAGACCGACATGAATGAAGGTGTTTTTGCCGACAAGTCACGACTGGATTCAATTCTGCAAACGATACCCCTTTTGAAGATTGGCAGACCGGACGAAATCGCTGCACCTATCGTCTTCCTTTGTTCAACTTGGGCGAGCTACATAACCGGGGAAGTGGTGAACGTAAATGGAGGATCAGTGCTTTGCGGCTAGGAGCTAAAGTATGACCTTAACTCTCGAACGCGAAAGTCAAACAGGGAACACATCGAAAGGCGCTCAGCACGTCACACTTGGCGTTGAGAAGTTACTTGAGCAGAAGCTTGATCTGGTCGAAGGCGTGCGTGTTGGTCTTATCTGCAACCAGGCTTCAGTGGATCATGCCTATCATCATGTTGCCGACCTTTTCTACGAACACCCCGAAGTAGATCTACGGGCTCTATTTGGACCGCAACATGGAATTCGAGGTGACGTTCAGGACAACATGATCGAAACCGATCACGCCACTGATCGGAAAACCGGGCTACCAGTTTATTCGCTTTATAGTGAAACACGTGAACCAACAGAAGCGATGCTGCACGACATTGATCTCCTGGTGTTTGACATGCAGGACGTAGGCTGCAGGATCTACACGTTTGTTTACACAATGGCGAACTGCATGATCGCGGCTCGTAAATACGGCAAGCGCGTAATTGTATGTGATCGGCCTAATCCCATCACCGGCGCTCGCGTCGCCGGTAATGTTCTCGAGCCTGAATTCGCTTCGTTCGTTGGTCAGTTCACGATTCCTACACGTCACGGGATGACACCTGGCGAGTTGGCTCAACTCTTCAACGAACACTTCAACATTGGCTGCGATTTAAACGTAATTACAATGGACGGTTGGGAGCGATCATTTTGGCAAGACGAGACCGATGCCCCCTGGGTTCTACCTTCACCCAATATGCCAACAATTGATACTGCCACGGTCTTTCCTGGAGCAGTGCATTTTGAGGGAACTCAAGCATCGGAGGGGAGAGGTACAACCCGACCGTTCGAGCTTATTGGCGCCCCCTACATTCAGCCCGACGATTATGCGGACCGACTTAATAGCCTTGGATTGGTGGGAGTCTACTTTCGTCCTTGCGTTTTTCAGCCGACTTTTCAGAAGCATATTGGAGTCAGTTGTGGTGGAGTTCAGGTTCACGTAATTGATCGAGAGGTCTTCGAGCCTGTCAGTGCCGGACTGGCAATGGTGAAGATGGCTTTCGACCTGTACCCAGGACAGTTCTTTTGGAAAGAGCCTCCTTACGAATACGTTTATGACAAGAATCCGTTTGACGTGATTAGCGGTACCGACAAGATTCGCAAGGCCTTTGAACAGGGAATGGGACTCGAGACAATAATCGAAAGCTGGCAGCCGCAACTTCAGGAATTTCTTGAGGTCCGACAGCGTCACCTCATCTACTGACGATTAGGTTAAGGTAAGGCGTTAGACGTCGCGTTGCCGACGGTTCATATTTTCGATTAGGTTTTGTGGTTTCAAGTTGCCGCAGGAGTTAAATGAATCCGTATGTCGAGTAAATAGGGAGGAAGCAGTTGGTAAAGAGTGAGAAGGCAATTGAGCGAATCGAACCAACCCCACCAATGGCCTGGGCCGTTACCGTCCTCGCCTGGTTTATCCCGGGCGCTGGACATCTACTTCTTCGTCGTTGGATAAGGGCGGCGTTGATGGGTGGTTCCGTCTGGTTATGTTTCTTTCTAGGAATGCGGATGGGCGGACACATGTTTAACTTGTCGACCGGGCAAGGCTCGTCCGCATTGCTTCAAGTACCTCCCATGATCGCTAACCTTGGCTCTGGAGCGCTGTACATCGTATGTTGGCTCCTGGACGTAGGATTTGCGGATGATCTAACGCAGGCAGCTCGGGCTACCTATGAATACGGGAACACCTTCCTTCTAATTGCTGGCCTATTGAATTACCTCAATATGCTTGACGTATTTGACATCGCCGCAGGGAGGAAACCATGAGGCATTTGCTCGTGATGACTGTGTTCAGCGTACTGGTTTCAATTGTCTTCGGCGCAGTGGCCAAAGATACACCGCGCGAAAGGTGTCTTTACGGCCTCAAGGTATTTGCAGAGTTCATGGTGATTGGATTGGTCCTGGGCTGGATCCTGTACTTCATTCCCTGACTTGTAGAAGATGGCTTTAGTCGACACCGAAGCTCTGATCCTGCGTACGTATAATCTCGCTGAAGCAGACAAGATCGTTGTATCTCTAACGAGAAGTTCTGGAATCATCAGAGGCGTAGCTAAGGGATCTCGAAAACTAAAAAACCGTTTTGGAGCTTCACTCGAACCGTTCACCCTTGTACATCTCACCTATTACGAGAGGGAGAACCAAGAATTGGTTTCCATTAGACAGACGGAGATCTTAAAGTCAAACTTTAAGCTTTCCTCCGATCCCGTGATTGTTACAGGACTCGCCTATCTTGGTGACCTACTCATCGAGTTTTCTCCTCCGCATCAAACGAACGAACTGCTCTTCAGGATGGCGACCGCTTGTTTTGAGGCAATTGGACAAACCCCCCAGGATCTTCAGTCTATCTTGCGTTATTTTGAGGTCTGGTTGCTCAAGATCGAAGGATTCATGCCTGATCTGAAGACGTGTGCTAATTGTCATCGGGCCTTCACGAGCGAAGAAGTTGTATTCATGTCGACGGATCTTACGCTGCGCTGTCATGAATGCAGCAACGGCCGCGGAGGTTCAGTGTCAAAAGGTCTTCATGCACATTTAAGAACCACAGAGCGTCTCTCGCCAGGCAAGTTTGCTGAGGGCGCAAGAGAAGTTCCAAATAGAACCAAAAGGGAACTCGCGGAGCTAACTCATCAAATGATTGGACGTGTGTTGGAGCGTCTACCGAGGGTCAAACCGACCTTCACGCACTAATATTGTTAAAGCAAAACCTTAAGTTACGAAGCTTTCTGATTCCCAGATACATCATTTGGGCGACGTTGCCTTACGTTTTACTTTCGCTTTTGATGCTATCCGCTGTCTTGTTTGCACAGCAGGCCTCGCGTCTCGCAGAGGTACTCATTTACACGGACCTGCCGTTTTCAGTGATCGGTGGAATTGCAGCGACGCTGGTGCCAGGAGTTTTGAGCTTCACCATACCGCTCGCTACCCTGGCTGGGATAATAATCGGATTCTCTCGAATGGGTACTGATAGTGAGATCGTCGCGATGCGCTCGGCTGGCGTGGGTACGTGGACGATGCTATGGCCTGGACTAGTAATGGGCCTGATGTTCACCGCCGTCACTGTCTACATCCAACTCCAGGAAGCACCGCAAGCAGCACGCGATCTGGAAAGGGTCGCGCTGCAGGGTGCCCTCGCCAAACTTGATTCTCCAGTGGAACCTCGAACGTTCAGTACTTTACCTCGCTATGTAATCTATGTTCGGGACGGAGACAAAGCGCTCGGTACCTGGGGTCGTGTCTTTATTTATGGTCAAGAGGCAGACCACTCTTCCCAAATATTTACAGCCCGCTCCGGGCGCATTGACTCGTCGGGCGATCAATCGGAACTAGTGCTGTCGGATGTGCTGGCGGCAAAGTTTCCCGACGCTAAGAGTGAGGCCCAGAAATCATATGTCGTTGAACGATCTGACCAGTTGAGAATCTCGATCAATACCGGACGAGCTGACATCATCCAGCGTCTCAATCAGCGCGATACCAACGCCGACACGATGGACTGGCGGGAACTCCAGGCCAGAGCTCAATCCACAAACGAACCCGAGAAAAGTCAAGCAATCAGGATTCTGAATCGGAGAACTGCTCTCGCTATGGCTCCGCTAGTGTTTTCCCTGCTGGCGGGGGCCCTCGGTTTGCGAGTACGGCGTGGCGGGCGAAGCATTGGCATAATTCTGTCGTTGATCGTGGTGATCACGTATTACATGGTTTCACTGTTGGGAGAGTCGCTGGCGAGGGCCGGGAGTGTCTCGCCCTACTTGGGACCCTGGATTGCGACAGTTCTAACTCTGTTTGTTGCTGTATTGCTGCTCTTTAGGAGACACATCAGCTGGCTCAGTCTTGGTCGCCTTGCGCTGAGACAACCTAATCAAGCAACACCTGGTGCACGAAAATCAACACGAATGATTACGCCTGGGATTAGTAATTGGGGCGTCCCAAGCCTAATGGACGCGACGCTCTTGCGAACACTCGCTCTAAGCTTCCTCCTTGGTTTTATTACACTCGCAGCAATCTTCAATATCTTTACGCTGTTTGAACTCTGGCGCTTCATTGCGGTCACTCACGCGAGTGCAAGTTTGGTGGCTCGCTACCTCTTGTTCCTTCTGCCCCTAATTATCGTAGAACTGTTTCCGGCGACGATGCTCATCGCGGTCCTCGTAAGTTATGCGCTGCTTGCCAAAAGGCATGAAGCGATCGCGTGGTGGGCGTGTGGCCAAAGCGTCTATCGCCTGATGTTACCTGGGTTGGTTTTTGCTCTGGCAATGGCTTCTTTGGCCTGGCTAGTTCAGGAGCATGTCATGCCTGACGCTAACCTCAGACAAGACTCGCTGCGTGCGCGAATCAAAGGTGGAGAAGCACGTGCTATTACGGGGACCGGTCGTCAGTGGCTTGCGTCAACAGAAACACAGCGCTTCTACTCGTACGAATTTGACGAGAGCCAGGGTACGCTTACCGAGCCAACAATCTACCAACTCGATCAAGACGCAGTACATCTCAACAAAGTTGTGAGCGGCACCGCAGGTCACTGGCTCTCTTCAAATCAGCTTGCAGTTGATAATACTGAGACACTGGCGTTAAACGACTTGGAAGTAGTCCGTCAAACGGACACTCAGACAGCCTTCGGAGCAGTCGAGTCACCGGAAGTTTTCAAGCCAAGCATCGACAAGCCATCCCAGTTGAGCGCAACCGGACTGAACGGCTATCTCAAGGCCTCAAAACAACGCGGTGCTGATGTGTCTGCATTATCCGTGGCGCTACAGCGTAAGTACGCGGCTCCTTTTGGGGTGGTCATTATGGCGTTTATTGGAATGCCGTTGGCAGTGTCCTTTGGAAGGAAGGGAACTATCATCGCCCTATGCGCTGCAGTGGTGGTGAGTATCGCGTATTGGGCTGTCGGTGGTGGCTTTCAACAACTTGGCAATCATGGACTCCTTCGTCCGCCAGTTGCTGCCTGGTCCCCGCTACTGATCTTCGCAGCAGCGGGAACCTATTTTCTTTCGAAAGTGCGTACCTAAGCTTAGGTTCCTGTTTCCCAGCTTGTGATGTACTCCAATTGCTCTGCAGTAAGAGTGTCAATCGAAACTCCGAGTGCCCTCAACTTGAGACTCGCAATTTCCTGATCGACTTCCTTCGGTAAGAGGTGAACGCCCGGCGCCAGTGTCCCCTTGTTTTTAACGAGATATTCGACTGACAAGGCCTGGTTAGCGAAACTCATATCCATAACGCTCGCTGGATGACCTTCGGCCGCAGCCAGATTGATCAGGCGTCCCTCACCGAGAACGATGACACGTCGTCCACTCGACTGCATTTTGTACTCTTGCACAAAAGGTCGCATGGTCTGCGGCTCACCGGCCATCTCACGCAAGGCAACGAGATTCAGTTCAAGATCAAAGTGGCCGCTATTGCAAACGATCGCCCCATCTTTCATGCTGGAGAAGTGTTCACCATCAATAACGTGACGATTGCCCGTAACGGTAACGAAGATATCGCCGATGGCTGCTGCTTGCGCAATCGGCATAACCCGGAAACCATCCATGACCGCTTCGACGGCTTTGATAGGATCGATCTCCGTCACAATTACATTCGCACCCATACCTCGGGCGCGAAGTGCGACGCCTTTGCCGCACCACCCGTAACCGACGACAACCAAATTGCGTCCGGCAAGAAGGATGTTCGTGGCTCGAATGATGCCGTCAAGAGTTGACTGGCCCGTGCCATAACGATTGTCGAAGAAGTGTTTGGTCTGTGCGTTGTTGACAGCAATGGATGGGAAGGGAAGTACTCCAGCGGTTTGCATCGCCTCGAGACGCTGTATGCCGGTCGTGGTCTCTTCAGTAGATCCGATGATCTCTTTAACTTGATCACCACGCTCTTTCAACAACGTAGCAACTACATCAGACCCATCGTCGATAATGATGTCGGGATGGCTGTCCAAGGCTGTGCGGACATGACGATTATAAGTATCAGTCGACTCACCCTTGATTGCGTAAACTGGGATTCCCCAATCGGAGACGAGTGATGCTGCGACGTCGTCCTGCGTCGAAAGGGGATTGGAAGCAATCAAAACTGCCTCAGCGCCTCCCGCCTGAAGAGCTCGAGCGAGATTGGCTGTTTCCGTCGTGATGTGGGCACAGGCGAGCAGCTTAGTGCCACTCAACGGCTTCTCTTCAGCGAATCTTTCCCTTATCAGACGCAGCACGGGCATTTCTCTTTCAGCCCATTCAATGCGCAGCTTACCATTAGCTGCCAAACCGATATCTTTCACGTCGAATTCGACGGAACGTGTAGCACTCATTTAGTTATTCCTCTCTGGTGTCCGATATGTCCAATATGCTTCTGTCTTGTCGTTGCGTTAAATAGCCGGCTTCTAAACTAACGCGCGACAAGCTAAAGCATATCGGACATTTGAATTAAATGAATCAGTATTAGATGCCTGCGGTAGCGCGGAGGCTTTCAGCCTTGTCTGTCTTTTCCCAGCTGAAACCATCTTCATTGCGACCAAAGTGTCCGTACGCTGCCGTGGCTTTATAGATCGGCCTCCTGAGGTTGAGTTCCTCAATGATGCCACGTGGAGTTAATTCGAAGTTGTCGCGAACAAGCTTCGACAGCGCCGTATCACTGATGCGACCAGTACCGGCGGTATCTACGAGAACGGAGACCGGCTGCGCCACACCGATCGCATACGCCAGTTGCACTAGACAACGATCAGCTAAACCGGCGGCGACAATGTTCTTGGCGACGTATCGCGCCATGTAGGCGGCAGAGCGGTCAACCTTCGTCGGATCCTTACCGGAGAACGCGCCACCACCATGCGGGGCGTAGCCTCCGTACGTATCGACTATGATCTTTCGTCCAGTGAGGCCGGCGTCACCCTGCGGGCCTCCGGTTACAAACCGCCCGGTCGGGTTGATGTGATACTTCGTATCCTTGTCCAGGAGTTCAGGTGATACCGTGTGCTTAATGACTTTCTCTTCGATCTCGGCTCGCAGCTGTTCGTTGGTCACGTCCGCATCATGTTGCGACGAAATTACAACTGCTTCTAGTCTAAATGGTCGACCGTCGCGATATTCAACTGTTACTTGAGATTTTCCATCAGGACGAAGATAGGGAAGATCGCCAGACTTTCTGACTTCTGAGAGTCGACGGGCCAACAAGTGAGCGAGTTGAATTGGCAGCGGCATTAACTCCGGGGTCTCGTTGCACGCGAATCCAAACATCAAGCCCTGGTCACCAGCTCCGCCGGTGTCAACACCCATTGCGATATCGGGCGACTGACGGTCTAAAGCCGACAGCACAGCGCACGTATCACAGTCAAAGCCAAACTTAGCTCTAGTGTAGCCAATGTCCCGGATTGTCTCACGTGCGACGCGGCTGTAATCGATGACTGCATCGGTCGTGATTTCACCAGCAACAACGACAAGCCCGGTGGTTACAAGCGTTTCACACGCAACTCGAGCTTTCGGATCCGCCGTTAATGCCGCATCCAGCACTGCGTCTGATATTTGGTCGGATATCTTGTCTGGGTGGCCTTCGGTAACAGATTCGGACGTGAATAAGTAGCCGGATTCAGTAGTCAAGCAAACTCCTTTGTACGCACAGCCTTGAATTTACTGCGGAAAAAGACCGCGTAGAGTAGCAGTCGCGGTTTACGGGTGTCAAGACGAGCGCCTTTGCGATCCCATTCGCCTATTTAATTGAAATGTTTCTCTCATTCACATCGATCCCGTAGTTCGACCGCCGCCGTTACTTATCTAAATGCGATAGCCGTTCCGGGTTTCAATCTTGTCGAGGAGAAAGTCGGGTCTGGTAGAATCTCAGCGAAAATCCCCCGGCTTCGCGACCAGATTGCTCCCAAAACACAAACAGTGAAGGAGACCATAAATGCTTAACCTGACCCGGAAGCATACTGCAATCGCTTTAAGCGTGCTCGTGATGACTGCGATCGTGGCGCTGGCGGACAAACCGCCACAAGGCAAACTCATTCAAGTCGACGGTCGAGTATCGCTCAACGGGGCTTCAGCGGTCTCTGGAGCAACTGTTTTCTCAGACAGCACCGTTACGACAGCGGCGAGGTCTAGTGCAGTGGTAAGCCTCGGTAAACTTGGCCGCGTTGAGGTGCTTCCAGATTCCACTATGAAGTTAAGTTTCACTGATACCAACATCTCGGTGAGCATGTTGGAAGCTGGACGTGTGCGGCTGTCCTCATCTTCAAATGTTGGCGTGACAACCCGAGATTGCCAGATTACAACCACCGGCAACCCTCGAAGCGAATTCACTGTCGACACCAGCTGTGGCAACACATTCGTTGCTGTAGCCAGAGGCAAAGTGGAACTCCGCGCAGGCGGGACGGTGAAGCAAATTGCAGCTGGTAATCAGGACACCGCTGGTCAGGCGCGCCCAGGTTGCACTCCTGAGCGTTAAACCGGACCAGCACCAAAAACTCAAACCCCAATCAAGTTACGGGTGGACGTCTATGTTGCCACCACCTAGCACGGTGGTCGGGCTCGCCCCGTCTGGTGCTCCCGGCAGCGTGTCGAAGACCACCAAACCAGTTGCTACGACCCAGACCTTCAGGCGGAACTTATCGCCGCCGCTTGCATCGTCCGCGCTGATAAGGAAGTCGTACCCGCCGATCCCGTTCACCGTCCCCGTACCAAACAGATAGGCGCGTGAGCCGGAGGTTACGAGCCAAGAGTAGGCCGAGGATTTGAAGTCGAAGTCGCCCGCGTGGAAGTTGAATCCGGCGTTGCCAGACGGAGTCCCGCTCTGGTATTTCGCAACGAAGCCGAGAGTCGCCTTGCCTGTGAGCGTCGGGTTCGCCAGGTACGCGCCTGGTGGGGAGTCGATCCATCCGCTGCCGGTCACGAATGGTCCGGCGGGATCATAGACCACAATGTACTGGTAGATCGACGAACCCTTTTCACCGTCTTTGTCTGTCACCGTGATGCGGACAGTGTACAGGCCGGCGGTCGTGTAGACATGCGTGCCCGTTGCAGTCCCAGAGGTGTTTGTGCCGGTCACAACGGCCGGCGTTTCACCTGACGTGTCGCCCCACGCGACGGCAGCAACGTGCGTGTCGAGTATGCCAGGGTCTGTGAACGGTGCCGAGACTGTGACGGACGTTCCCACGGCAATTGGCGATGATGGCGCGCTGACGGCTCCGACAGATGGCGGGACGTTCATCACCGTCACCTTCAACGTGTCAGTACCAGTCGCGCCATGGCCGTCGGTCACAGACACGGTAACCGTATTGACGCCGTTATCAGCAAAAGTGTGGCTGAGCGTGAACGAGTTGGCGCCTGCGGGTGAGAGTGGTTGTGCACCAGTGCCGTCGTTGTAGTCGGCGGTAGCGTTGTAAGTTTCGCCGACGGGTGCATTCGGATCTGTGAAGGAGACAACCCTCGTGAACGTTACGCCTTCCGGGACGGTCCCGTCGGGGCCACCGACAACGGTCGGGGGTAAGTTCACCTTTTTGGCGTCCGGCAGAGTCCAGGCACCTCGGCCAACGGTTGTAATCAGTAGAACGTCATCCAGTCGATCGTATTCCAGTCCATAGACGACGGCATTCGGGAGGGCGCCGGTGAACTTGGCCCAGTGGCCAGGCTGTGCGGTGTTGCTGACATAGAGACCATCGGACGCTCCCACGACTACTACGGACGCTGGTGAAGCCGGGATGAAGCTGATCGCGTTTAACGGGAGTGCCGCTGCGCTACCGATGTTGCCGGTTAACTTCTCCCAAGTGCTACCTGCGTCCGGCGTGTGCCAGAGGTTGCTTTCGTCAACCACCCAGGCAGAGTGCCAGTCGTTCGGGTCGAGGCTGATGGCGAGGGGCTCGCCGCCCGCGTAGTTCGTCAGCTTGCTCAGGGAGGGCCCGGCCGACGCGCGCAGGAACAGTCCGTCAGAGCTGCCGGCGTAGATCACGTCTGGATTGCCGTCTGCGCCATAGGCGAGCGCGCGCGTCGCACTGCCAGTGAAGCCGCTAAGCTTCGTGAGGTGGTCGCCGCGGTCGCCGGACTCGTAAATAGTGCTCGCCGCGATCAGCAGACGCAGCGGCGCCACCTCATTGGCAGCGATCGGTGGGTAGATGGCTACCGTCTCCAAGTCCGTCAGCTTCTGGCCGCCTGACCCGTTGACGATGAGTGTGGGATTGTCTGTCGTGCAGACGTTACCCGCCGAACATGTCGCGCGGTAGAAAGGGGCGAGGGAGTGTGAGCTGAAGTAGCGCGTCGAAGGCGCTGAGCGGTCGTGGACCGAGACGATGCCGCCGTCGAAGAGACCAACTAACTCCCAGCCTTGCGCTCCCGGGACCGGCTGTTGTGCCGTGCCGTTGTCCTGCGTGCCACAGATTACGATGTCGGAGACATGGTCGTAGGCACACGAGTGCGACTCGGCGGCACCGAGGTTGCTGCTGATCGACAGCCACGTGCCACCGCTCTGTTTGGGTAATGTACGCCGGTATATGCCACCGTCGTCTACCTCGAGGATTTCATGGTTGGCATCGAAGGCCATGTCGCGCGAGTCAGGATGTGGAGTGCTGTCGTCCGTGGTGTCCGCACCGGTCATAATTTCACACTGCGACCCCGAAGGCTTACTCGCGTCGCAGCGAAAGAGTCGCCCGCCGCCTTCGCCCGCCGGCGCATGGTCGCCACCCAGATAGACCATATCCGCATCGTCGGGGTCCGCGACAACGGAGAGGTGCACTCTCCCTTGCTTGCCCGGGTGTAATCCGAAGACTTCCGAGCCTTCGACGGTCGAGGGTAGATCCAGAGCGGTCCAGAGCGCACCGTAGTCTGTAGAGCGGAACAGCCCCGCTAATTCGCTGCTGACGACGACCGCCGCGTAAACCGCTCCGGTACCGGACGAGCCGCCACCGTGCACGGCGATTTTCATGTTGTTGGCGCTCGTGGCGATAGGGCTGGCAGCCGCGCCACCGAAGTTCGCGCCGCCGAGCGACTGCCAGTGTGCGCCCGCGTCGTCGCTGCGGTAAATCCCTCCGCCCATCCCTTTTATGGCGGCGTAGAGGCGATCAGGATCTGAGGGGTCGTCCGCGAGGTCGTAGGCCTGGCCCGCCGGAAGGCCAGAAGAGCCGTCGGCCGACAGGCGTTGGAAGGTTGCGCCCGTATCGGTACTCCGCCAAACGCCACCCTGGCCGCCCTTCGACGTAGCAACGATCACCGAACCTCGCGGTGCGACGCCCGAAAGATCTTCGTCCTTCAGGTCGCCACCGCCGAGAGCAGACCATGTTGCTCCGCCATCGGTCGTGCGTATTAAGCCCACAAGGGGCCCGCCTGGACCCGCGAGGAAGGTGCTCCAGTGTCCGAAGCCCGCGACTAGTGTGAGATACGAAGCGTCTGTGGGGTCTAGTTCTAGCGCGCCTATTGAGAGGCTGGGCATGTGATCCGTGAGCGGAGTCCAAATAGGCGACGCAAGCGTCGCGTCACAGGTTTTCCACACACCGCCGCTGACCGTGCCGATCCACGCGATGCGGGGGTTGGTCGGGTGCGTCACGACGGCCTTGACCGCACCGCCGGAGCGCACGTTACCCGTAATCGCAATACCCGCTGGACCCTGTGCCACGAAGTTCGCCGGCACTGAGTCAGACGCACTCGCACCGACACCGAGCCACGCGACGACCCACACCAACGCAGTTAGGATTACTGCAAAGCTGATAGTTAACTTTCGTGCGTTCATAATCCGCTTCTCCCTCTCTTCTCAACCTTTCTTTCTAGCCGCCATATGGCGCCCCTTCGTCTGTTGCGAAGGGCCACTCTGCGCGGCGTCGATAGCGCGTCTCGGCTCTGCTGCCTACTACATCCGTCTCGTGCTTTCTGCCGATTGCCTAGTGCCTATTGCCAGCTGCCTCCTGTCCTTTCGCCCCCTAACGCGTCAATCCAAAGCCGATGACACCACGGCAACCGAAATGTAATAATTCGCTTATCAGTTTCTGGTGCATCTGCGGTGCGGCGCGAGGTGCTAAAATCCGCGGTCAGTTTTAAGTAGACGATGGGTGGAATGGATGGCGACCCGCACGCCCGAAGACGTCACGCAACTCCTCGCCGAGTGGAGTAACGGCGATCGTGAGGCGCTTGAGCGCCTGCTTCCGCTCGTCGAACGCGAGTTGCACCGCCTCGCACATCACTACATGAGCCGTGAGTCGGCGGGCCGGACGTTGCAGACTACCGAACTGGTCAATGAGGCGTATCTCCGGCTCGTTGATCAGAAGAACGTACGTTGGCAGAACCGCGCGCACTTCTTCGCGATCAGCGCTGAAACAATGCGGCGCATACTCGTGGATCACGCCCGCCGTCGCAGCCGTCGGAAACGTGGCGGTGGTGCGTACACGATCGCGCTCGACGAGACTGCTTTAGTCTCACCAAAACCTTCCGCAAACCTCGTCGCGCTCGACGACGCGCTTAAGAAGCTTTCCGCCTTCGACGCCCGCAAAGCTCGTGTCGTTGAGCTTCGTTTCTTTGGTGGTTTGAATGTAGAAGAGACTGCGGCAGTCCTCGGCATCTCACCAAACACGGTAGTCCGCGACTGGAGGACCGCTCGGGCGTGGCTCTACAACGCCGTCACCAGCGCGAACTAAATCTCTAGACTATGACACCCGAACGTTGGCAACGCATCGAAGACCTATTTGAGTCGGCGCGCGTGCGCGTTGCAGCCGCCGAGCGCGCAGCTTTCCTCGATGGCGCTTGCGGGACTGATACGGAATTGCGTGCTGAGGTCGAGGCCCTCCTGCGCGCGGACGACAGCGCAGGAAGTTTCATTAACACCTCTGCCGTGAAAGTTGCGGCAGGTGTCATTGCCGACGAGCAGATCGCTGCAATGGTCGGCGCAACCGTCGGTCACTACCGCGTACTTTCACTTCTGGGTGCAGGTGGGATGGGCGAAGTCTATCTAGCGGAGGACATTCGGAACGGACGAAAGGCTGCGCTCAAGCTTCTCCCGGACTATTTTAGTAAAGATGCTGAGCGGATTCGGCGATTCGACCAGGAAGCGCGAGCCGTGTTGGCCCTGAATCATCCAAACATTGTCACGGTCTACGAAATTGGTAACGAAGCAGGCATGCAATTCATCGCGAGCGAGTTCGTCAACGGCGTGACGCTACGCGAGCGGATGGCACAGTCGCCGTTAAACCTGGTAGGCGCGCTCGACATTGCCATACAAGTCGCTGCAGCACTCTCTGCGGCCCATGGAGAAGGGATAGCCCACCGCGATGTCAAACCTGAAAACATCATGCTCCGTACAGACGGCTACGTGAAGGTTCTCGACTTCGGTTTGGCCAAGCTCATCGAGGAACGCGCGGAGACTTCGGAAACGGAAAGCTTGTTGAAGTTCAGTACCCGCCCAGGAATGGTGTTGGGTACCGCACATTACATGTCACCGGAGCAGGCGCGCGGCATTGCTATTGATGAACGCACGGATGTTTGGTCGCTCGGCGTCGTTGTCTATGAGATGGTGACCGGGCATGTGCCGTTTGATGGACCAACACCAACGGACGTCGTTGCCTCCGTTATAGGAAATGAGCCGCCTGCGATTCGCCTTTACCGAGACGTTCCCGAAGCGCTCGAAGTGATCGTGTCGACTGCCCTGACGAAAGATCGCGATGAGCGCTACCACGCCGCCAGGGAGATGCTCGGTGCACTCCGTCGTCTGAAGCAACGCCTCGACATTGCGACGGAACTCGAGCGTTCGTCAGGGTCGCAAGCGACTGACGTAACGATAAGCGCTGAAGGGGCAGGGAAGACGGAGACTACCGTTCGGCAGCCGCCTACGCGCAGCACTTCAAGTGCAGAGTACATAGCGACCGAGATCAAGAAGCACAAGTTGACCGCGATCTCGTTGCTCGCGCTGTTCCTGTGTACGGTAGGCGCGGGTATCGTGGTCGTTTACAGGTTACGTTCGGCGCACGTGAGCGCGTCATCAAACATGAAAGCCACTCGGTTGACCGCAAATGGGAAAGTGTCGGCCATTGATCTCTCACCGGACGCCAAGTACATCACCTACACAACCGTCGAGAGCGACGGACGCGAAAGTTTATGGATAAAGCAGGTACTAAGCGGCGGGACTTTGCAGCTCATCTCGCCGACGTTCTTTGAAATTCTGGGTACAACCTTCTCACCCGACGGTACTCTCATCTATTACGCAGCGCGAAGCAAAGACTCTCCCACGGGCGCGCTCTATAAAATACCGACGATTGGCGGTTCCTCTAAGAGAGTGTTGACGGACATTGCCGGCGCCGTTGGTATAGCACGCGACGCAACCCGGCTCGCATTTGTCCGCGCGAAGAAAGATCGCACTGAACTCTTTACCGCGAATACTGACGGCACAGACGTGCGGGAGCTCGCCGAGCGCGCGGGTTCCGAGTGGTTCGCGAGGGAAGGCCCCGCCTGGTCACCAGACAGTCGGACCATCGCTTGCGGCGGTGGCAGCCACGCGCATGGCAATGTTTCAACCGTATACGCAGTGGATGCTGCGACTGGCAACGTCCGAGAGCTCACGCCGCACACTTGGGCGGTGGTCTACCGCGTCGCGTGGGTCGCTGACGGCAGCGCTCTTGTTCTGATCGGCAAGGAAGAAGGCGGCGGACTTTCGCAGGTTTGGAAAATATCGTTGCCGAGCGGTGAGGTAACGCGAGTAACCAGCGATCTAAGCGGTCATGGTTCGATTAGTCTTGGCGTCTCGGCGGATGCCACCGCACTCGTCACTGAAAAAAACGACACACTGTCCAAGCTTTGGGTAGTGCCCGCCGATGGCAACACGACCAACGCACGGCAAGTTATTTCTGGAGCGGACCGAGAAGATGGTCACTACGGTCTCGCATGGACACCTGACGGTCGAATCGTTTACACCTCGACGGCGGGAGGCTTTCAAGACATTTGGGTGACGGATGCAGATGGCGGACACCAACAGCAACTGACCTCGGATAGTTACGTCGACTACGCTCCGGCCGTCTCTCCGGACGGTCGCTACATAGTTTTCAAAACTGAGCGGAAAGGGGATCTGCTGTATTTGTCTCATCTTTGGCGCATGGATATCGACGGCAGCAATTTGAGGCAATTGACGAATGGCAACGACCACATTCCGCGTTGGTCCCCAGACAGTCGTTGGGTTGTCTATGCGTCTCTGGCAGATGATGGATATGACAGACTCTGGCGTGTGCCAGTTGATGGAGGAGCGCAAGAGCGTCTCTCGCCTCTAAAGGCGCAGTGGCCGGACATTTCTCCGGACGGGTCTTCAATTGCTTGCGCGCTTTTCGATGAGCAACTCGATGCGCCGCGTTGGCGCATCGCCATTTTGCCCGCCAGTGGCGACTCGCCCTCCAAAATCTTTGATTATCGATCACCAGGCATACGCCGTGTTCACTGGAGTCCTGATGGGCGAGCGCTGGTTTACACAGAGACGAACGCCGGCGTGTCCAACCTTTGGCGTCAGGCGGTCAATGGCGGAGCGCCCACGCGCCTGACTGATTTCAACTCCGACCTAATCTTTCACTTTGACTTCTCACCCGATGGCCAGTGGCTCGCATGTTCGCGCGGCGTCAATAACAGCGACGCCATCCTGCTAAGCAATTTCCCTTAGAACGCCCCACACCGTGCCCGCCACGTAGCGACCAAAAGGTATCAAAGGTATGGCGGCAATACGGCCTTGCCCCAAAAGTCGGATCATTGGGCGACTTTTGAGGCAAACTGCATTTCTGCCCCAAAAATCAATTTGACTGATTGGATGGGTATTCAGCGAGGATAGGTATTCACAAACGCTTGTTGGGATCAGGAAAGCATGCCGACAAAGAAGCATAAGACTTATGAAGGACCTAAAGGACTGTTGTTTACAATCTAGCAACGCCGATGGACAGGCGGGAAACGCTTCCGTGGAGGAAACTTCAGTGGAATGTCTTCAAAGTCCAAAAGCGCATATACCAAGCCTCGCAGTGTGACGATATCAAGACGGTACGCAAGTTCCAAAGACTATTAATGAACTCCCGATCCGCGAAGTAATGGCCTGCGGAAAGTTACTCAGGACAATCGAAGGAAAGGGACGGCTGGAGTTGACGGGCTAAAGGCTTTGACGCCCCCCGCAACGCCTTAAGCTGGCCCACACCTTGAGCATAGGCCACAAAGCAAAACTGGTTCGCCGGGTCTGGATACCAAAACCAGATACGGACGAA
>DASYRR010000080.1:0-22583 GCA_036004125.1 Pyrinomonadaceae bacterium | reverse complement strand
CGGGGTGGGCGGCCACAGTTACGGAGCTTTCATGACTGCCAACCTGCTGGCGCATTGTGATCTCTTTCGTGCGGGTATCGCCCGCAGTGGCGCCTACAATCGCACCCTCACTCCGTTTGGCTTTCAAAGCGAGCGGCGGACTTTGTGGGAAGCACCGGAGCTATATTTGAAAGTGTCGCCATTCATGTATGCCGAGAAGATCAATGAACCGATACTTCTGACCCATGGCGAAGCTGACGACAATACCGGAACGTTTCCGATTCAGTCGGAGCGAATGTATCAGGCTCTGAAAGGGCAGGGAGCCACAGTGAGATTGGTGATGTTACCCTACGAAGCTCATGGCTATACCGGACGAGAAAGCATCGAGCACGTGCTGTATGAAATGATCAGTTGGTTTGACAAGTACGTGAAGAACGCCTCGCCGAGGGACCGTCGCAGTACGGAGAATCAGTAGCAGGAGGCAGAATGCAGGAGCAGGAGCAGGAGACAGGAGCAGCAATAAAGAACTAGACATTCCGCGTGAGTAGGTTAGCCTTGTCTGCTCCTGCTCCTGCTCCTGCTCCTGCTCCTGCTCCTGCTCCTGCTCCTGCTCCTGCTCCTGCTCCTGCTCCTAGTCATAGAACCTCTCGCCCAATCGCCCCTTCCGCAATCCTTCCTCTCGCCAGAAATGTTTGAAGAGTTCAATCTCCGGTACTGCATTTTCTTCTTCTCTTAAAACCACTGTCACGACGTCATAGCGATACGGTTCATCTTCGAGCGCAAACATTTGGCGGTAAGCACGTGCGGCACGGGCGATTTGTCGTCGCTTACGTCGATCCACATTGACTTCAGGCGAGGCAAACCAGTCGGAAGCTCTCGTCTTCACTTCTACGAAGCAAAGCGTGCCCCCATCGTAGGCAATTAAATCCAGTTCCGCGTTAATTACTGCGTCACGTCGATTGCGACCAACGGGCAATATGAAGTTTGCAGCGACAAGACGATAGCCAGCTTGTTCGAGATACGCTGCCGCGTATCTTTCGCCGGTTTGACCGAGAGTGAGATGCTTGGACTCTGTGATTGGTGAGGTTTTCATAGTGTGAGTTTACAAACGAATCCCTTTAGTA
This sequence comes from Pyrinomonadaceae bacterium, assembly GCA_036004125.1. Classification (GTDB taxonomy): domain Bacteria; phylum Acidobacteriota; class Blastocatellia; order Pyrinomonadales; family Pyrinomonadaceae; genus PSRF01. The sequence continues at coordinate 21,480 of DASYRR010000080.1, read as the reverse complement.
GCTACCTCAATGGAAGGCGGCCTGGTGCCGGGACCGCGGGCGTCCTCGCCTGCCAACGTTGCTCTATCGAGATCTCGGAAAAATCCAACAGCCTTGAGTTGCAACGTTGGCAGGCGAGGACGCCTGCGGTCCCAGCATAAAGGTACTTGTTCTATTTTGAGGGACTACTAAAGGGAACGTTTTATGTTTCCAGTTTACCGCGCAACCGATCAAGCGCTTTATTCCAATAGGTCTTCATCCTGGCAGCTGCAGCGGCACTCGAGAGTTTGTTGTGTTGCACTACTACCTGGCTCTTATTCGTCCCCTTTGTCAGGAAGCTCACGCTGAGACTCGTCTTGCCATCCTTCCACGTGACTCGCATTGATTTATTCTTCGTTGCTTTCCTAACGACTAGTCCTTCTTCGGGCAGCCAGTCTCTGCGATTGCGTTCGTTCTCAAACGAGGAGTAAAGAAACGAAAGCGGCGCGTTGAGGGTGCGACTAACACTTATCTCGAAACCATCGGGCTTCTGATGGTTTTGTCGTAAGCCAGTTTGCTGCTCGTAGGTGGCGGTGACCATCTGACCCCACCATGGACCGACGTTATGCTTTGAATTGAGCAGCTTCACGATCTCCTGGTGGGTCATCTTCTGACCCCCAGCCTTGTCGATAATCGCGAACCATTGCTTCCAGTTTTTACCGGTCTTAGCGGCAACCGCTTCGTCACTCATGCGCGGGCCCGATTTTGTCTCTTTCATGTGGCTCTCCTAGATGTGGAAATGGTTTCGCTATCGAATGGAACGACAAACTGGAGTTTATCGGACATTATGCGTCACGATCATAGGCAACCTTGAGCCAGCGCTTCACTTCATCGTCGATGTCTTTCAACGACGAGATCGGAATCCGATGAGTGATCCTATCTTTCTTCGCGAAGCCGCCAGTGTCTATTAGACGTCCCGTCGGTTTCATGTCGCCCAGTGCAAACCCCATATCAATTCTTGTCTGTGTTGTTGGTTTGATTTGAGCGAAGACGTGGTTGCGATAGAGCGGGACAATTGTTTGACACGGACAGGCTTTGGCTTCTTTGCCGACCTTTAAACCTAACTTAAGAAGCGCATCATAGATGGGTCGTAAGTGCGCCTTGCCTCCGGAAAACATCTTCGCAACGTCCTTCTCAGCTGCTTCGAGATACAAATCGGGATCTCCAGCGGCTTCACCTTTCCCTTCGGCGCGTTCAGCGAGCCACCAGGCGGAGTTGGTTCCAAGTTTGTATTCATCTTTCAACCATTGACGGCGCTCTAGCTCGCCTTTTGGCCCGGCTTTCTTTATGTGCTTAATCCACTCCTCAAGCGATCGACCAGTTTTGTCTTTAAGCTCGGCGATCCACTTCTGTGTCATGAGAACGCCGGGATGAACGTTATAAACCGATTTACGTTTCGTTTCCGCTGCTGCGCGTGCCATCTGAGTTTCCTTTCAAATAAGTGTGGCTCAATTCTATGTCGACAGGATAGTAGTTAAGTTTGGTTTCTGGCTTCTTCAAAATTGCTAATCTCTGAAAGGCCGCAACCGCGTTGCGGTTGGATTGGCTGCAATCTGAGACCCAGGGTAGCCGAAGCGGCAACCCTGGGCTTCGTGGCGGAACCGCTTTGCGGTACCAGCTCGCTGACAGTTGCTTCGCGGGGACTAGTCGAACTTCGCGCTTGGTAGAAACTTCGGTGGTTGCCGCGCCTTGGTTCCTTGCTCAAACGCGTAGGCGATCTTGATGAGTGTTGGTTCACTGTAGGCACCGCCAAAGAACGAAATTCCCACCGGCATGCCGAAGACGTAACCGGCTGGTACGGTGATGTGCGGATACCCAGCAACTGCCGAGGCAGACGAATAACCACCCGTGAAATGGTCACCATTGATGAGGTCTGTCGGCCATGGCGGTCCACCTGTTGGTGCGACCAGGGCATCGAGGCGGTGGCGCTTCATTACAAAGTCGATTCCCTGAGTTCGCGAAAGCAGGTGGTTCTTCCTCAGGGCCTGAAGATATTTTGGACTCGTCAACGGACCTTTCTCCTGAGCCTTCGTGAAGAGGTCCTGCCCGAAAAAGGGCATCTCCTTGTCGCGGTTCTTCTCGTTAAAATCAATCAAGTCCCTGAGTGATCGAACGTTGGTTCTCGATCCCAGGCCAGCCAGATACACATTGAGATCCGCTTTGAATTCATACAACAAGACTTCAAGTTCGGAATCGTCAAACTTTCCTGTTGTAGGAATATCGGCGGGATCGATAAGCACCGCACCAAGTCTTTTCAGATCCGCAAGCCGTTCACTCATCAACTTATCTACGCGGTCATTGAAACCGAAGTGCTTCCGCGCGATACCAAGTCGCATTCCCTTGAGTCCGTCTTTGTCGAGGAACCTTGTGTAATCACTCAACGCCTTACCCTGACTAGCTTGGGTCACTGAATCTCTCGGATCCTGTCCGGTCAAAGCACTTAAAAGAATCACTGCATCCGACACCGTGCGAGTCATCGGACCGGCTGTATCCTGACTATGGGCAATAGGAATAATGCCTGCGCGACTCACGAGACCAACAGTTGGCTTGATACCTACGAGCGAATTTGCAGATGAGGGGCAAACTACCGAGCCATCGGTCTCCGTTCCTATTGCAGCGGCACAAAGATTAGCTGAGGGTGCGGCGCCCGAGCCAGAACTTGACCCACAAGGATTTCGATCAAGGGCGTACGGATTCTTCGTTTGGCCACCGCGCCCGCTCCAGCCACTCGACGAATGATTTGAGCGGAAGTTCGCCCATTCGCTCAGGTTTGTTTTCCCTAGAATTACTGCGCCGGCTTCCCGTAGTCTTTTGGCAACAAAAGCGTCTTGGGAGGGTTTTGATCCAAGCAGAGCGAGTGAGCCTGCCGTTGTCATCATGCGATCGGCTGTGTCGATGTTGTCCTTTATTAATATCGGGATTCCGTGAAGTGGTCCACGTGTGCCTTTGTCTTTGCGTTCGCGGTCAAGTGCCGTTGCAATCGATTCAGCGTCAGGATTGATTTCTATGACTGAGTTCAACCTGGGACCATCCTTGTCGATGTCCCTAATTCGATCGAGGTACTTCTCCACCAGCGAACGTGACGTGTGTTTACCTGATTGAAGGGCCGTTTGGAGATCGGTAATGGACTTTTCGTCCAACTCAAAATCTGCGGGTGGCTGAAACGTCTCAGGCTTTGCAGAAACGGGGTTGACCAATGCTAAGGCACAGCCCGCGGCTGTTGAGTGTAAGAAATCCCTGCGTTTCATTTTGGTACCTTTCGATCGAATGATGGAACGAACTTGAGCGCTGCTGTAACGGTGCAGTAGCCCGACTGTCAAGGTGAGCTCAGCCTCCCAACCATGAGACTGGAGAACGCTGAGCCCTCCTTGACAGTCGGGCTACTACACCGCTGCCACGAGGTTATATGAATCCGTTGCCGCTTGCAGCACACTAATGATGTAAGCAGATTTAACGCAGTCTGACCTTGAAAGAATCAAAAAACCTATTGGCATTACTAGAGTCGTCGATTCCTTTTGCCGTTCGCACAACAAGCTGATAAGGTCGGCGACCTACCATGTAAACGCGAGATCTATAGACCGTCTCGACTGTTTCTGCGGTGAACTCGAGTGACTCATACCCATCGATCATGACGTTTCTATTGGTCAAAAGGGCGCCCTTGATGCCTCTGATGAAAACGTCTCGGTTTTTTTCCATTTCAAGCGCGGGGTTGAAGTTGAAACTCGGATCGTAATCCACCCAGGCAATTACAAAGAGGCTCCTTTCTCCCTGAACTTTGAAGAGATGACTAGTGTACGGTCCATGCTCATCTTGAGTTATTTCCGTTTTGTCGCTTGGTATCTCCGGGACAAGAATGGAGAACCGGCCCGGTTCTGAGTTAAACGTTACCCAGCCCTCCGGATTCAGGATTGGCGTTGATCGTGGACCTGGACTAGGACGAGGACGCGAGCGCTGTTGGCCGTAAGCTGAGATAAAGATTGCCAATATTATTAAGGACGCCGACAAACCCCGTTTCATACTGGAGATACCCCCTGCCCGCCTACTCAACTCGTTGTTTAGGCTTATACCGAGGAGTCGTTTACTAGTCAATTATCTTCTGCACGGAAATGTTCGATATGCTTCTGTCTTGTCGTGATTGGGGAGAGTTTTTAGCCGCGGATTTACGCGGATGAACACAGATGAGGACTGAGACAATTAACGCGCGAACTTCCCTGAATGACTATTCTGATCTGTGTTCATCCGCGTAAATCCGCGGTTAAGAAACTCTCCCCAACCACGACAAGACAGAAGCATATCGGACATCATCGCTGGAATTACTTCGTGTTTTCGCCTAGGTTAGACCGTCCCTATTGAAACACAGTCGACTAAAATGAGTTCAACTGACACGCCAACCAAAGAATCTTCACCGCTTGTTGCGATAGTCGGACGCCCTAACGTAGGCAAGTCCACACTCTTCAACCGTCTGATTGGTGAACGTCGTTCAATCGTGGGCGACGAACCAGGTATCACGAGGGATCGAATTTACGGTGAAGTTGCATGGAACGGTATTACTTTCTCGTTAATCGATACAGGCGGAATCGTACCTGACGACGAGGCGGTGATACCCGCCAACATCCTCAAACAAGCGGGAGTTGCGATCGATGAAGCGCAAGTGCTTGTTTGGGTGGTTGATGCGCGCAAGGGAATTACGCAGCTTGATGAAGAGCTGGCGGGCTTGTTGCGCGCCACTGGGAAGCGAGTCTTGATTGCTGCCAACAAAGTCGACTCCGCAACCCTGGAAAGCGAGAGAAGCGAGTTTTATCGCTTCGGCTTTGACGAAGTTCTGGCTGTTTCGGCCGAGCAGGGAATCGGTGTGGGTGAGTTACTCGACGCTGTAGTGGCGTTGCTACACGAGGAGTTAACTGAAATTGATCAATCAGCTGAACTTGATAAGCCGAAAGAGATGTTGCTGGCGATTGTTGGTCGTCCCAACGTTGGCAAGTCATCTTTGTTGAATCGACTGCTCGGTGAGGATCGGGTAATCGTTTCGCCAGTTGCGGGCACAACTCGAGATGCGATCGATACCGTTTTGGATACCCCGGAAGGAAGACTTCGTTTGATCGACACCGCGGGAATCCGTCGTAAAGGTAAGACCGACGAGATGGCGGAGAAGTTATCCGTAGTGATGGCCCGAAAGAGTTTGGAGCGTGCCGATGTTGCGATTGTAATTGTCGATGCCGTTGAGGGCGTTGCGGCATTGGACGCAACGATTGCCGGTTATGCACTTGACGCCGGTTGCTCGATCATACTTGCGGTCAATAAATGGGACGCAGTGGAGAATAAGCAAACCAGTACGCCATTTGAGTTTGAGCGAGGCTTACGCGATCGAATGAAGTTTCTCGAATGGGCTCCAGTTATTACCATTTCAGCCCTGTGTGGGCAGCGAGTAGATCGAATTCTGCCGTTGGTACATAGAGCTTATATGGCACGACACCGGCGAATCCCGACTGCGCAGCTCAACGACTTCTTCGAAAGAGCCATTGCTCAGCCACGAGGAAGTGTAGCGCCGGCACCGGCAAAGGGCGGAGTTTCTCGATTACGAGTGCAGTATCTAACGCAGGTTGGGGTCCGACCACCGACGTTTGTGGTCTTCACGGCCGGTGGCAAGCCGGGTCTCCACTTTTCCTACGAAAGATATCTTCAGAATCGCTTAAGGGAACAGTTTGATTTCTTTGCAACTCCACTGCGAATTGTCGAAAGACATAAAAGGAAGAAGCGAGGCTAGGCACAGAACTAACGTTCTCGGTAGCGAGTGAAGCATCGATGGCACACGTAACAAAGTCGGACTCTGTGGCCCCACCATTGCGCTTCTCGATTGATGCTCAACAGGATGAGGCTCGGGCGGGTTTGCTCACGACACGCCGTGGAGTGATTGAGACACCAGTCTTCATGCCAGTTGGTACTGCGGGAACCGTCAAGGCTATTCGTTTCGAAGAACTTGAGTCGCCGGATCTCGACGCTCGGATAATTTTGGGTAATACCTATCACCTCTGGCTACGACCGGGCGTGGAGACTATTAAGGCGTGTGGAGGCCTGCATCGGTTTATCGGGTGGAACCGTGTCCTACTTACTGATTCCGGAGGCTTTCAAGTTTGGAGTTTGGGTGATTTGCGGAAAATCTCAGAGGAGGGGACGGCGTTTCGCTCTCACGTTGATGGTAGTTTGCAGTTTTTGTCGCCCGAGGTTTCGATGGAAGTGCAGGCGGCACTCGGTTCCGACATTGTAATGGCGTTTGACGAGTGCGCACCGGGTGATGCCAGTCATGAGCAAACTGAAAGGAGCGTTGGGCTAACCGCCCGTTGGGCAAAACGTTCCCGAGTGGCTTTCGATCGGCTCCAAATTGAAGGGGCAGATAAGGGATATCAAGTAGCAAACGGTTTGAGCGGGTCGCAAGCGCTATTTGGAATTGTGCAGGGCGCTGGTCATCTCGATTTGAGGAAATCCAGCCTCGATCAAAACGTGGCGATCGGGTTTGATGGTCATGCAATTGGCGGCCTGAGCGTTGGGGAGGAGAAGTCAACCATGTTTGACGTAATCGGTGACCTTGCTCCGCAAATGCCGAAGGATCAGCCACGTTACTTAATGGGCGTTGGGACGCCCGAAGATTTGCTCGAGGCAGTGGCTTGCGGTGTTGATATGTTCGACTGTGTGCTACCGACGAGAAACGGACGAACTGGCCAGGCATTCTCATCGGCTGGTAAATTGAATATTAAGAACGCTCGTTGGGCCCAAGACACGCGACCTATCGACGAGTCATGTCACTGTCTGGTTTGTCGCCGACATACTCGAGCATACTTACGACATCTGTATTTAGCGGGGGAGATGCTGGCGAGTATCTTATTGACTCACCACAACCTAGCGTTCTTCCTTGACACTATGCGAGGCGTAAGGCAATCTATTCGGTCTGGCGATTTCCCTAAATTCCGACGAGAGTTCACCGAGCGGCTAGGTGCGAATGGTGAATAGTGGTTCGCGAGCTGGCCGCTTCTGCTTGTTCGGTTTTTGAGTTGTTGATTCCTTGTCAGAAGGATCGAAGTCGCATCCTTCGAATTTAAAAAACCTAATGGAAACTTCTCTGATCTTTTTTCAAGGTGGCTTGGGCGCTCTTGGTGGTGTGCTGCCAATCGTGCTCATTATGGGTGTGTTCTATGTCTTGTTGATTCGGCCTCAACAAAAACGGCAGAAACAACTACAAGAGACCATTGCGACGCTCAAAGTTGGTGATCGCGTAATCACAAATGGCGGCATTATCGGTGTGATTACGATAGTTCGGGATTCGAGTTTTTTCATTAGGAGCGCTGACAAATCGATCCTTGAAATCTCCCGCAATTCCATCGCCGGTATGGACGAAGAAGAAAAGAAGTAAGGGGTTAATCCTTAAACCATTCCAGCAATGAAGAAAAAGAACCTCCTTCAGCGCACGATCTTAATCGCCCTAGTTACGCTCTTTGGGCTCTACATAGTAATCGGTCCTCGTCACCGTCCTTCATTAAAGGATTTTGGCTGGTCAGGCATAAAAGCCACGCTCGCTTCAAACATTCACCTTGGTCTCGATTTGAAGGGTGGTTCTCACCTGGTAATGCGAGTCAAAACCGAAGAGTTCCTGAAGCATCTAACCGAAGGTAATGCGGTTGCTGCTGACAATGCCGCGAAGGAAGCTGGTTTTGAAGTAAAAGCGGCTCGTGCTGATATTAGCGGCGGACATCGCGTCGTCGTCCAGGTGGCCGATCCCTCCAAGGCTGAAGCCGTCAAGGAGGCGATCCAAAAAAAGGTGGAGCTTGGTGACACCAGCACGTGGAGTTATGCGTTGTCTGGAGATCAGTTGATCTGGACGATGACGGGAGGCGCGGAACGAAACCTAGCCGATAATGCTACAACTCAGGCGTTGAACATTATAGACAGCCGTATCAACGCGCTGGGAATCACAGAGCCGACTCTACAGACACATGGCTCACAAAGTTCGCATCAGATTCTGCTCCAAATGCCTGGTGTTCAGGATCCGGAGCGCGTCAAGAATTTGCTGAAGGGAGAATCACGGCTCGAGTTGGTGCATGTCGTTAGCCCTCCAAGTCCCAATCTTCAGACCTATGCGACTGAAGCGGAAGCAATTGCCTCTGTCGCTAGCGGCGGAACTCTTCCTGCCAACCGTCGGGTGCTGAAGTATGTCGAACGAATGGATCCGACATCTACTGCGTCAGAGGAGCAAACTCGCGAGAAGCGAACAAAATGGGCAGTTGTCGAAGCTCCGGCAATTATCGATGGCAGTGAACTGCGCAATGCCAGCGCTGTTCCAACGCGCGCCGGCGGCACCGAGGATTACGAAATTAACTTTTCGCTCAAAAAGAACGGCGCTGATAAATTTGGCGCCTGGACGGGTGCACACATTAATGAATACATGGGTGTGGTACTGAATGACGAGGTCCAGTCGATCGCTTTCATAAAGTCGCAGATATTTGATTCAGGACAAATTGAAGGTCAGTTTACAAAACAGTCAGCCGAAGACCTCGCACTAACGTTGCGCTCAGGCGCTTTGCCTGCGCCTATTGAATACCTCGAAGAACGTACAGTCGGACCGAGCCTTGGTCAGGATTCAATCAACTCGGGGGTTAGAGCATCGCTTGTCGGTCTGGCGTTAGTCGTTTTGTTTATGCTCATTTATTACAGGGGGGCTGGCATAAATGCGGTGGTTGCGCTCGTTCTTAATATGATCCTAATGATGGCTGGCCTCATATTGTTCGGCGCCACTCTAACGCTACCTGGTATCGCCGGCATCATTTTGACTATCGGTATGGCTGTCGACTCGAACGTTCTCATTTTCGAACGCATCCGAGAGGAGTTGGGTACCGGAAAGACGATTCCATCCGCAGTAGAGCAGGGATTTGGTCGCGCCTTCGTTACGATCATCGACACTCATGTTACAACAATAGTTTCGTCGCTTTTTCTTTTCGTCTTTGGTACTGGTCCTATCAGAGGATTTGCAGTAACCCTTGTTATTGGGCTGCTGGTCAACCTGTTTTCGGCCGTTTACGTATCACGCACGATCTTCATTTGGGAATTGGGGCGCAAGGAGAAAGTGGAGTCGCTTAGCATTTAGAAAGCCTTTGTATGATTCAAATTTTTAAAAACGTTAGGATTGATTGGTTAGCGAACAGGCGCGCGTTCATTGCTGTTTCGGTGCTGCTAATGTTAGGTGGTCTTTTCTCCGCAATCATTCGGCAGGCGACAGGACATCAGGCGTTCAATCTTGGTGTTGATTTTAAGGGTGGCACGGTCGTTACTGCTAAGTTTAAACAGCGTCCGTCGGATGAGGAAATACGTGCAGCTTTAGTCAAGCAAGGAATCCGAGATGCGATCGTGCAAGCCACCGACAAACCGGACACTATCTTGATTAAGTTGCCGTTGGAAGGCCAATCCCAGGCAGAAGTTGAAACGGGCCGAGCGCTGGTACGATCTTCGCTAAACGCTTTCGGCACGGAAGCGAAGGTTGACTTGCATTTGGCAGGTGATCCGAATGGTGCCTACGAAATAGTAGGCACTGACGCAGTTGGTGCAGTGGCTGGAGCCCAACTCCGAAACAAGGCAATTGCCGTCACGCTTGCGGCCCTTGTGGGAATTCTTGTCTACATCGCTCTGCGCTTTGAGTGGACCTACGGCGCGGCTGCGGTCATTGCCGTGTTCCACGACGTTCTCGTAACGCTCGGATTCTTCTCGATCTTTCAATGGGAAGTAAGTCTAACCGTGATTGCAGCTCTTCTCACGCTCGTTGGTTTTTCGGTCAACGATACGATCGTGGTTTTCGATCGTATTAGGGAGAACCGGCGCTTACATCGACGTGATTCGCTATACAAGGTGACGAACGACTCGATCAACCAGACTCTGTCACGCACCGTGATAACCTCCGGGCTAGTGTTCTTGTCGGTCTTGGCCATGGTCTTATTTGGTGGAGAGGTTTTGCGAGGGTTTTCGTTGGCACTGCTCATCGGAATAGTTTTCGGTACTTATTCTTCAGTGGCTATCGCAAGTCCAATCATGGTTTGGTGGGAGCAGAGAATTGACGCTGCGAATCGCGCTGCCGCTGTGAACCTCAACAAACCTATTAGAGGCGGCGTGCAATCGCAAACGAAGACCGCGGCGAGTCGAGACGTAGTGGCAGCAGGCGCCACCAAGAGATCCGGCGGTGCGAGTCGCATTTGAGCCATATTTCCTCCTTGAGATTGATTGTTGACCTTAGAATTGTTTGGCTAGTTTCCGCTTGACTTTGAAACGGTAGGCGGCTTAGACTGCGGCCGTTGCTGGCCAATTAAATAACTCAAGAGTCGACCCTGCGTGTGTAAAAACGAAAGTGGGCGCGGCGGCAGTCTGTTTGAGCAGGCCAGCGAGTACTTTTCTCGCACAGCGGCTTTCAAGTCTATTCGGTGTGCTCAATATCGCAGAGGCCGCTGTTTCCCCATCGAACTCAAGCGGGCCTGTTTTGTCGACGCTTGAGAGGCACATAAGCTGCTGTCAAGTTCTAACCCCTGATCCATTTGGCGCCGGAAGTGGAGGACAAACATAGATGTTCGATAATCTCGTTGAGTCCAGTTCGCACAAGGATGACATTTCGCGAAAAGGCTCATTTATTTTGGCGACCACGGTAATATACGGTGTGCTGCTGGTGACTTTCTTTGTCGCGGGTATTTACTGGTACGACAACCACCTTGGGGAAATGGAACTGGAACTGACCACGCTGGTGGCTCCTGTACCCGTTCCTCAAGTAAAAGCGGAAGAACGGCCCAAGGAAGAAGCCAAACCAGTTAAGGTCGAGCAGAATGTCGACGTACGTAAGGAACTGATCGCCAGCGTTGACGAGAGTCGGTTGCCGCCCAAGGAGATTTCCGCTAAAGCTAGCGAAATTCCACCCGTTCGCCGAGGTGTTACGACAGTTCTTGGAGACACATCTTCTAATGCAGCAGCGCCAATGCCCGCAGGCCCAGGGACAGGCACCGTGGCCGTGCCAGCCAAGGTTGCGATTGCTGATGAACCGCCACCACCTGAGGTAAGACCTACTCCGCCCCGTGCTCCTATTTCGGGTGGCGTTCTCAATGGGAAGGCGATCAGCTTACCGAAGCCAGCATATCCACCAATTGCCAGAGCTGCTCATGCATCGGGGACTGTCGTTGTACAGGTACTCATTGATGAGAACGGCAGTGTGGTGTCGGCCCATGCTGTTTCAGGACATCCTCTCCTGCAAGCAGTAGCTGTTGGCGCGGCGAAACAGGCGAGATTCTCCCCAACCAAGCTTTCGGGTCAGCCAGTTAAAGTTACCGGAGTGATCCAGTACAACTTCGTGGCTCAATAACTGCGGAGAGCACTTGTCGTGTCGCCGCGGTTTCCGTACGGCCGTCCCGGCTTCTCTGCTTGCTATTAATCTAATAAAACTCTTTGGAGGGGTTTACCGTGACAATGCTAACCAGTCTTTTCGGAACCAAGGCACTCGGTCTGTTGCTGCTTTTGCAAGAAGCTGCAGCTAGCCCGGAGGGCTCGAATGCAAATACGTTTACGCTTACGGAGATGGTCAAGAACATGGGCGGCGTAGCTATCGCCGTCGTTATCGTGTTGCTCATCATGTCGGTCTATTCGATCGCCATCATGGTTGAGCGTTATTTGACCTATTCTGCGGCTAAGAAACAATCGCGTGAGTTTGCTCCCCGCGTTGCACAGGCGCTCAAGAATGATCGCATTGAAGAAGCGATCAACATCAGTGACAAGCACCGCAAATCGCACCTGGCGATGGTTGTCAGTAGCGGTTTGCAGGAATTTCGCGCTCACGAAGCCTCGTCCGATATTTCTGGTGATGAGATCGACGCTTCCAAGCGCGCTCTTCAAAGAGCCATCGCGATCAAAACTGCAGAGTTCAAACGCGGTCTGTCAGGCCTGGCGACTATCGGCTCTACAGCGCCGTTCGTCGGTCTGTTCGGTACGGTGTTCGGTATTATCAACGCCTTCCGCGGAATGAAGAACGCTGAGTCAGCGGGTATCGCGGCGGTCGCGGGCGGAATCTCGGAAGCGCTGTTTACCACTGCTCTTGGTTTGTTGGTCGCCGTGCCAGCGGTTTGGCTGTTCAACTACTTCACGGGCAAGGTTGATGGTTTTGTGGTTGAAATGGATAACTCAGCCTCAGAACTGGTTGACTACTTCATTAAGAACCGAACCAAACAGCTGAAGCCGTAACTTTGACTCCCCTACAAAACGTACAACTCGCGCGATGTCCGCATCGCGCGACATCGATTATCGAGCGGTAGAAAGGAAAAGTTGTTATGGGAATGTCAGGTGGAGGCGGTACTGGCGGCGTACAATCTGAAATCAACGTTACGCCAATGGTTGACATCATGCTGGTGTTGCTGATCATCTTTATGGTGGTTACGCCATTCCTTCAGCAGGGGATCACAGTAGCACTGCCGAAGAATATGAATAACCCGGATGTCGACCCGAACATTATCAAGGAATCGTCGATCGTCATTTCCGTACCAAACGATGGCGAGTACTATCTTGGTAAGAAGAAGGTCGCCAAAGAGGAACTGGCTGACAAAGTCGATACGATGCTAAAGGGGATCAAGAATGAACAAGATCGTATCGTCTATATCAAGAGCGGCGTTGGGGTGAGCTATGGAGACGTGGTGAACGTCATCAACGAAGTGAGAAAACTGGGCGTAGACAAGATTGGCCTCGTTGCCGACAAGAAGAAGGGCGGCGCTGCTGCCCCAAAAGCGACTTCCTAACGCGCAGCACGTACAGAGGAGAAATATTAGATGACGTCAGCAATGGACACTGATAAACACGAGAAGAGATCTCTTAACACTGCCGTTCCGTACATCAACGTCACTCCACTAATCGACGTTTTGTTAGTGCTACTGATCATCTTCATGGTTGTTACGCCGCTAAAACCGAGCCGATTCAAGGCCGACATTCCAACCCAGCGAGATCCAAATGAAGACCTAAGCAAACTGAAACCCAATCCGTTGACGTTAGTTGTTTCGATTGCGCCGGACCTATCGATCAAACTAAATCAAGATTCGATTGGTTCAGTTAATGATATAACTCCGTTGGCCCAAAAGCTCGCGGTCGTTTTTCACCAGCGCAAGGAGCAGCGAGCGTACAAAATTGGAATGGAGAATCGTTCTGACATCAAAGAAGACGACCGAATTGAGAAGACTGTATTTGTGAAGGCGCCACGCGCGACCAAATATGGCGACGTGGTCAAGGTAATCGATGCTATTAAGGGCGCCGGTGCTAGTCCCGTTGGTTTGCAGGTTGACGATTTGCCTTAGTAAATACGAGATTGGTTGGCTCAAAACTCTGCGGAGCTGAATTTTTGCTGGTCTCATCAAATTGGAGTCACGGATAAATGAAACTCTCTCAGACCAGGATCGCCATAGCTTTGGCGATCCTTGTTGCCACTAGCTCCGGTTGCGGCGTCATTAATCGCATCAGAGCAAAGAACCAACTGAACGAAGCTGCTCGAGCGTACCGAGAGGGAAGGTTCGAAGAGGCGGAACAACATTCTCACGAGGCGGCTGAACTAGATCCCGAGAATAAGACAGCCCCGATGTTCATTGCGCGTACTATTCATGCTCAGTATCGACCAGGTGTTCAGACGCCTGAAAACATAGCGAAGGCCCAAAAGGCGATTGAGGCTTACCAGGCAATCCTCGCAAAAAATCCAAAGGACGAGGAAGCGTATAAGGCGATTGCCTACCTTTATGGGGCCACCAAGGACGATGCCAAACTTCGACAGTGGATTTCTTCACGCGCCGCAAGTGAAACCACCGAGCCTGAAAAGAGGGCTGAAGCGTACATCGTGCTGGCGAGTAAGGACTGGGATTGTTCCTATAAGATCACTGAACTTCCGTCGGTCAAAACAACGACTGTCGATCCTACGAACAACAAGGCAACCGTATCTTATAAAAAGCCAAGCGACCAGAAAGATTTCGATACTGCTCAAATGTGCGTGAAGCAAGGGCTTGCCGAAGCGGAGAATGCCATCAAGTTTGATCCTAACAACGAATCGGCCTGGTCCTACAAGACTAATCTTCTGTTGGAAGCTTCGAAACTCGCCGAGATGGAAGGTAAGACAGACGTAAAGGCGGAATACCAGAAACAGTATGATGCTGCCTTGAAACGCACTACTGAACTGAGTGCGGCAGCCCAAAAGAGAAAGGAAGAAGAGGAGGCGCGTAAAGCGGCCTCCCCGCCAAAAGGCTAGCAAAACCCTGGGCGTTAGCAATTTCGAGGTGATGTCCGACTTAAGTCGTGACATCACCTTTTTGTTATACTTCTCATACTCAAATTAGATGATTCGCATAGAAGACATTGTCGAGAAAGTCAGCGCCAATCATCCGCAGGCTGATCTTGATCTGCTTCGCCGTGCGTATCTTTTCTCGGCGCGCGAACACAAGGGACAGAAGCGAGCCTCAGGCGAATCCTACCTGGTTCACCCTCTGGAAGTCGCAAACATTCTGGCTGATATGAAGCTGGACGAAGTGTCGGTCGCAACCGGACTGTTACACGACGTTGTTGAAGACACACTTGTAGATCTCGACACGATCCGCCAGTACTTTGGCGAAGAAATTACCCATCTTGTTGATGGACTTACCAAGATTGCTCAAATCAGCAATATATCGCGCGAAGAACAACAAGCCGAGAATGTGCGCAAGATGTTGTTGGCCATGATCGACGACGTCCGAGTTGTCCTGGTCAAGTTGGCCGATCGGCTGCACAACATGCGTACGCTTCAATATCTGAATACCGAAAAACGAAAGCGTATTGCTGAAGAGACAATGGAGATCTTTGCCCCGATCGCCCACCGGTTGGGAATGGGCAAACTGAGAGGTGAACTCGAAGATCTCGCGTTTCGTCACATGCACCCGGACGACTATCGAGAGTTAGCAGAGCAACTTGAAAAACGAAGACCTGAAAACGAAGCTTTCCTCAAGAATGTCACCGCGCGAATCGAGCAGAAGATGAACGAAGCCGAAGTGCCGTTCGTTGTGGTTGAAGGTCGTGTCAAACGCTTGTACTCGATCTGGAAAAAGCTGCGCCGGCAAAGGATTAGTTTAGACCAGGTCTACGATCTCGTTGCGGCGCGAATAATAACGCCAAATGAAGTTCGCCACTGTTATGCCGCACTCGGAGTGGTGCACAACAATTGGAAGCCAGTGCCGGGTAGGATTAAAGACTGGATTGCCACACCGCGCGATAACCTCTATCAGTCGTTGCACACTTCAGTGATCGGTTCGAACGTCCAATCATTTGAAGTCCAGATCCGCACCGAAGAAATGCATCATATCGCCGAGGAGGGAGTTGCTGCCCACTGGAAGTACAAGGAGGGCAAGCGAGGAGCGCATGACGATGATCATGCCCTACAGGCCTTACGATCGCTGGTTGAATGGACTCAAGAGGTCAAGGACTCGAAAGACTTCCTGGATTCGTTAAAACTCGACCTCTATCCTAAAGACGTTTATGCCTTCACACCAATGGGAAAGGTAATCCAACTTCCACGGGGCGCCACTCCGGTCGATTTCGCATACATGATCCACTCGGAAGTTGGTAACACATGCACTGGCTCTCGAATCAATGGCCGGATGGTTCCGTTGCGAACGCAGATTCAAAACGGGGAGGTCGTCGAGATAATCACTACCAGCAACTCGCACCCATCTCGCGATTGGTTGAATTTCATTGTCACTTCGCGAGCCAGAAATAGGGTCCGGCATTGGGTGGCAGAGCAACAGCGAGCAGAGTCAATTGATATAGGACGTAAATTGTTTGAAAAGGAAGCTGGACGATTTCAGTTATCACCGAAAAAGCTGTTAAGCGATAACGACAAGGAAATGAAACAGGTAGCCAGTGATTATGGTTATGGTCGTGTTGATGACTTGCTTGCGGCCATCGGTTACGGAAAATTAGTTCCGCGTAACGTGATCGCTAAGTACCTGGGACCAGAACAATTCGAGCAACTCGATAAGCAAAAGGAATCCCGGATACGCAGCGGGGTTCGCGCAGTTAAGAGACTAATCCGTTTAGGTGACGATTCTATTCTGGTGCGTGGAGTCGATGACTTAATGGTCACTCGAGCGCGCTGCTGCAATCCTCTACATGGTGAAGACATCATTGGCTACGTGACCCGCGGCAAAGGAGTAGCGGTCCATACCAAGCGCTGTAAGAACGTGAACCAACTAATGGTGAATCGCGAGCGAATAGTCGAAGTTGAATGGGCAGGTCGTCCGGAAAAGACCGCCTATGCAGTAAAACTTTTAGCGATTACGGAAAACCGAACAGGCATGATCGCGGGGATTACGGGTGCAATCTCCGACATGAAGACGGGAATTCGAGATGCTCGAGCGTCAGTTGCATCGGACGAAAGAGGTCACATCGAAGTGACCGTAGAGGTTTTCGATGTGAAACATCTGGATAAGGTTATTGGCTCCATTAAGGGCGTACCCGGTGTTCTGGACGTGGAGAGAATGCAGGGAATGGTTTAGCCCCCGGCCCCACCCCAGCTTTTCCTTTAGCTCAAGGTTTCTGCTAGAATCCCGCCTTTGTTTTGGACGGTAAAAAATGAGGCGATCACGACTGTGAAGGTGAGAGTTCAAACTGATAGTGCGCCAGCCGCAATTGGGCCATATTCTCAAGCGATTAGTGTAAACGGGCTTGTCTTTGCCTCAGGACAGATTCCCATTGACCCGAAGACAGGGGAGTTTGTTACTGGCGGTATCAGTGAACAGACCGAGCAAGTGCTGAAGAATCTTGCGGCCGTATTGGAAGCTGCAGGCAGCAGTTTGGATAAGGTAGTAAAGACGACTGTGTTTCTGATCGATATGAAAGAATTTGCAGCGATGAACGAAGTTTACGGCAAGTTCTTCACCGGCGCGCCACCGGCCCGTGCGACCGTAGCCGCAGCTGGTCTTCCTCGCGATGCTCGAGTTGAGATTGAGGCTGTGGCCCTGGCTCCAGAATAAAAAGAACCGACACCTGAGGCGGTGTCGGCTGGTAATTGACACGACGATTTAAGCGGCTAGGCTGCCTTGGCGATTTTTCCCGCTTTGATACAACTGGTGCATACCTTCATACGTTTCGTTCCACCTTGGGGTTGCTGGACTCGAATCGATTGTAGGTTTGGGTCAAATCTCCGCGGCGTACGATTGTTCGCGTGTGAGACGTTGTTGCCGAATTGAGGTCCCTTGCCGCAGACTTCACAACGTTTTGCCATTATTTTTGCAACCTCCGGGGTATGTAGGGTTCTTTATTATTGTTTACGGCATCAGACAGAAAGCAATCTGGCCGTAATCAGAATCAAGGTTTATAGCAAACGCATTTCTAGGTCGTCAAGCTGCGCGTCATGAATGGTGCCGCAGCGCTTCGACTTATAGCAATAAATAAAGGAGCAGAGTAAAAGTGCGCAAATTTGCAAAGGTTTTTGTTTTTCTTACGAGTGTGTTGTTGCTTGCTTTCGTTCTCAGCGGATGTGGTAGTGGTGCTTCCGGAGAAAACGACAGCACAGTGGCGGCAACGGTGAATGGCCACAGCATCCTGCTAAAAGAGGTTGAGCGGGGTGTTAACCAGCAAGCTGGGGGCAAACAAGCGCAGCTCTCACAATTGGAATTGGCCCAGGCGCGTTTGCAGGTGCTCAGTAATCTCATCCAACGCGAGGTCCTATTCCAACGGGCGGAGCGAGAAAAGCTGTTGCCTACCGAGGACGAGATCGATGGAGCGATTAATACTCAGAAACAGCAAAGTGGCATGACTTCGGAAGACTTTGAAAAAAGCCTGAAGGCGCAAAACCTGTCGATGGAAACGCTGCGTGAGGAAGCACGCAAAGATCTGGCTATATCAAAGCTACAAGACAAATACAGTGGCAAGATTAGCATCAACGACAAAGAGGTCGAAGACTTCTACGCGAATAATCGCCAGCAGTTTGTAAACGCTCGCGGCGTTGCCTTAGCCATGATCATGGTTGATCCTTCTGACAATAGTCCGCAGGGCATTGCGAACGACGCCAAAAACGAAACTGACGCCAAACTCAAGATCGATAACATTTATCAGCAGCTGCAAGGGAAGGCTGACTTTGCAACTGTTGCGCGAGCTAAGAGTGAAGACATCAACACTCTAGCCAGGGGCGGAGATATCGGTTTTGCTACGGAAGAAGATCTAAAGAACAACGGTTTTCCAGCCGAATTGGTCGGAAGCCTATTTGGATCAATGCAGGTTGGTGACTACACTCAACCTGTGCGTTTCCCCAGCGGCAAGTGGTATATCTTCAAGCTTGCCGACAAACGATTACAGACCGAGAATCTTACTTTGGAGAGTCCAGGCGTCCGACAGCAAATAACTCAAGGACTCACAAACCAGCGAAAACAGATTCTTAATGCCGCCCTACTGGAGGTGGCTATCAACGAGGCGAAAATCGTAAATAACTTAGCGGCCAACATGCTGAACAATCCAGGCAACCTTGGTCTGCGCCCTGCGGGGGCACCTGGCACTCAACCTACTGCAACACCGACCGCGGCGGCGACTGCTACACAACAACCGTCTCCGGCTTCAACGAGCTCACCAGCGTCGGCCAAACCAGGGGTATCTCCGAAGTAACGGAAGAAACCCAAATTCAATCGCGGGTGTTGGAGGCTGATTTAGCTCCGCACCCGCTTGATATTATCGGGTCGCAAACTTCAGCGAAATGTTGTTCAGGTTATCAGACGTATACAAATCATATGGCGTACAGGAAGTGCTCCGCGGAACGTCCTTGCAAATCAATCCCGGCGAACACGTTGGGCTCGTTGGCCGAAATGGCGCAGGCAAAAGCACTGTCTTTCGTCTTGTCCGCAGTGAAGAATCGGCGGACAAAGGTGATGTAGTCAGGGCTCGAGGTGTTCGTCTCGGTTTGCTGGACCAGCATGTTCATTTCGATGCTGGTTCGACGGTCCATGAGTCAGCACTGGCGGCGTTTGGTCACTTGCAGCAGATCGAACATGAAATGCACGAACTCGAGCATTTGATGTCCGATGCCGGAAACGATCTCGAAAGAATTCTTGAACGCTACAGCGATCTTCAGCACCAGTTCGAGCATGAAGGGGGATTTGAATACGCTGTCAAGGCTGAAGCGATACTTCAAGGGTTGGGATTTGACCGCGAGATGTGGACGCTTGAAACATCAAAGCTGTCTGGCGGTCAACAAAACCGTCTCGGGCTTGCGCGTTTGCTGCTAGCAGCGCCAGACGTCCTGTTATTGGATGAACCTACTAATCACTTAGACGTGCACGCAGTTGAGTGGTTGGAGGAGTTCTTACAAGAATACCAATCGGCATACGTCATCATCAGTCACGATCGATACTTTCTTGATCGTTGTTGTCGTCGGATCATTGATTTGGAAAATGGGAGAGCGTCGAGCTACGCCGGAAACTATTCGGATTATTTAGTTGAACGCGACGAACGGCGCGAGGCCCAACAGCGTGCTTACGACAATCAGCAGCAGCTCATTGCCAAGACTGAAGAATTCATCAGGCGAAACATCGCGGGTCAAAAAACAAAACAAGCGAAGTCTCGTCGCAAAATGCTTGCGAAGCTAGAGCGTCTCGACGCTGTTCGTCGCGATCAATCGTCAGGTGACTTTCGCTTACAGACAATCGAGCGAACTGGCAATCATGTACTGACAGTCACAGAGTTGACTGTAGGTTATTCAGACAGGCAGCTCGCGGGAGATATTTCATTCATTTTGCGTCGCGGTGAATGTCTTGGGATCATCGGTCCGAATGGCTCAGGCAAAACCACTTTCCTCCGCACAATCCTCAGCAAGGTACCGCCGCTTGGAGGTGAGGTGAGATGGGGAACCAAAGTTCAAATTGGTTACTATGCTCAGCAACTTGACGATTTGGATGATCGAAACGAAATCATTATGGAACTGCGCCGGGTCGCTCCGGCGAGTGCCACCGCTGGAGAACTCAGATCGTTCCTGGCGAAGTTTTTGTTCACGGGCGATGACGTGTACAAGCATGTCAGAGATCTTTCTGGTGGGGAGAAGGGCAGGCTTGCGCTTGCCAAGCTGATCTATTCGCGTGTCAACGTTTTGGTGCTCGATGAACCGACAAACCATCTGGACATCCCATCCCGCGAAGCTCTTGAAGAGGCACTCGCAGCTTACGAAGGAACCATCATCACCATTAGTCACGACCGCTATTTTCTCGATCGCGTCGCAACCCAGATTCTTTCGCTCGACGGGTTGGGTGGCGCTGAACATTATGATGGAGACTACACTGAGTATCACGACTGGAAGCTTGGTGCTTCGCAAAGGGAACCGACTAAGGATTTGGATCACGAGAATCTAGTTGACCTAACACCGAACGTCTCGATCGGTGACGAGCATCATCTACCCAAGATTTCTGCGGGACATCCAAAGAAGAAGCCCGCGGCCACAAAACCTGGGAAGGCCGGCGTTAAGATCGTAAAGAAAAAGAAAGCCGATTCTCGAACGCCCGAAATGATCGAATTGGAGATTTCCACCGCAGAGCAACTTCTGGCCACTATCTCCGAACAAATGGGCACTCCGGAAATTGTCAAAGATGCTGACCAGCTGAAGGTACTGACACTGGAGTACCAACAGACAGAAAACCGACTCCGTGCTTTATATGAGGAGTGGGATAACGTCAGTGAAGAAACGGCCAGTGTTTGAGTTTAAGCCATTGACTCTTTGAGCTGATCCTTCCACTCCCTGAAGTCCGCTCTGAGATTTAACATTTCCGCTCGTGTCTGGTTGGTCATTCCTTCGATTCGATCGATTCGAATCTCCATTTCACCGCGGAAGAGTTGGAATTCATTTCTGAGTGAACCAACGTCAGTCTTCAGTGAACCAACGTCAGTCTTCACCGCGACAACGTCGGTCTTCAGTATGTCGACGTCTGATTGTAATGAGCTGAGTTTGCCTTGGAGATTGTTGCCAAGTAAGTTTATTCGTTCGAGGACGGTTTCAATCGTTGGTTTGGTTTGTGTTTCGTCGAAGTTGTTGCTCATGAACTTTCCTTCCAGCAAGATGAGGTTGATGGTTCTGTGACAGTATACCTCCAGTACGTCTACTCACGACTGGACGTTTCCAATCAAAAGTTGTCGAATCTGGCTAAAATGAGTCCAAAACGGCTGCGTTCGACGGACCGCACTGGCGAAGGATTTTACGAAGGTTGGGGTCTTGGTCTACGAAGAGTAGTGGCCTAAGATTGAACCTACATGTACGAAAGCCTGCCTTGACACGTGCGCGAGGCGTTTGCTACTTTCGGCCTTCGTTTTTGGTACTCACAAAGTTCTCTTGAAAACGATTTAGGCGCGTAGCTCAGGGGTAGAGCACTACCTTGACACGGTAGGGGTCTGGGGTTCAAATCCCCACGCGCCTACCAATCCTTTCAA
>DASYRR010000079.1:0-5418 GCA_036004125.1 Pyrinomonadaceae bacterium | reverse complement strand
AAACGAGCCCATTCGAAAACGCATTGTGATTAATCTCGATGCACCTGCGGGTAGCGCGATGCCTGAAGTCGCGCCTCGAGGTGCTCAGATCTATCAAGCGCAAACAAAGTCTCGTCGTTGGCCGAAAGTACTTGCGATTCTCCTGCTGTTGGCTTTCGTTGGTGTGCTCGCGGTCGGGGCAGGTGGTTTTTTCTGGTGGCGACATTATCAAACCACACCTGCCTATTCGTTGGCGCTCATCATCGACGCTGCCCAGCGCAACGACATGGCAAGCTTTGACAAACAGATTGATGACGACGCAATCACCCGAAACTTGATGAACGACGTCAACCAGAAAGCGGCAGGTCGTTATGGGATCGCCATGAGCGGATCTCTGCAAAAACAGATCGACACAATCATTCCGACACTGTTACCGCGTTTGAAAAATACAATTCATGAAGAAGTCGCGAAGGAGATCAAGGCGTTTGCTTCAAAGTCCGAACCGAAGCCGTTCGTTCTTGTGGCTCTGGCCATACCTAATTTAGTCACTATCACCACGGAGAACGACAAAGCCAGCGCCAAGGCGCCCATGCCCAACAGGACGATCGAGTTAGGACTACAGCGAGACGGTGATCGATGGAAGGTAACCGAATTCAAAGACGAAGTGTTGATTCAACGAGTGGTTGATAGCGTCATGAAAGATTTGCCTGCGATAGGTGCCATTGATTTGAGCCCTCTGCTGAAGCCAAGTCGCAAACCGGCCAGGAGGTAACTATCCGCAGATTACACAGATTAAGAACTAATGACAGAAACATAGGTCTTAGCTGCTTAATTCGCTAATCTGCGTAATCTATGTAATCTGTGGATAAAGACAGCAGCGTATGAAAAACCCCGAAGAACAGCCAAGGACGTTTGAATCGTCGCTCGAGGCGTTGGAGCAAATCGTGCGGCAATTGGAGAGCGGTGACTTGCCACTCGAGAGAAGTCTCGAGTTATTTGAGCAAGGCATTAAGCTATCGCGTGAGTGTCAGGATCGACTGAGTCAGGCCGAACGTCGCATCGAGGTTTTAATGCGCGACAGTAAAGGGGGCACGGCGGTAACCCCGTTTGCCCCAGGCCAGCGAGAGAATAACGAAACTGATGACGAGAACGCTTTCTGAGAATCTGCCCCCGCTGGCTGTGCTCGAACTAGACAGCCTGCTGGCGGCTAGTCGCGCCCTGGTGGAGGTGGAACTGAATAGCCTGTTGCCACTGGCGAACACTGCCCCTGAGCGCGTTCATCAAGCGATCCGTTGGAGTGTCTTCGCGGGTGGCAAGCGCTTTCGTCCGGCCCTGATGATTGCGACTGGGCAGGTGTTTCACGCACCGATAAGGCTAATGCTGAAGACCGCGTGTGCCTTCGAGATGATTCACACATACTCGCTCATTCACGACGATTTGCCGGCGATGGACGACGATGAGCTGCGACGCGGCCGGCCTACGTGTCATGTCCGCTTTGATGAAGCGACGGCAATCCTCGCCGGTGACGCACTGCAAACGCTCGCGTTCCGAACGATTGCTCACGACGGTGGATTAGACGCCTCCACACGCGTCGCTTTGATTGGCGAATTATCAAACGCGGCTGGAACTCCCGACGGCATGGTTGGTGGACAAGCTCTCGACGTGGAAGCAGAAGCACGAGTAGTAAGCGCCAAGGAGTTGGAAGAGATCCATCGCTTAAAGACCGGTGCTTTGATAATCGCCGCTGCCCGCAGCGGAGCAATCATTGCCCGGGCGAGTGATTCAGAGTTAGCTGCGATTACGAGTTACGCCGCCCAGCTTGGATTGTTGTTTCAGATTACTGACGACTTGTTGGATGTAACTGCCACCGCGGAAGATCTCGGGAAGACACCCGGCAAAGACGCGCGCTCCCTCAAGGCAACCTATCCCGGTTTGTATGGAATTGAGGAAACGAAGGAAGCTGCGGTGCGAGCACATGCTTCGGCGTGTGAGGCTCTGGATTCCATTGATCGACCCACCGAAACGCTGCAGAAGATTGCGGATTTTATTCTGAATCGAACAGCGTGAAAAAGAATTAGCCACGGATGAAACAGATAAACACGGATTAGATCAAATCATTTTCCATATATCATTTGCCATTTTCAGTGGTTATTTTTGAAATCTGTGGCTGATGCCTCTTCACGCAACAATCCCCGCCTTCCTTTGCATCTCCCTCAACGCCTCAGGAATAAACGAGGTAATCTGATGGGTTTCTTCGCGTCCATCCGCAAACGTTTGATACAGACTGAAGTCTGGTAGTGAAAGACAGCTAAGCGGAGATACGTGGTTGTAGCCTGTGTCCAGACCGACCGCGCTGTGTGAGATGTAGATGCCGTGGCGTCCTAAGCGCCCGCGTAAGGGAAGTAACGGTGTCGGCGTGTGACCAAACACGCATGGCTTACCGCGATAGTTCTTATAGAAATCCATGTCGCGCATCCACAGCAACGACATCTGTGAACTTTCACTTGGGTGTTTCCCTTCATCCAAACCGGCATGTACATAGATTGCGTACTCATCTTCGTGATAATGCGGAGTCGCTTGCATAAACTGCAGGTGTTCCGCTGGCATCGACTCACCCAATGCGCGCCGCATCTCTTCCAAGTCCTTTTCACTCTCAACTCGCACCGGTCGTCCCGTGTATTGTTCAAAGGTGCGTTCGCCGCCGGTGACAGGCGTCAACCAGATGTTGCTCGTCTCATCCAGAAAATCCATCAACATCTGTTCGTGATTGCCTCGGAGACAAATAACTCTTTCCGGATTCGCATGACATAGCTTCAAAATGTGATCCACACAACCGGGAGCATCAGCTCCCCGATCAATCAAGTCTCCAAGGAAGACAAGTGTGTCGGAATCAGGATCGCACGGCAGTAGATCGAGCAAGTTGAGGAGTTGCGCGCAGCGACCGTGAATGTCGCCAACGATAAAGGTTTTCATTCAGAAGCGTCCCCGGACTGTTCTCGGTGGTTCTTAATGTTGGTCATCAATTCGATAAAGCGGGTGTCCTGATGCATGTCGGTCCAGTTTGGGTCAGATTCAAACCAGGGAACATTTTCGTTACCCAAACCGATCGCGGTCTCGAGCCATCGCAGGGCCTCCACCTGTCTGCCTTGAAGAAGATATGCAGACGCCAACCAGTAAGATATGTCGTAATCCGCCTCGGCCACCTGCCTGACTTTGTGAGTCAACTGTTCATTCGCCCTGGTATGTTGACCCTGGGCGCTTAAACAGATAGCGAGAATCGGTCGCATTCCATCCATCTGTGGATGGCGTTCAAGAACCAGCTTGAGTACACGAGTAGCGGCGTCAATCTCGCCGCGGTAATAAAGCACTCTAGCACGGAAAACCTTGATCATTGGATGTTCAGGTTCGAGTTCTGCACCCTGATCCAATTCATGCAATGCCTGCTCATACTCGCCCTGGTACATGAAAATGCGGGACCGATTGTAACTGGCAACCACGCGATCGCTCGGATTCAGACGCGCCATCCGATCAAAACATCTAAGTGCGCGAACGTACTCGCCGTCCAATCGCGCTACGATTCCACGCACAAACTGAACTCCCGGATCGTTGGGATACTCTTGACGTAACAACTCAACCTCGGCACGAGCCTTCTGTTTTTGTCCGCCTGTGAGGTAGATGATGACCATCTGCATTCGAGCTTCGAGCAGTCTCGGATCGAGAGTCAACGCTTTCTTAAAGGCAATTTTTGCTTTCTCGTGGTCACCGGCTTGACCAAGGCCTTTTAAGACGCGATTTACGTAACAACTTCCGAGCGCTGAGTAAGCCAAAGCAAACTTCGTATCGATCTCGATAGCACGTCGGAAGTGTTCGATCGCCGAGTCGAGTTGTTCCCGTTCGAGGGTGTGATAGATAAAGTTCGCCAGGCAATCACGTCCTCGTAAATACTCCTCGGATGCGACGGCATTCGTCGTTGCTCCTTTAGCAAGTTCGTCGGCCTCATCCGGGCTCAGTTCCAATCGCAACCCTTCAACAATGCGCTTAACGATCGTGTCTTGAACATTGATGATGTCATTCGCATTGGCGTCGATTCGTTCGCTCCAAAGAATCCCGCTTGTTCGCACGTCCAGGAGTTGAGCGGTAACACGGAGTCGATCGCCGCCATGAAGAAAAGTGGCGGTAAGAATCGCGTCTACGCTCAACTCTTGACCGGCTTCAGTGGGATCGACTTGCTTGTTTTGGTACTTCACGATCACAGAACTCGGCCGCACTACCAGTGACCGGACCCGAGCAAGTTCGGTGATAACAGCGTCTGCGAGCGAGAACTGGTAGAAGTCAAGCTCCTCGTCGTTGCCAATGTTTTTGAACGGCAGAATAGCGACGCTCTTTCGTTCACCGTCGGCCAAACTGGTAACAGGTGATTTGTCTGTTTCACCCGTGGTCATCCGACGACCGGAACCTGCTGAGGTGAAATCGGAGCCCGTCCGGCCTTTCAGCCAACGTAAAGCTCTCGCCACAGTGCTCCCGCTCGTCAAATGCTTTGGAGCAACAGGCGTCAAACCCTCATCAATGCCGGGAAGCGATTCAGTTCCCAGCTCTCGGATAACTGATCGAATGTCGTCGGCAAATTGCGAAATCTTCTGATAACGATTGCGTGGATCCTTTGCCAGGGCTTTGTCAAGAATCTGTTGTAAACGGGGCGGCACGCGGCCGGGTCTGACCTGAGCAAGCGGTGCTGGCTCGTCGTGAAGCACTGCGTGGCGGACGTCGATGGCTGTTTTCCCTTTGAAGGGCCAACTGCCGGACAACAGTTCGTAGAGTAAGACTCCCGTCGAGAAGATATCGGCGCGTGCATCGACGCGATCACCCCTTGCCTGTTCAGGAGCCGCGTACGTCGCCGTGCCATAAGGGATCCCAACTTCGGTTAACTCGGTGTGGTGAATTCCGGAAGTCCGTGCGGCCTCCTCGTCCAGTAGTTTTGCCAAACCGAAGTCGAGGATCTTTACCTGACCAGTTGGCGTAACCATGACGTTGCCGGCTTTGATATCACGGTGAATGATACCGCGGGCGTGAGCAGCGCTGAGTGCGTCAACCGTCTGCAGTGTGATCGAGAGCGCGCTCTCAAGTGACAACGGCCGCCCGTTAACCAACTGACGAACATTACGGCCTTCGATGTACTGCATTGCTATGAAGTGAATGCCGTGTATCTCATTTAGATCGAAGATGGTACAGATGTTTGGGTGATCGAGGGACGAGGCTAGCCGGGCTTCGCGTTCGAAGCGTTTTAGATTGGCTTCCTTGCTGGTGAGTTCCGGGGGCAAAACTTTGATGACAATAGTCCGGCCGAGCTTGGAGTCGATGGCTTTGTAGACCGTTCCCTGACCGCCCTCACCGAGCTTTTCAAGAATTTTATAATTGCCCAGCGTGGAGCCGATCATCGGT
>DASYRR010000078.1:0-56082 GCA_036004125.1 Pyrinomonadaceae bacterium | reverse complement strand
CGTTCCGACTTACGACTCCATTCTTCGAACCTGCGTTGTTCGGCTTTCCATTCCTCGAGAGTTGCACAGACGGAGAAGGCGAATTCGTCTTCCATGTTGCAACCATCGAAGTGACAGAAGTAGATGCCAAGTCCTGCTTCTGATTCGTCGCCCATCATCTGACAGCAAAAACAGTTTTCATCGACCACCATGGAGCGACCGGTCATGGCTTCGGGCCTGCGGCGACGTTCGTTGTCGATTATTTCCGCTGGGATGTAACCATCGAGCTGCTGGTTTGGTTTGGAGAGCCATTGCGCTTGTTGTTCGGCGAAGTAAGCAATCAACTCAACGTTCGTAGGTTCACGCCTTTTGTTGAATGACGAAGCAGTCCCGTCGTGAACTGCCTTGCTGAGCTTGGTGTTGTCCGGTAGAGAAGCAGTCTCAGGCTTTTTGATCGGGCTCGGGGTGAATTTGAGAGCGTCTACTGATGTAGGCTGAGTGTATGGGGTTATCACTGCCGATGCTCTACAGCAATGCGATGACATTAGATGAGTAGCATGCGATTCGAGATCAGTTTTGAGGTCGACTGCCTCCCAGATCAGGAAACGCACGAGGTCGTAATACATCACCCATTCATGTGTGCCATAGCCTGCGAATCGATAGGCAGGCGACTCCTTTAATAACGAAGGTGGTTCTTCAAGAAAAAAGCTCCATTGCAACATTCGTGAATTAAGATCGAAGTCGATGAGTTCACGTTTTGCGAAAAGGACCTCCCGAACCGACTGGCCGTTGAGCTCATCGCGTGGCGTCATTAGCCAGCGACGATGAATGTCGACAACTGCTTCGCGATGTTGTTTGCGTCTTCGCTTTGTCGTCGTGTCAAGAAGTTGCACATTCTCGACGAGAAAAGCGTGAAGAGGTTCGCCGTAGAGAATTGAGCGAGTGTCGAGTGGTGGAGTTGCTTCACGCTCTTTGATTCGCTCATCACAGCGAGCTTGATAATTCACGATTGAACGCCGGAACAGCCATTCGTCTGACAACAGGTAACGGAGCGGAAAACCTGTCGATTGAGTGCCGTCGTGATAGTCACCTTTTCCTTTGCGCGTTGGTAGTGAGTAAGTTGATTCGCTTGCCACCATGCGAGCTGGTAGATCGATCACCAGGATACCTGCGTCCCAGGGTTTATCGTCGATTGGACCACGTTGTTTACGATGAAGCGACGAAGCCGGAATCGACTCGCATTTTTGGAATCGCTTGAGTCCGGCTTCAAGTTCGTCGATTGTTTCGGGTTCGGCTGACAAAGCTGCAACAAGTGCGTCTCCAACTGAGCCATGAACTGTTGCGGTTAAAAGAGTGTGAGAGTCGAGTAGATACGATTGGCAGACTGAGTGCTTGCTCTAACGCGTTTTCTGAGTTCGCCGAGCGAAGGTATTTCCAGGCGACCGTGTGACCATGGCTTGCCGTTGACCCTGGACGTCAGCGTTTCGCCATCAATTACGATGTTCTGCCGAACATTGGCTGGTGATGTTTCGGGAAAGCCTGTTAGATGTTCAAACCAAGTCATCGTCAATAGTGAATCGTTAAATCCGGCAATTCCTCAAAAGTTTTGTTGATTGAAGCGCACACGGTTCAACGTTATTATCACAATCTCAACTCGAACTCACACTGCAACAACTTTCGACCATTGGAGACCGATTGGACATGACCTCTTCCACTCATGGAGCACTGCCACCCTGGGAGGTCGATGAACTGCCGGCGCCTCCGCCCTTGGGTTTTCGAAATCTATTTCGCGTAATTGGACCAGGCGCTGTAATGGCTGCTACGTCGATCGGTGGTGGCGAATGGCTCGTCGGCCCCGCGGTCGCCGTTAAGTACTCGTCATCGATATTTCTACTCGTCACAGTTGCCATCTTTCTCCAGGTTATCTTCAACCTCGAAGCGATTCGTTACACACTGTATACCGGCGAACCAATCTACGGCGGTATCATGCGTCTGAGGCCTGGCGCTTCGTTTTGGGCGATCTTCTACATCATCCTTGGCTTTCTGCAGTTAGGCTGGCCAGCGCTAGCAGGATCTGCGGCCGCCACGTTGTTGAGCGCATGGATGGGCCATGTTCCAACAGCCGATAATCGCGAAGCTTTAAACTGGACCGCGACCGTCTTGATCCTCATCGTCATCCTAATCCTTTCCTTTGGCGGGACGATCGAACGGATGTTGGAGCGCTTTGCCTGGACCATGTTGTTCGTAGTCTTCTCTTTTCTACTCTTCGTCAACATTGCTTTCGTTCCCTTCACACACTGGTGGGTGACCTTCTCAGGTTTCTTCCAATTCACTGGAATGCCGCGTCCAATTGACTGGGGATTGATCGGGGCGCTGGCAGCTACGGCCGGTTCAGGCGGACTGGGAAATATGACGATTACCAACTGGGTGCGCGATAAAGGTTTTGGGATGGGTGCGAAAGTCGGTGCTATCCCAAGTGCGATCGGCGGTCACGAAATCCTCCTGTCGCACGTAGGAAAAGTGTTTGAGATTAATCGTGAGAGTCTAAGGCGTTGGAAAGATTGGATGCGTTATGTCCATGCCGATCAGATCTGGGTGTGGGGTGTCTTTTGTTTTCTGGGAATGTATCTCAACGTCAATTTAGCAACCTACGTCGTGCCGCACGGAAGTGATATGCAGGGTTTGGGTGCAGGAGCCTACCAGGCGAAGTACCTCGCCGATCGTGTGTGGCCGGGCTTTTGGTTTGTAACGCTCTTTAATGGATTCTGGATTTTATTCAAAACACAATTAGGAAATACGGACATTCTTGTGCGCACGGTTACGGATGCGTTGTGGATGTCGAACAGACGTCTTCGTGACTGGAAGCGAGCGGCAATCCACCGGATCTACTATGCGATCTTAATTGTGTTCTCACTGTGGGGCGTCATAGCGATTCGGGCTGCCTCTCCCTTGCGACTCTTCACTATACTGGCGAACGTTGCCGGTTTAGTGATGGTGCTCGGTGGCGTGCAGATCTTCATAGTCAACCGACGCTTTTTACCACGCGAGCTACGGCCGGCGCTCTGGCGTGAACTTCTGCTTTGGGGGTGCGTTCTGTTCTACGCTTTCTTTTCTTTCTTTGTGATTCGCAGTTTGATTTTTTGACCGTGCTGGGACTTCGTTGGTGTTATTTCGTGTGACTTCGTGGATCGCTTTTCTCGGGGCGTACAGGCAATCCACGAAATCACACGAAATAACACGAACAAAGTCGTCAATATTTCCGTCGCGGTGGTGTTAACCAATAGAACCACTTCCACTTTGTAAGACACCTAAGTCAAAGACCAGAGATTTTCGGAGGACAGCGAATCATGCAAACATTTCTACAGGACTTGAAATACGCTCTCCGCATGCTGAAAAAGAATCCGGCGTTTACCGTTGTGGCGATTGTGACACTGGCACTCGGCATAGGTGCCAATTCGGCTATCTTCAGCGTTGTCAACTCGGTCTTGTTACGGGAGTTGCCTTACCAGCAACCGGGTCAACTGGTACGTGTCTACAGCGAATTCCCAACCATGCAGCTCAAGAAGTTCTGGCTGTCACCTCCGGAACTACTCGACATTCAGCGCGAAGCAAAATCCTGGGAAGCCATCGGTGCCTGGGCGCCGGGTGGGCAGAACGTCGGGACTGAAAGTGAGCCACTTCGAGTAACTTCTGCCGGCATAACACGCAGCATGATCGACGTGCTGGGAGTGCGGCCAGCGAGCGGTCGGAACTTCACTGAAGAAGAGGATCGAAATGGTGGAGCCAAGGTTGCGATCGTTTCGCATGGGCTCTGGCAAAGAGGCTTTGGCGGCGCAAGCGACATCATCGGAAAACAGATCCTCATCAACTCCCAATCGACTACCGTTATCGGTGTGATGCCTGCCGATTTTGCATTTCCTCCGGGGAGTAATGATCAGGTTGACGTCCTTTTGCCCTTCCAATTCGATCCCGCGAACCCTGGCAATCGTGGCTCTCACTTTCTCTCGGTGATCGGCAGATTGAAACCGGGTGTTGACTATGCAGCAAGCGCAAAGCGAAATGACGAGTTTGATGGCTGGCTGGCAGAGTGAGAGTCGCGCTCAGCATTTACTCAACCCTGAACGTCACCCGGTGGTAATGCTAGGACTGCACGAAGATGTTGTCGGACAGGCGCGGAAAGCCGTGTGGGTGCTCATGGCGGCGGTTGGTTTTGTTTTGCTTATCGCGTGTGTGAACGTTGCGAACCTGTTGCTGGCCCGTGCGGAATCGCGTCATCGCGAGTTTGCGGTCAGACTGGCACTCGGCGCTGGTCTAAGACGAATGGTGCGCCAGTTTGTTGCCGAGGGCCTCGTGCTGGTCCTGCTAGCATCAGTACTCGGCGTAGCGCTCGCATTCGTAGGTCTAAAGGTCCTGCTTCATTTTGCGCCCGATAGTGTGCCGCGCACTGAGGAGATTGGCGTTCGTCTGCCAGTGCTCGGGTTTACGATTGCAGTGTCGATAGTTGCGGTCTTTCTTTTTGGTCTCGCACCACTGGCCCAGGTAAGTGAGCGTAACCTGGCTAATTGGATTCGCGGCGCGGGGCAACGGGCAATTCGAGGAGGAGGTCAGACACTTCGCAAGGGGCTGGTAATAGCAGAGATTACGCTCGCGGTAATCCTGGTCATCGGCTCCGGCTTGATGATTCGCGCGTTCTGGAAGTTGCAACAAGTCAACACCGGCTTTGAGCCGGTAGGTGTGGTCAGCTTCAGCTTGAATCTTCCAGGCGTCAAATACAAGACGCCTGAACGGCTGCAATTCGCAAACGCGCTTCAGCAAAAACTCGTCAGTGTTCCGGGCGTTACATCGGCGTCGCTGGCGAGTGGGTTACCCCCGCTACGTCGTATCAATGCTAACGACACAGAGATTGAAGGTTACCAGCAAACTCCCGATAGTCCTGCGCAGAATGTCGACTACTGGAACATCGTCGGTAACGAATACTTCAAGACCATGAAGATCCGAGTATTGGAAGGGCGCACTTTTGAGGCGCAGGACGACAACGACAAAGCAATGAAGGTCGTGGTTGTCAACCAGGCACTAGCTAAGAGGTTTTGGAATGGAAGTCCGATTGGCCGACGCGTGAATCCGACCTTTGCAGACCCCAAGGTCTGGTTCACGATCGTAGGCGTGGTTGAAGACACTAAGAATGCAGGCATGGATAAGCCGGCCGGTCCCGAACTCTATCTGCAGGTACGACAGGTGGCGAATGACTTCCTCGGAGGGAATCTGAGTTTTGTCGTTCGCACCTCGAATGAATCCGCGGCGGAGAGTTCGATACGCAGTGTCGTTCGTGAACTGGATCCGAGTTTGCCGGTCTATAACCTTCGGACCATGAATGAGGTAGTGTCGAAGTCGATGGTCCAACCACGTTTCCTCGCGTTACTGCTGGCCACGTTCTCAGGGATCGCGCTGTTCCTGGCGGCGATTGGTATCTACGGCGTGATGGCTTATTCGGTGGCGCAGCGGACGCAAGAGATAGGTGTGCGCATGGCGCTTGGGGCGCAACCACTTCATGTGTTGCGACTCGTATTCGGCCAGAGCCTTTTTATGTTGGTAATCGGCACAGCTATCGGATTGGGAGGTGCATTTGCGCTAACGCGATTGATGCGCACACTCCTGTTCGAAGTTACGGCGACCGATCCGTTGACCTATGTGAGTGTAGTTGGGTTACTGACGGTCGTGGCGTTGGTGGCGTGCTACATCCCAGCGCGTCGCGCAGCGAAGGTCGATCCGTTGATTGCATTGAGGTACGAATGATTTGCGGGAGGACGGGTAAGTCACAACCTTGCGGCTTTGCCACTCTCCTTGCGGAAAGCCTCTGGCTTTCCGGCACGCTCCCAATACAAAATCATGGTTCGCGGCTTTGCCGCACTCCTTGCGGAAAGCCTCTGGCTTTCCGGCACGCTCCCAATACAAAATCATGGTTCGCGGCTTTGCCGCACTCCTTGCGGAAAGCCTCTGGCTTTCCGGCAGGCATCCCCTGAAAATCCGAGGCTACGCCTCGCGTTCGCCCATTAACTCAGGTAATCTCGTCACAAGCAGTACCAATACTCACATTGAAAGGGATGCACCTCATGTTTCGCATCTGCAAATACTCACCCGCTTACTATTTAACTTCGGTTACAAAAGATCGCTTGCCGGTTTTTCGCAAAGACAACATCAAAGAAATCGTTTGTAAAGCTATAGCCGAGGCAAGGACATCGGCGGGTTTTCTACTCTTCGCGTATCTTGTGATGCCAGATCACCTTCATAGTATCGTCGGCTCTGAATTGAAACCATCGAAAGTGCTTCAGTACATCAATGGAATCATTAGTCGTCGAGTTATTCAGTTTTTGAAGGATGAAGGTCATCAGCGGTCGCTGGAGAAGTTACGTCACGTAGACATGCGTCGTAACTATCGTTATTCGCTTTGGGATCACCATCCCAACGCAAAGTTGCTACCAAACGAAGAGATGTTTCTGCAGAAGGTGAGATACCTTCATCAGAATCCCGTGCGCGCTGGTTTGGTTGAGAGTGCTGAGGATTACAAGTTTTCCAGTGTTCGTATTTGGATGCGTCGGGCGGCAGAAGATGAACCGTTGCTGGTTGATATTGATCAGATTAAGTGGTACTCGCGACGGTGAGGCGTAGCCTCACTTCTTTGGGGTGGGTTGCCGGAAAGCCAGAGGCTTTCCGCAAGGAGCGCGGCAAAGCCGCCCCGAGGCGTAGCCTCGCCTCTTGTTGGGGTAAGTTGCCGGAAAGCCAGAGGCTTTCCGCAAGGAGTGCGGCAGAGCCGGTTGACACAGACCTTGGGGGTGTTCCTCGCTTGAGCAGTCAGCAGTAGAAAGGATCTGAACTATCTACCAACTGTCGTTGTTGGGATTTCAGCCATGTAGGGATTTGAAGTCTATTCTGCCCAGCCAAAACTACTGACGCAATGAACTGAGAACGAGGCTGTCTTTCTTAAGTCGATCATGACACATGAAGCAGTCCTGGGGACTGGGAGTTGACGCGCGTTCGGTCTTGCTGTCCTTCACGAAACGTTGGAAGCCCCAGCCGCCAGTTGAGGCGAAGCGTTTTGAGTCTTTGACCATGACGTCGACTTGGCGTCGTGGGCCTTCCGCAAACGCGCCGTTATTCTCAGCGAGCTCGAGCCAGTCGAATGCGATTACGGAACCTTCCGGAAAATTGCGGGCGCGGTAGCCGGTCATAGCTGCTTCGTTCGCGTAGATGTGTTGGAAGCCGCCCAGCGTCGCAAAGTTTTTGTGTGTTGGGCCAACCATCGTGCTCTTGACGTGCGCCCAGGTGCGATAGCCTTCGGGGTAGGCGACCTGGTCTGAAGTGGCTGTTTGCGACGCGAAAAGGATTAGGATGAAGAGTAGGGTGCGCATGAGTTTTTCCTTCGAGGTTTCTTTCCCTCTACTTCGGGGCCGTAAATGTGTATCGCAAACGACCGGTAAACTTTGCTGCCTTGCCGTTTATTATGAGTGGTTTGAAGCGCACTCGTTCCGCCGCCGGGACTGCCGTGTCGTACAACCATGAGTTGCCATACTGTCCCCAGGCTTTGAGCACTTGTCCCGTCTCGCTTACCTCGACTGCTATCTCGACGTCTCCAGACTTTCGCAGATGAACGGGAAGATCGGGATATGGTGGTTGAGCCAAACTCGTGGCCCTGTAGTTTAATATTCCGAGCTCGATCATCTCAGGCGTTTTTGCACCAAATTGAGCGCCCTCGAGCTCTACTGCTTTCACCACGTCTGCGTCAGCGAGCTCATGTCGTTCCAATTTCCTGTTAGCTGCCTCGCGGCCTTTATATGACACGACAGACTCGGGGGCCAGACGAACAGACTCCGTATAATCCAGAGCTGCGGTTTCATAATCCTTCCGATTCATGTAAAACTCCCCCAGCCTTCGGTGTACCTCGGCAAGGTAAAGTTGGTCGCACTTTCCCTGACACACCTTTACGATCATCTCTAAGTCTTTCACCGCCCGGTCCGGGTCATCATTTCGTTTGTAGATTCTGCTGCGATAGTCGTATGAATCAATTTCGTGTGGATCCAACTCAATAGCACGAGCAAGGTCTCTTAGTGCGGCTTCGTCACTAAGAGTGTTTAGGGCACGGCAATAATATGCCTTTGGATTTTTTGGCTCTAGCCTCACGGCTTCGTCACACGCTCCATAACCACAATCAAATTCGCGGCGTGATCCATGATCCAATGCGATTCTAATGTAATCCTCGGCCGACTTGGGACTAACAACAACAGTGCTCGTACACTTATAACGTTTGAACACGTTGCTGCAGCCGGGGGCGAGGCACAGGAGAATTGATGCGACGAAAACGAAAGTGTAGGTTTTGTTCATAGCTGGGCCCTTACTTGAGTCGCAGTTAATGTGGGACGAACAAAGCTTCATCGGCCGTGAATCGTAAGTCGTGAATTGTGAATCGTAAATCATTTATCCGCAGATTACGCAGATTTTTTCCTGAGTGTAGGAGCTACTAAGAAGAGACTGATTCAGGTTTCAAATCTGTGAAATCGGCGTAATCGCGGATGATTTTTGATTTTGCAGGTTCAAGAACTGATGTGGTTAGCGAGGCTTGATTGATGCCCAAATGGAAACGCGAGGCGGCTACAACGTCAAAATATGAGCCTACGCGAGATCAGGATTGAAATCGCAAGCCGACTCGAAGCTGGTGAGATCCTTGTACACCAGACCGCTACGTCGAGGTCACTTACCTCGTGTCGATTCGCGACGCGAATGATCCACTTCCAGAAAGTTACGAGAATGCTGAGCGTAAGTTGCGCTTGCTGATCGCTGATGTCAATACAAGAAGGCGCTACCGAGGAAGACGTGCGACGAATAATTCAATTAGCCGTGCAGCTTCGGTCAGAAAGCGGCACACTGCTCATCCACTGCGAAGCTGGTGTGAGTCGCTCGACTGCCACCGCGCTGATCATCTATGTGTGCTGGTTGGGTCGAGCCCGTGAGGACGAAGCAATGCAACGCGTAATAGCGCAGCGTCCCTACGCGATACCGAATCGACGCATGGTGGCGCTTGCCGACAGGCTTCTCGGTTTAGAAGGTCGCTTGTTACGTGCGCGCGACGACTCGATGATATCCGCAGATTACTGATCAATCAGCTTGGTCTATTTTGTTCAGAATCTGCTGAGCCTGAGTGGATGCCTCTTTGTATTCGGGCAGATAGTTTGGATCGGGCTTCATTGAGAGGATTGTGTTCACTTGTTTGCGAGCGTCTTCGCTGCGTCACACTTTCGCGTAGGCCTCAGCCAGATGTAAGTGGAGGAAAGCGTTTGGTTCGCCGAAGCGCAGACCCTTTTCCATCAGTTCGACGGCTTCTTTCGGATCGCCCCCTACGATGCCCGGAGCGTTAAGATAGACCAGACCGAGTACCATGTACGCGCTCCCGTTCTGGTAGCCCTCATCCAAACGCAGCACCTTCTCCATCTCGTTACGTATGTCGTCAACAGTTGCGAGTCCCTGAATGGCGGAATGTTGTGCGGCACCGCCGTAATTGGCGCCCAGCCAGAAATGGCCGTCCGGTTTCCCATCCTGTAATTGGACCGCAGCTTTTCCGGCCTCAATGCCATCGCGAAATGCTTTGTCACGCTCACCCTGATCTTGTGTGTGAGTCGCCAGATAATGGTTAAACTTCGCAAGTTGCCACTCAGCGTCGTAGTTACCCGGATCTTTAGTAAACGCCTGTCGCAATGAAACTATACCCCGCCGCAGTTGCATCAGATCTTCTCGTTGGCCATAGAGTTGCGCTGCGCGTGTGATGTCTTCCGCTGCAGTTACATTGTCTGCTGACGTTGATTCGTGAGGTGCGCTCTCATTACACGACGTTGTGAGCAATAGGAGGCAGATCAATCCTGTACAAATGATGTAACGGTAAACATCAGTCATGTTGGATCAGATGCGGCT
The DNA here is from genome assembly GCA_036004125.1 of Pyrinomonadaceae bacterium. GTDB lineage: Bacteria > Acidobacteriota > Blastocatellia > Pyrinomonadales > Pyrinomonadaceae > PSRF01. Next base: position 46,146 of record DASYRR010000078.1, on the reverse strand, counting down.
ACGGCTTTGAGAGTTCGAAGCTTTCACTCGAGAAGTGTTGAGAGTTTTTGTCGAAAAAGGGCGATACTCACAGAATACGCAGATTTGGTGATGAGTAACGCTTTGCACCAACTCTTAAATCCCACCAACTTTCCGAGACTGTGTCAAAACCCAGTGGACTGCAAAAACTAAGGCAGACTTAACCACCAAGGCACGAAGACACGAATACGATTAGGAGAAAAAGCTGAACAAAACCCTCTCTTCTCATTTACTGTCTTTGTGCCTAAGTGGTTAAAGTTTTACTCGCGTGCTTGGGCCGCGACTTTTGACACAGTCTCTTTCCGTTGGGTGGGAATTTTCAAAACTACTGCGGAGCGCTGTTGTAGTAAGGATCTGAAGCATCCACCCATTGCCCGTGGGTGGGATTCGTAAAGTGCAGGTCCGATGTGACAAAGCGGCCACTCCACTCCAAAAATTTAAAGTGTGGCGTTCTCGGCGCCCAGCAGTTCGGGGGAGTCGTTTTGCTTTAGACGACGCAACCATTGCGGTTCGTCGAAGAGTTGGGCCAGGCCGCGGACGATAGCGTAACGCGGTTCGCTGGCTACCGACACTGATAGGTTTGTGGCGTCGCGCAAAAAATCATCAAAGCCGCAAAAGAGCGATCCAGCACCTGTAAGAATGATGCCTCGTTCATAAACATCGCCGGCCACTTCAGGGGACAGCTCAGAAAGCGTCACCGCTATGCCGTCCACTATCTCGCGAACGACTTCCTGGGCCAACGGGTAGATTTCGCCGGCTGTTATTTCGATTGCCGCGGGACTTCTTGTCACTACGTCGCGTCCACTGATTGACGTCGACTGCGATAGGTCAACCGGGACCATTGCCGAAGCTAGTTCCAGTGTGAGTCGTTGAGCTGTCTGTTCGCCGATTGCGAGCCCACGATGACGACGTACATGATTGATAATCGCAGCACTCACGTTTGACGTTCCAATTCGTTTTGCATTGGCGTGAACTATGTCACCGTTCGCCACAACAGTAACGCTAGTGTTCACCCCGCCCACATTCACAATCGCGGAGGCGTGGCTGTCCTCCATGCTGACACCGGCGCCCAGCGCAGCAGCAAGACCCTCTTCGATCATCCAGACACGACCGATGCGCGCATGTTCGGCGGCGCCGAGCAATGCGCGTCGCTCAACCGGAGTGATGGCAGTTGGGACGCTCATTAACGCGCGACGACTGAAATGAGAAAAGCTACTGCGCGCCCGACTCGCGAAGAGCGCGAGCATCTGCCTGGTCTTTTCGAAATCGGCGACGACGCCACTTATCATTGGAGCGAAAACCGCGACGCCACGCGGCTCGCGTCCGTACATTTTTTGCGCTTCAATGCCAATTGCGATCACCTCACCGGTAACGGTATCGAGCGCGATCAGTGACGGCTCATCTACCACCACGCCGCGACCGCGCACAAAAATGACCGTCGCAGCCGATCCCATGTTGACAGCCATCGAATCCGACATGAGATTTCGCAGGCCGTTGAGGCCAATGAATGCTGAGGTCTTGCTCATGAATGACATAGTCAATGTGCAGAAGAGTACACCGATTGGGTGGGGAGAATCGAGGGATGGCTTTGCAGAAAAGCGTCGATGCAGGTGAGATCGAGGCCAACACGCAATATGAAACGAGCCGACAGCATACGGCTTGATTGACTCTGCGTAATCCGCGTAATCTGCTGATGCTCTTTCGCATAGAAGAGGACGAAACGATGAACGCAAACTACCGACATTCAGCAACTATTCCAAAGTAATCTGGGTTGAATCGGTGAGTTTCACCCTGACGGGACTGCCTTAATTCGCAGCGTCGGCGCTGGGTCGAAACCGCTTCACATCAGACGACCGCCCCACAACCAGACGGTCGCCACACATCAAATGCCAAAGCCACGCGCTCCAAAAAATCAAAGCGAGCGCGCAAAGTAGATGCTGCGCAAAAGTGTTGTGCCAACTGTGAGTTCGCGTCGTGTCCAGATCACATTTAGCGTCCCATCAGGATTGAAGTAACTGTTCAGGTAATCCCCCGGCGGCTCACTCGCACTCGCAGGCGCAACCGGGTTGTAAGGATCAAGGGATGTCAGCACCGGCTTCTGCCCTGGTCTAAACACACTCCCGTAAACCAACCACGGCGACGTCAGGTTTGGGCGGTAATACACTCCAACGCCCAGCTTCTTCCCATCAGCTGAGATCGCCAGCCACGCATATTCGTATCGACCGCGACCCGAAGTGATGTCCTGACCTTTCCACGTTCGTCCGTGGTCAGTCGAGTGATAAAGCAGCAAACGATTCGTTACCGGATCGCACGTCGTAAATCCCGTGATATCCGTGCCGCAGTCCGTCACGTCCAAAGCATCAACGTAGAGCGCCCAAATCGATCCATCAGGCGCGACGTTTACAGTGGGCCAGCTGAAAGTGCTATCGGTCGAGTTGTAGCTACCGACCACATATCGCTCAAACGTGTGACCATCATCCGAGGAAACATATGCGTAGAGAGTGCCTTTCGGATTGTTTGGCGTATACACGTCGTTTGAACCGCCATCGTTGCCGCACACAACATAGACATAGGGTGAACCCGCGGCGTGGTCGGATGCAGGTCGGCACCAACCTGAATCTTTCAACGTGTAACCAAGACTGTCGAAGGTTTGTCCGCCATCATATGACGAGTAGACCGTGTAGCGACCTGGACCAAAACCGCTGCCTGTGCCTTGCCCCAGTGGATACGTCACCTTGTCGCCTTCGTTGCCGAGATAGAAGACGTGTCCGTTGCCGTGAGCAGTTATCCAGGGTCGATCGTCAACCAACTCTGCGGACGGAACGAGTGGACGGGTGAAGTCGAGAGTGATGTTTTGGAGTCCGGCCCCGCTCACACTCCAGCGAGTGAAGGTATCGTCAGCGACATTCGTGTCGACGTAGTAAAGATGGTTGGCATCGTCAAACGTCATATCACCTTCATCGCCAAATTCGTGTTGCTCCAGCGACAATGAAGTGAGTCCGGGTATGTTGTCGAACGTATGGCCGCCATCAACCGACACCCACGCCCACGACATACTTCGAGTGTAGGTTGGCGAATTGATGTCGGGTGCAAGCACGAGCTGCCAGTTTTCTTTGTGCGCTGTGGAGAAGATGTTGCCGAACCGATCGACGACAACGGTTGGCTCGTAGCCATAGCCCAACTCAGGCGTGACTTTCACGGGCGGTCCGAACGGTGTGCCACCAATCGCGGCCGTTTTTCTGGTTGAAACAACTATTCCCAAAGCGATCACAGTTACGGCAGCAATGACAACAGCGGTTCTCAAGGATGGACGAAATGATTTCATAGCAATCTCCTCCGATTACAAATTCCTAATTACCTTGGGGCCTAAGGGAACAGTTAGAGGATAGGAAATCTGGTTGAGAAATCCTTGAGGTGTGCGGTTGAGCTGAGTGGAAATTGTTGTGTGTTTGTGGTGTTTTGATTACGAGCGAGTTTAAGTGTGGAGAGACTCTTCCCTTTGAGGTGCCAAAATGGAACCTCAAAGCCTCAGTCTCAGTCTACTGAGACATGAAATCATTTGGGAAGCGCATGAGATTTCGCCTGACGGCGCGATTCAAGACCTTCGTATAATCGGCCATGAGGTTTTGAGACGATGTCTCTGTAATCGAAGAAAACGAAATCGACTCGCTGCCTATTACGATTGATCCGGAGATCCTCAGCGACGGATCAGACGGATTCATTCCTGGTACGTTAACGAACCACCACCCGTCGTTATCGATTCTAGTAGTGCCACAGAGGAAGATCCTACCGCGCCTCCGGAAAGCCCATGCGTCGGACCAACGCTGCGTAGCGCGGATCTGAGTGCAGGTTCTTCAGCAGTGGTTCGAGTTTGAGGTAGTTCAGGTAATAGGTTCCTTCGGCGTATTCCTTATCCAGATACTGAAACGCAGTATCTTTCTCATCGAGCCCAGCATAGACCAGGGCGAAGTTGTAGGCACTCACGTAACTCTGTTTCGCCTGCGCTTTCAATTCCTCAATCATCTTAATTTGCCGAGGCTCAAATTGAATTTGAGAAAGCAGTCTCTGCTGACAATGTTAATGCCCGTTGGCATGCCCTCAAAGGATATTGCTTATTGAAACGGGGAAAGACAGAACTCGACGTGAAAGCTCTTCAGGAGGCGTTGCGACTGGATCCGAACAATGAGGATTATCGAAAGCTATTGGAAACCGCAAATGACTGAGACGGCGCGTAACCAAGAAGGGAGTGGGCGAACGCGTTTTGCCGGTACTTGGAGATGGCGGCTTAGAAGGAAGCACAAGTTAACCTCGGGGATTGCCCAAGCCCAAAAGTTCACTGGCTGATCCGAATCAGCAACGAGTTACTGAATCTGCTCCTAATCTGCGGATGCTGTTTCCAGACAAGACTTCCTGAAGGGGTTTGCGGCGCGACGCGCAAAGCTCTTCGCATCAGTTACGGTCTGCCTGGGTTCACCACATAACCCCGTCGTGATCGAACACGCAATCCTATACGACGTGAAATCACATCAAGCTTCCGGTACTCACCAACCGGCGCCTCGGCAAATGATCTTTGTGGCTTGTAGGTAACGACGTACTGAGAGTCGATGTCACGCGCGGCGTCACCTGCTTTCAATAACATTTCACTCGCATCTTCCGGAAACCAGGCCACGCCGCCGGTTGCTTCAGCTAGTTGATCAAACTCCAATACACGCTTTTCGATTTCCTTCTTAGGTGCGCCACCTCTCCGGAAAATGCGTTCGACGTCAATTGTGACTCCACCCTTGGCCTGAACAATGTCCTTCATGTCGTACACAGTCGGGTTTCTGGGGTCGTGAGTGTGCGGCCACGAGTCGATGAGCTCTTGTGGCACACTGCTCTTTTCCCTCGGGCGCGAGACGGACTTTTGAGTGAACACACCTTTGAGTGATGTGTAACTGATGACGTGCACAGCTATGGCGGATCCGGCCAGGTTGTGCATGATTTCATCCAACCTGAACTTTGGATCGAGTCCATCCGAAATGATAACCAGGTGACGGTTACCGGCAGGCACGTTTCGTAATTTGTCAGCGGCGAGCATTAATCCCTCAACTAGCGCGCTACGCTTTGCCGGTAACAGTTTTGTGCGGATCTTCTTAACTGTCTCCGCGCGATTCTGGGTCCAGTCGCTGATTAACTCGACGTGATTGTTAACCTGCATCACGGCGATCGAGTCTTCAGATCTGAGTTTGTCAACGAACTCGGTCGCCACGTTTGCCGTCAATCTCACACTCTTTAGCGGGTTAACCTCACCGCCCGTGTCCGCGAGCAGCACTACATAAGCGGGCAGGCGATATACGCCTCGTATTTTTTGAGCGATACCATCCTCCCGGATCAAAAGATCATCAACTGAGAGCTGGGTATCAAATCTTCCGCGATCGTCTGTTGCGAACACGGGTATCCGCACCTCTTCTACTGGAATCTTCAGAACACCTTGAGTTAACTCTCCCTGACCTTTATCGGGTTGTTGGGCGATGCCCATTGCGCTCATTGCGATGCCGGCGAGCAGAATAAGAAACGCTGTAGTCAGGTTTCGCAATAAGGTAAGAAGTCGGTGGGGAGTAATCGTCAAACGTACATCGATATGGGCGCCGGGTTTGTAATACATAGAACCTTACCTCTCTTCTGATTTAGTGTCTTTGTGCCTTCTTAGAAACTCAGTGAGACACCCTTTTGATTTCAAACTGAGTTTGGTCCTTCTCTGTGCTCCTCTGTGTCTCCGTGTCTTCTGTGGTGACGAAGGACTTGCCCTACCACAGAGACACGGAGACACAGAGGAGCACAGAGAAAACCAGATGGCACTTCCTTTGTCTCTTCACTCTCGAAAGTTTCATCTCGCAATCTGCTTGTCTAGTACAAGGTATTGCAGCTTCGTGGTTAAAGTTTCCTGGCTACCGCGGGGTGGTACTGACCTCATCAAAGCACATTTCAAAGAGTTGATCAAAAACAGGGTCAAGTGAAACAGTCGCTCTCGCCATCAATACCGCCATCCCCAGCTGACGTTATAGACATTGGCGAGTTCGTCGAGAGCCGCACGTAGGCGGGACCACTCGCTGGCGGCTTTGTTCTTTCCGGATCGACGCCAGAACGAATCGCTACCTGAGCGCATGAATGAATCAATACGTGCTGCTCGCTCCAACACCGACTGCACATCTGAGCTGGTTGATTTGTGATGGTCGAAATGCTCCCGCAGCGTTTTTGTTTGTTCGTAAAACTCCTTCACGAACCTGTTGATGTCGTCTTCCTCTCGACTGCCGTTGAGTCGACTCTTGTCGAGCGACGAGTCAAGCGCTGAACGGAATCGATCAGACTGCAGCTCAATACGACGCAGTATTTTTTCAACTTCGCGATCGGATACACGATAAGGCATCCCAACCGTTGTTCCGCTAGGATACGTGACGCCCGGAGCTGGATAATTACTTTCGTAACCAACCCAACGCCAACTTACATTGTAGGCTGCAGCCAATTCATCCAAATTGTTTTTCAGTGTTGACCAGTCTTCTTGCGCGCGCGGCGAGAGTCGATACCGGCGCATGAAATCGTCGATGCGCGCGGCCCTGTCAAGCACCGACTGGACGTCCGGAGCGGTCGATTGGTGATGATCGAAGCGGTCGCGCAGGTTCTTCGTCTCTTGGTAGAAATCCTTGACGAATTGATTGATGTCGTCTTCGCGACTACTGCCATTGAACCGGCTCTTATCCAGCGCGGAATCAAGGCTCGAGCGGAAGCGATCTGACTGTTGCTCGATCCGCTTGATAATCTTCTCGACATCTTTGTCGCTGAGTCGATAAGGCAGACCTGTTACCTGGCTTTTCGCGGTGGTAACCAAGAGGGCTGAACACACACAGAGGAATGAAAGAACTAATAGTCTGTGCAACATGATGAACTCCTCGGGAATGAATGGTTCGAGGGAAGAAGGGGCTTGGGGTCATTATAAGGCACCTGTGGCATTTCAAATAAGGAAGGACGAGTCATTTGTCATTGATCATTTGACATTTATCCACCAATTGTCATTTGAAAGAGGATTCAAACCAGGCCACCGTCAGATTTGGTACGACGTCAATCAGCGTGGTTGATTTGATCCAGGATCTTCTGAGCATCATTAGCTGCCTCTTTGTATTCGGGCAGATAGTTTGGATCGGGCTTCATTGAGAGGATTGTGTTTACTTGTTTGCGAGCGTCTTCGCTGCGTCCCACTTTCGCGTAGGCCTCAGCCAGATGTAAGTGGAGGAAAGCGTTTGGTTCGCCGAAGCGAAGACCCTTTTCCATCAGTTCGACCGCTTTTTGGGGGTCGCCTCCTACGATGCCTGGCGCGTTGAGATAGAGGAGGCCGAGCACCATGTACGGACTGCCATTCTGATAGCCTTCATCCAAACGAAACACCGTTTCCATTTCGTTACGTATATCGTCAACAGTTGCGAGTCCCTGAATGGTGGAATGTTGTGCGGCACCGCCGTAATTTGCTCCCAGCCAGAAATGGCCGTCCGGTTTTTCACCTTGCAATTGGACCGCAGTTTTGCCGGCATCAATACCCGTGCGAAACGCATCATCTCGCTCCTTCGGATCGTCGGTGTGAGTCGCGAGATAGTAATTGAACTTGGAAAGTTTCCACGCTGCGTCGTAGTTACCGGGATCTTTAGTAAGCGCCTGTCGCAATGAAACTATACCCCGGCGCAATTGCATCAGATCCTCTCGTTGAGTATAGAGTTGATCTGCGCGTGTGATGTCTTCCGCTGCAGATGTACTGTCTACTGAAACCGGTTCGTTAGGTGAGCCCCCATGACATGACGTGGCGAGCAATAAGAAGCAGACCAATCCTGCACAAACGATGTAACGGTAAAGGTCAGTCATATTAGATCAGATGCGGCTCAGGCGTAGGAAAGTTCGAAGCTTTCGTTGGAGAAATGTTGAGAGTTTTTGTCGGGGGAAGAGGTTTGACAGTGTTTTAGTACGTTACGGCTTTGCCTCAAGAGTCAGCAATCCTACTGACGGAGTCAGTGCATGGTTTTCAGTCCTTTCTACTTGGTCAATACACGTCCTCTGCCCCACTTGGTGTAAACGGTGACGTAATCAGGCATGTGTTCAATCATTGCCCCTTCAAACACCGTGAAATTGTTGAGGAGCTGGATTCGGCATACCGGTTGCCCTCCCGTTGGCTAGCGCGCTGAGCTCCCTCCACCAAAGCGCTGAAAGGAATCGAATCATGAAAGCCGAATTATCCAACCCCCTACTCCACAATCCATTCCACAACCGATTTAACGATTCGGTCACGCGGCGACGTGATGACATGCAGTCTGACGCCTACATGGCGTGGCTCCGCGAACGAAATCTAGAACACAGCGGGTTCAAGATTCCCACGATGATCGACAAACGATCGACGCCATCGGCGTCACGGATCTTCGCCGGCGTGTTTACAGTGCTGCTGGTTATCGTTGTGTCAGTGGTGTTCCTGAGATAGTGAGTCGTAGATACCGACTACGCCGATTACGCAGAGTGGTTGAAGCAGGCTTTGCGCAAAGTTCAAATCCCCACACGGCAGTGTGGGGATGGTTCAAGTCCAAACTATTCATCCGTCCTTAAGACTTCTCTCACGGCAACTTTTAGATTGTCAGAACACCAAGATCCTAAGAACTTGCCACGCTACGGCGATTTGTTACACGTGACGACGGCGGCGTTGTAGAAATCCTGCAGATGATTTGCTTGCGGCTTTTTGTAAAGCGTCACAATCACATTCTGTGAGATGCAGTTTATGACTCGGTTCTCGAGTTTTTGAGCGGCGCCGCGGTTCATCACCCATATGCTCACGTGAGTGTTGTCGATCGCCGATGATAGGTCCACCTTCTCTGCCGCGACCAAATTCGCCAAAGTCGATGTGTCGGTTGGGTGTTCAGTGCGATAGTTGTAAACGTTACGCGCAAACCAGTCACAATTGAAGACAACCGAAAGCATCGGATCCTTGCGACAGAAAGCAACTGACTCCTGCATCTCTTTTACAGCTGCGTCGCGCGTTTGCTGCGTTTGTGTTGGTGCGGCTGGTCGAGGTGCCGGTTCCGGATCGTCCTCTTGCGGCGTTGGCCTTGGTCTGGGTTTGATGCTAGCCACTCCGCTAGGGTCAAACTTCCAGCCAGTATCGATAACTTTCATTGTTCGACGCAACCCATCCATTCGCTGTTGTCGTGTACGCTCAGCTTCCCGAATCGTGCTCAAGCTGGTGCAATGGACGTCGGCGCCTGGGAACGAATAGTTTTTGCTCAGAAAATCGTTGAAGGCATCATTCCACTTTGGATTAGGTAATGTGCCAATTGTGTCGAACACAGCACTGAAGTAAGAGCCGCCTCTGTCTCCCGTCATGCAGAATGTGTGGGTCGACGGTAGTCGCGCCGGGGCTATGGAAACGGTGTCTCCCTGCGGCACTTCAACTAAGGGGCCGGGATCCCAATTGACTTCCACGATCTGCTTGTTCGCTTGTTGCGCCTGGCCTACTAATTGTTGCTTGTTCGCTTCTGCCTGACTAAGGGTTTCGAAAAAGCCACAGTTGGCAGGAAAGTTGGAATTAGTCTTGAAGTCATACTCTTCTACCAGATAGTTTTTGAAAGCAAAGTTTAGAGGCAGAGTGCTAATTCCCGATCGGGCCTTTATGTTTGCGTCGAAGATCTTGCTGAAATAGACAATGGGCTGATCCAGGGTTGAGGCGCAAAAGATTTTTGGCATCCGCTGGTTCGGAACAGTCGATGCGAGTGCGTTTTCATTTCGGACGCCGATAGTGGGACCAAGAGCTATGAAGGCAAGAGACAACGAGGTAATGAGGAGGCGCAAAGCATATCGGGGAATCATCAATCATCTTTCCTTCGGAAGTTATTTTGCGGGGCATAATACACGAGTCTAAATCTTCGGCACCGTTATCCAGTCTGTCGCGCTGCCGAGCCGGGTGCTCTTCAAATCGCGAACGCCGACTCTCACTTGATAGAGTCCCCCTGGAAGGAGTGTGCTGAACCGGTATATTGATCGAGTGTGGTGTCTGCCAGATGCATCAGAGGCCGTAGCTCTCGCATCCGTTTTTAGCGGAAAGATTCGGAGCCGTCCGACGAAACTGTCTAAGGGTTTGCCCTTGTCATCGTAAAAGATCCCACCAATATCAATGTCCGCAGCTTGTTTCCCGTCAATTAGATCAAACGTTAGAGCGTCGTCATCTACCGAGATAGTAGCCAGGACGCGAGTGCCAAATCCGGGCATTTGACTGAAGCGCAAATTTACTTCTGTTGGTATCTGCCGTTGCGAAACGGGTGCGTCTATCACAAGACGCATGTCATCTTCTCGTGCTTTGGTAGGATCTTTGTCAGGCTTTTTCTTAGTGGTCAGTAAAGGCAGCGCGGCTGATTTGAAATAAGCAGTGCGCACGCGGACCTTGAGATCTGGCCGGTCCACAATGTTCACCTCGATGTGTTTGAACTTACCTCTCTTCTGCTCGTCATTGTCAGGTTTCCAGGCAAGCAAATAGTACTTGGAAGTATCATCCAATACTCTTTCGACCCACTCGCGCATCGGCCGATTTGTGTTTCGAAAAGCCTGACCGCCCGTGTCTGCTGCCAGCGCATTCAGGCCATCCTGTGAAGCGGATATTTCACCAATAGTGCCGCCAGCTAGCAGACTCCCTGCTTCCATGGGTTTATTGTTAGTGACGTCGATTGAGTCACCGACGATTCCGCGAGCATCAAGCGTGAAAATAACGACTCCAGCGCGGCCGGCGGCGTCAGTCACCTTCTTTATTCTGTCGATCGCACCTGTCTTACGATCGTTCAGGTAGAAGCCGTCGGAAATCACGAACACTACTTTGCGTCCGGGCAATTGAGCGGCGGTGCGCATCAATCCTTCCAATAGTCGCAGTGTGTCGTCTGTTGCCGGCGCGGATTGCACAACGATCTCTTGCGCGCGTAGCATGACCAGCTGTTTGGCAGCTTGTGGCGAAATTGTACAGATTACCTGGTTGCCGGCTGTAAAACAGCTTTGTTTGTGGATCTCCTGAATGTAGTAAGAAATTGCCTGGTTGTCACCCTCGCGAATCTTCAGGGCCAGGTACTCGGACATTGGAGGTTTTTCCATGTCGAGCTTTGTATTTGTCCGGTAGTTCAAGCGGGCGACGGCTGAACGCAGCGCTTCTTTGTCGGTGGTGAACTGTTGCAGAAATCCAATTTGTCCGCTGGGCGAAGTGATTGCCACCTGGTCTTTATCGCCAATTCCGTGATCAATGAAGTCGAGCAACGCCTTTCTTGTGCGCGCCAAACTGTCCGGCGCCAGGTGTAAATCATCTACGAAGAAAATGACGGCTCGTCCCTGAAGTGCTGGTTGGCCTGGTTTGACGGATTCGCTAGGGTTTACGGATTTTGGCAGTGGCGCATTCAACTCTTCGCGTCGATTGCGTGGACCTCCGGACTCAACTCTTTCAAAGAATGATATTTCGCGGTCTTTACTATCGATCTTCAACTGAAACTGTTCAGGTTTCAGACCATCGACGAAGCGTCCTTTTTTATCGAAGACCATGACGTCCGTCTGCACCAGCGAAGTGTCAAACTTAATGACGTCCTGATTGTTTGTACTCGGGTCTGGTTTCGTCTGGCTTGGGGCAATGGCCGGAAAAAGTAAAAGGCAGCCAAAGATGCAGGTAGCGGTAGACAGCCAACGAAGCTTAATCTTGAACATAGTCGTCGCCTCAGTAGCGGAGTTGCTTGGGGAGACTCACGCGGGATGAGATCGCTTGCAATTGCGACTTTACAAAAAAATGGGGCGTGGAGGGAAGGGCAGCGTCACGCTGCAGCGATGTGGTTAAGGGTTCAGCCGCAGATTTACTCTGAAAACCGCAGATCAGATCCAAGATAGAGAGACAAAATCGCATTTTAGATAAGGAAGGGCTTTTACTTTTTTCTGATCAGTGTTCATTTGCGGCTGAATCCCTGGCCTCAATACTTCACAATCTCAAACTTTGTGCGAAAACTCCTACGGGCGCTGTTGAAGAAAGTCCCAAACTGCATGCTGTCCAGATTGTTCTGCACATCTCTTGGGTTCCAGTGGTTTGTGATGTTGAAGACAGACAAACCTACTCGACCTTTGTACTTCTTGCCCCGAAAGGGAATTGACACGCCTTTGGTGACCAACACATCGAGAGTTAGCAACTTCGGAAATCGTCCGCCCTCGTTGCGTAGCCCGACGAAGTTCTGATCTTCATCAAGCAGTGAGAAAGGAAAACCACTGCGCCAGTCAACTACAGGTGTGGCTACGAAATCTTTGGGCAAACTAATGTCTCCCCAGAAGAGTAGGCGGTGCGGCGTGTCGAAGTTCTGTGGTCCATATTCGTTGGCGCGAATTACAGGATGGCGAAAGTTGCCGAAGTAGAGATTGAAGTCATTGAGATCGCCGCGCGATTCCGACTTTACATATGCGAGGTACAGATTGCGCTTCTCCTGTAGACGCGCGCGTGCTACCACCTGAAATTCACGATAAAGCGAGCGACTGGAGTTTTTTAAGAGTAACTGTCCAGAAGCGCCTGCTTGATTCACGGGCTCAAGAAAGAAGTCGTCACGTGTGTGGCGCTCTTCATAGCCCAGACGTAAGAGCATGCGCGACGTGAACTCATGATCAGCCTGGAGGTTCCACGCCACGCTATAGGGATTCTGTACCTTAGTCGCTTCAATGGTATTGGTATACAAACGTGGGCCATCGGCGATGGTCGTTCCGTCACTGTTAAAGGTGGTTACCCTGAACTGTTGAAACTGCTCAAAGGCGCCAACATTCAGCGGAATCTTGTCGAAGAAAATACCGACACCGCCACGTACCACGGTGCGATCAGATCCTGAAGGCAATAGCGCAAAGCCTGCGCGTGGTGCGAAGTTGTTCTGCTTTCCAATTCCATCGCGGTCGTAACGCAAACCCAGATCGAGCGTCAGGTGACTTCCGGGTGACCATTTGTCGTGTAGAAAGAGCGAGTATTCATTCTCACTCTGATTCAAACTTCCTGGGCCAACAAACTCAATTAACTGGCTCGTTGTACCATCAGTCCGAACAACCCTGACTGCTTTGCTAGTGTCGCTGCCGCGAAAAGAGGCGCGGATGAAATTGAAACCTGTCTTAGCCGAGTGTGAGCCACGCCACTGCTTTGGCGCAAAGTTGAGAACCTCGAGCCATTCGTAACGCCGGCTGTCGCGATGTTGGCGATCAAACCAGCCACCAACATTTCGCTCGGGTGTGATCGAGTAGGAAGCGGCACTATTGCCAAAGACGTCAGCGTCAAATTCTTTGGCGCTCAAACTCGATTGCAGTAACGCTCCCGACTTGAACGCTGCTTGTTCGTTGATGGCGACAAACCAGCCGCGCTGGTGCAGGTTGGCAGTCGTTGCCGAAGGATTGAACGTATTCAGATTGGCGAAGTCGAGCTTCTGAGGAAACAAGGAAAAGCTTGCAGTCAAGCGGTGAATCCCATTGATCACATAGTCGATTCGGGTGAACGAGTCAAAGCTCTCACGTCGAAGGTCCCGCTCATTCTCGTTTAGATTCTCCAGACTCGGTACCTCATTTCTAAGAAAACGGTATTCGAGACTCTGGAAGAAAAAGAGTTTGTCTTTCTTGATTGGTCCACCGACGGCTACACGTGGAGAAACAGCTCCGATGCCGAAGATTTTGCCGTCGCGTAAACGGGGTCGCGGCAGCACGCCAGTGAACAGATAGCGCCAACGGTTGCTGCCTGAGCGAGTTTCGATTGTCGTGACAGCCCCCGTGAACTTTCCAAATTCTGCTGAATAAGGATTTGAATGGACCTGAATCGTGTCGACGGCTTCGATTGGCAGCTCGATTGCTGGACTGCCGGTTACCGGATCGGTGACGTTCAAACTCGACACGAGTATGCCGCTTTGCGTCGGCCGTGTGCCTTTGATGTTGAGGGTGCCATCTGGGCCCCGGACAATTCCCGGCAGCAAAGGCAGTGCGTCTTGAAACCTCTGATCGATCAAGGGCGCGTCACGAAGGGTGGCGGTGGTGATGACTCCGGGCACGCTCGATTCAGTTTTGTTCGCGTTTGCGGGATCATCGACTACTGTGACTGTGCCAGTGATTGCTTGAGGCTTGAGCAGAATATCTAACTCAACCGTTGCCTCTATTTGCACGCTGACTTTTTGTTCGTACTTTGTAAAGCCCTGTAGTTCGACCGAGAGAATGTAATCGCCTGCGGTTAGACTAGTGAAATTGTAGATGCCCTCATCATCGCTGAGTGTCTGCAGCTTTTTGTCTGAGAGGATGTCGCCACTTAGTTTGACGGTCACGCCGCTAAGGGTTTTCTGTTGATCGGGTATATCGGCGACGACCTTGCCTTTAATGTTACCTGTCTGGGCAACGGGGAAAGTGTCGTGCCTGGTTGCAGCGACTACACCGGTGCAGAGGAGCGAGAAGAGAGTTATGAAGAGCCAGCCGACTTGATGGTGACGCTGTGAATACCGAACAACACGTTGAATACTTTCAAACGGCATTATTTTCCCCCGAGAATCGTTCTCAACAGTCGGAATCTGAAATCTACAATCTGCAACTATCCTCCGCTTGCCCCCTTTCCCAACTTGGTTTTTTCTGGTGAGGTGCGTGAATTCTGGGATTACTTCTGAGCAACTCGTTATTTCCTATGTGAACAATTCACCAACTGTGCCGTTGGTGGGATTAGGACTTTTTGCGGAAAGCATCCAACCGCGAGGAATTTGAAAGGAACTTTTCCAGTACTGCGAAAGTTACTCGCGAAAACTCGTCTTACGCTAAGACTGATACCAATCCTTTCAAATCGCCGCTCGAGCAGGCGCGCGCAAACTGCGCGGCAAGACGTTGAAGTTGCTCAGGTGTAGCAACGAAGCGGGATCGTTCCGAGATGATGCGTTGTCTCGCACGTCTCAGCATTTGGCGACAAGCGACTGCATTCTTTCGTAGGACGGGTGCGATCTCTTCGTATTCGCAATCAAAGACATCTCGCAACAACAAAACCACGCGTTCTTTGGGAGACAATCGTTCGAGCAGAACCAAAAGCGCGGGCGCAATACGTTCGCTTAAAGTTTGATAAAGAACATTGTCCGATGCGGCTGGCTCAGGAGCGAGTGGGTCAAGCGACTCTTCCCGACGAACTCGGGCAGACTGCAGATGATTCAGACACAGACGTTTCAGTACTGTTGACAGAAAGGCCTTAGGCGATCTGATTTGTGCGAGCGGCGTTTGCTGCCAACGAAGGAAGGTTTCCTGCAGCAGATCTTCGGCGTCCATCGCGTTCCCCAAAATCCTGCTGGCCAGCGCAAAGAGATAAGATCGGTATTCTGCAAAAATCGACAGATGCGTCATCTCATCAACGAAGAACGCCGTGTTCAAATGGATCGAAATTCTTCAAACTGATCAAAGCGCCAATCACGACAGCTCCGGCGACAATTGCCGTAAGTATACCGAACTTCGCCCCCTTGCTTAAGCCTTGCCCTTTCACCTTCACGACTTCAGCATAACTGATATCTCGCTGACTACTGGTTTTGTCCTGTCTGAGCGTGAACATATTGTCACTTGCTTGCGTAATGCGACCCTTTAATTCCGAGCCGTTTCGCAACTTGATCGTCACACGCGACTTATCACTATGGACGCGCCCGGCGATGTCGGCCTTTACTCTTGCCAGATATGGTGCGTCGCTAGACTGCTGTTGCCCGCAGACCAATTGACCAACCGGGAAAAGCACAAGCCCTACGGCCAATACGAAAGATCCGAGTAGTCTGTTCATCCCACGCCTCCATTGCCTTAAAGACAGAATAGGGGCTGGATTTGTGACAGGAGGGCGCCTCCTTGGAGTGCGGGAACTTGTTACCGCTTTGTCACAGCGAGACCCGAGACTCCTACTTTGAGCATTCAGATCTCGCTGTACCAAAGCGGTGACAAGTCCCCGCACTCCAAGGAGACGCCTTTTGCTTTACCAACAAAGAGACAGCCGGTTTATGGAGACGGAGAGACTGTTGGCTGGGGCGTGGCGGTGGGGGCCTTATCGATTGCTTTGACATGGCTGGGATCAACCAAAGTCACAACGCCGTGCCGGCGATACCAGATTCCTTCCGCGGTTTGCCAGGCTTCGTCTGCTTCCACTGTCACACCGCTATCCAGCTTGATGATTACGGGACCGGTTTTGCCTCCGGCGGCGGTCGAGATTGGGTTTGAACTCAATTCGATGCGTGCGGGACTAGCTTGAGGCGACGGAGAGGGTGCTACGCTCGGAGAAGGCGAAGGCTCAGCTGAAGGACTCGCGCTCGCCACCGGCACTGGCCGAACAGGTTGAGTAGGGAATTGTTGTTCCGCAACACTGGTAGTGGAAGTAGTTGGGCTCGAGTTTTCCGGCGCCGATTTACGGGTCAGGGCGAAGTAGACCAAAAATAGTACGACTCCAAGGAAGACACCCGCCACTGCCACAATCGGCATAAGACTGCGGCTGGCTGCTGATTGATGCGGCCGGTTAATAACCACACCTTCCGAGGCGTCTTCAGCGGCGATGAGCGGCGTACCGTCGAGCTCGCAGAACTGTTCGGCATCGGGAAAGAGTGAGTTGCATTCGGTGCAGCGTTTCATCTGAACGATCTCACTGGCGGAATGATACCTGAAAACCAGGTTAGCGCTTCACTAAAACTGCCTGCGAGAAAACTCTGACTGACGAGGTCCACCTAGTGGGTTACCGGATCCACAAATGAATCATCGCAACCAAGGCTGAGTGCGACTGTGCGGATGGCCGTCCGCGCATCCTGTTGTTCTTTTTCATCGAGCACTGTCCACGAGAGAGAGATGGGGCACTCAGCATCGTGAGTTAACGTCTTGCTGCAGACCGGGCAAGGGTCAGGGGAAAGCTCCAACACAACATAAAGCTTTGCCAGCAACGTAATGATCAGTTCAACTCGGCTGCGTTGTTCGGGTGAATCAAACATGGGAAATCTCAGATCTACCCAAGAGATTCGCAATCTTCAATCTGCAACGACCGTTTCATCACTGACTAGTATTGCAACTTGTTTTCCCACTTCACTCGCTTCAACAGCGCGAAGTCGGAGAGCATTTTGCCCGCGCCGAGAACCACTGAGGTCAATGGGTCGTCTGCGACAAAGACTGGCAGACCAGTCTCATTTATGAGTCGCTTATCGAGATTTCTAAGTAACGCTCCGCCACCCGTGAGGACTATACCGCGATCGATAATGTCGGCTGAGAGTTCCGGTGGCGTGCGTTCGAGGGCGACTCGCACGGCGTCAACAATCGCAATAATCGAAGGTTCGAGAGCCTTACGTACTTCGTCGTCTGTGACACTGATTGTCTTGGGGATGCCTTCGACGAGATTGCGCCCGCGCACTTCCATTGAGAGCGGCTCACCAAACGGAAAGGCGCTGCCAAGCTGAATCTTGATCTCTTCCGCGGTGCGCTCACCGATCAGCAGGTTGTACTTTCGCTTAACGTACTCGGCAACTGCAGAGTCCATCGCGTCGCCTGCGACTCGTACGGCCCGCGCGTATACGATTCCGCCGAGACTCATAACGGCAATGTCTGTAGTGCCCCCTCCAATATCGACGACAATGTTGCCGTGGGGCTCGGTGATAGGTAAACCAGCCCCAATTGCTGCTGCCACCGCTTCTTCCACCAGGTAAACCTCGGATGCTTTTGCGCGATACGCTGAGTCTTCGACCGCACGCCGCTCAACCTGGGTGATCTCGCTGGGAATGCCAATCACAACGCGGGGACTAACCCATGACCTGCCGTTGTGTGCTTTGCGGATAAAATGCTGAAGCATCTTTTCGGTCACTTCGAAGTTGGCGATCACACCGTCACGCATTGGACGGATGGCGACAATATTACCCGGGGTTCTCCCCAACATCTCCTTCGCGTCCTTACCTACCGCTTCGACCTGATTCGTTACCTTATTTATGGCGACGATTGAGGGTTCACTGAGTACGACGCCGCGACCTTTGGCGTAGACGAGCGTGTTTGCTGTACCGAGGTCTATGGCTAGATCGCTGGAGCGGAGTGCGGACACAAGGGGAAATGCCATGGCTGGAGCCTCACATTGGAATGGATTCAAATCGGTCGGGGGATTAGGAAGGGCAAGTCTTTGTTCGATTAACAAAGACAAACAAGTATTTAAATTATTGACCCTGTGGTGTCAAGAACAATTTCTTTTGGGTGCTGGTTCAGTTTGGAATACCGCTCCGTTGGTGGTATTCCTAAACTGAACTTATTCGCCACTTTGCGCTCACTCGGCCACGCCTCGCAGCGCGTGCTACACCCGTCTATCGCTAGGCCTTCCTCCGGAGCGAGTATCAACGAAGAGCCCGGTGCGGGGAAAACCGCACGCCGGGATCTGTGCGGGGGCTGTCGGGTAACTGGCAGTCCTACCGCGCTCCTTCCTTCGGGCACTCAGCTCATCGATCTCGGATCTCCAAATGAACTTTCCGGCGCATCTATCGGGCAGATCCAAGTTCGACGGAAGACTGTTACTAGTGACACTTCGCCCGCGTGCGACACAGCGTAGCTTCATATCGACCCTCCGAACCGTGAAATTCTGAGCGGCATACGTGCAAAAACGCGCCCAAAGTGGCGATTTTGAAGAAAAATGTTGTACCCGCCTCCACTTCACCTTTAAGATGTCCAACGAGGTTGTTTCTCGTTGGGCGTATTACCAACGTTCCTTGGTCGTCGATCGTTAATAGTCATCGCCTCCCGACTCAATCGGACCTCGGCACCTCCTCTCTAGACAAGGCGCCCACAATCTGAGCTTCGTCCCGCGGGAATCTGGTTAGCACTGAGCGCTAGCCACAATCACCTTTCAAATGACCCTGAGAAGGATGTACGTCCTTCAAAACGCTCTTCAAATCCCCCAATGTCCGCACTGCTGACTCCCACGCCTGAGGAAATCCTCCTGAGCCGATTGTTGGAACAGGACACGGAGCCTCTGCCCGTTGCCGGGTTAAGTGAGGAACTCAAGGTCCGGCTGCAACAGGAGATCAAAACCGCCTTAGACAAGATTGAAGATTCAGTCGTTGTTGAACTGACACAAACTGTCTTCGACGAAATCTTGAGAGTGTTTGACAGGCTCTCACTGATCGAAAGTAACCTACACAAACTAGACACACTGCAGGAAAACCTCTCCATCCTGGAACTGCTACATTTCGAGATTCGTTACCTCATTGAATTTATCGAAGCGCAGGCAATGCACTCCTCTAGCGTTACCAGTGCCCTGCGCGACACATTCGACGGTATCAGCTACGGCATCACGCACGATGTAAAGAGAGTCTTTGAACGCGAACTCATCGGCGACATAAGAACTCAGTCAACGCCGGTGGTCTATGGCAAGATTCTTCATGCACATGGACTGTTGACCAATTGCTTTCAACAGACGCTCATTACGTTGCTACAGGTTCTGAACCCGCGCTTAGATCCACTTCAGCTCTTCAACGATTTCGAGGAACGTCTGAGACAATCCCAGTTGCTCTGCAACGACCTGGCGACGTTGATGCGCCTGGTCAAACAAGCCCAGAGTCAACGCACACAAGATGCGCTGCATGCACTAGTCGAGAAAGTGATCGAGTTTCGCGATGGCAGCATGCAGTATCTGATGTATCGGGATTGGCGTGGATACGAGCAGCACTCCCTGGCTTTGATAACTTCCGTCGAGAGCAACTTCGACTCCAGCAATCCCCTTCACCAGTTTGGTTGCTATCTGGAGCTGCTCTATGGCCATGTCAAAATGCGATCGGTGTTGAGGGGGATGTTCCCAAACATGAGTGAGGTGAGTGAGTAAAGGCCTCCTTACTCCCTCTTAAGTTTCTCGCAAGCATCCTTCATGGCATTGAAGGTTACGACGTTCAGACTCATTGTGGATTGTCGGGGGTCGTTGTTGATATACGTGGTGAGAATCGATGATAGCTGTTCGTCGGATAGGTTTGCACTACAGCTCTTCAACCAGCCCACTCGCTCTTCTGGGGCTCCGAACAACGGCGCCACAAGCATGCCATTGATTGCGCCTGTAGCATAAGCCCGTTTCTCAGTGTCGGACATCTCGAAGAAATCCTTGCCCGTGAAGAATCCGCGGCTAATGCTGACTGGTTGTTGCGATGCATAACTATTCATCCACATCAGCAACGTGACAATTAGAAGGACTCGTTTCATTCTCATATCTCCAAGCCTGGTGTCATGCGGTCAGTACCACCAACGGCGCAGGAGCAGGAGCAGCAGGCAGGAGCACGAGGGTCCAAAGTTCAAGCCAGGGAGGGAGTCCTCGCTGCCTAAAGTTTTCTTTGACAAGCAAGTCAGATCATCGAATGCTCTCGCTGCTCCTGCTCCTGCTCCTGCTCCTGCTCCTGCTCCTGCTCCTGCTCCTGCTCCTGCTCCTGACTCCGCCGTCACGGCTGGAGCGGCGCTGGTGGCACGAAGGCCGAATTGAAGCCGAGTGCTGCTGGGAATGTTGCCGCAGTTGGCCGTACACCCGTGCGGAGCCATAGGTCGATTGCACCAATAGCAGTAAGGACTTGCGGCCCGGTGAAGTTGCAATGACCGACTCCGATGGTGTACGTCTGAAACAGCTGATCTTCTCGACCGACCGATGCAACCAAGTCACCGTACGCATGTTCGTTAGCAACTACGACCAGAGGATCGAGGATCGTATGCATCGTTAACACCGGATGCTTTACTTTTCCGTTGTAGTTGTTGTTGTGACTAACGTAGTTGCGAGCACTCTGATCGGCATCTATGTTGCGCCTTGCGTTCATTTGGGCTAGCCAGGCGTCGACAACTGGCCCAGGAAGTCCAAGCCCGGCCAGATACGCTCTCTCTGCCGCAGTTAGCTCGTAATGCTGATCGAGGTTTTGGACAAATGGCCCACCTGCCCGGCGTTGCAACTCAGCGCGAGCTTCCGTGAGGAAAAAGAGATCAGTCACGACCCAGTTAGGATAATAACCAGGCGGTAGTGGTGGCATGAGACCCCGACCGGGATTTCCGCTCACTAATCGCATGAATTCAAACTTTGGAAAGTTTGCGATGTTACTCAACTCAGGTACCAACTTGGCCAGGACTTCGGTGTCGAAATCGATATCGTTTCTCACTTCGCCTACTGTTCCCCACAAGGCTGGCATGCCGAAGATGATGTCGTACGAGAGGAGTAGAGGGACGCCAGAATCCCAGATGCTGGTAGCGCCAGCACCTGCGCCGCACAAACAAAGTGCACCGTCATAGATACCACCAAACTGCTCCATACTCTTGAATGCTACGATCGATCCGAGAGAGGCGGCCGTAAGAATTGTGCGCTCAGGCTTTGCCACGTTATCTCCGAAGAAAATAGTGAGGTTCTTTATATCCTGCATCGCATCCTTGACGTCCCAACCGTTTTCTTTCCAAGCCGATCCTGCGAGCGCATAACCCTGCGCCAGCAATGGTGCTTCCAGCGCGGCACTCGGCGCGACATCAGCATTGCGGTTGTCTAGCTCGCCAGGGTGATCGGCCTTGTCACGATAACCGTGGACAAAAACAAGTAGGGTCCCGTTCCAGTTCTCAGGAACTCTTATTCGATACGGAGCGCCATCAATCTCTCCCGTAAGATCGAGCGGTGCAATGGCAGCACGTGCTTGCGTGCGCGGGAAGGGAATTGCTAACGCTGCAACTATTAAGAACGAGATCAGTAGAAGAGGAAAAATCCTGGAGACTCTCATATTTGTTCTCCTTTGCAGTCGATGTCTTTTGGGAGTTGGTGTGGCGGAGCCTAACACCAAAAAGCGCGCGTCCGCAAGAAAGCAGAGGGTTGTGGTAGTGGTTGCAGTTTGAGAATTCCACCAACGGAAGTCGGTGGATCGTTTATACTCAGCCTACGAGACAATCTCTTTGCGCCACCGAAATGAGTTGGGATAATTCAGAAAGGGCTGTGTATGAACAGTCCACCAATGGCTCATAGTGGTGGTAGAGACCTTGCTCGTCGCCGTCGACAAAGACTGCTGCTGTTGTGTGCATTGAGTTGATGAGCACGAGTCCTTCCGTCACGCCGCTCTCGCGCACACACTCCCTCACCTGTGGCGTAATGTTGATGAACGCGTGGCGCGTGGGCACCTCCATCCAGATTACCTCATCCATCTCTAATGGTTTCGCCAATCCAACGTCGAACCATCGTGACGGGTTCCCACGATCAAACTCAATAGTTGATTAACGGCAAATCCATCGAGGTACTGACGCGCGCTCAACAACTCACCGCGACAATGCCGTTCGCATGCCGACCATACGAGCACGCAGAGATTCTGCAGAGCATCTCCCGTTGCCTTGCAGTGTTCCGCGTTCTGCACCGTTTCCTGATAGATCGATTCTATCAACTCAGCGATCCGACCACGGTCTATCAGAATTCTGTAGCGTTGGTCGTACCTAAAGTGACCAGACCAATAACGGACCTTATAAGACTCCAGCGAGGATCGGAGTTGCGAAGTGTGATTTTCAAACTCTGTTTCATTCATCGATTGCCGTTTTCATTCGAATGCGTACGCGGCAAGCGTTGTGTGAACCGCAATTGGCGATGCCCTGGTTTTGCTCCTTGCGCTTCCTGCTTGGACAAGGTCAGTAGCGTAACGCGGTAGCGTCGGGTCTGTAACTCTTCAAGCCGTCTTGGGTACCACGAACCCGACGCTACCGCGTTACGGTACTGACCTTGTCCAAGCAGGAAGCGCAGGAAGTGCAGAGGAAACTTCAAACTAGCGCACTGTCGCTACTCATCGCTAGCGTTTCTTCCCGATCGCGAACAAACTTGACGACGATCGCACATACATTCGTCCTTCCGACAATGCCGGAGTTGCCATCAACAGTTCACCCATTGAGTTCGTCGCGACATGCGTAAACTTTTCTCCGGCGGCGATTACCAAAATCTCTCCGTCTTCATTCGCAAGATAGATCTTGCCGTCAGCTGCTATGGGCGAAGCGCTGAACCCACTGCCAATCAGTGGTAGTCGCTGACGATAGAGCTCGGCTCCCGTCTTCAAATTGTAGGCGTCGAACAGACCGTTGTTTGCCAAAACGTACAGGGTTCCGTTGTAGACAAGCGGCGTTGGCATGTAGGATCCGCGACCCGTCATACTCCAAACAATCGCGTCACTACTCTTCTTACCATCCGCTAATGTCAAATCGCCACGTGCGTTTGGCCGGACTACAAAAATCGGTCGCTCTGGACCACGGCCGCTGACAACCACAAATAGATCTTCGGAAAAAACCGGAGTGGGCGCGGTGATCTTAGAGCTGCCGCCGAGTCGCCACAGCTCTTTGCCAGTCTTGGGGTCGTAGCCGCGTATAAAGTTGGACGCGTTCGTCACGAGCTGTGGGCCTGTCGACGTTGTGGCAATCGTAGGCGTGCCCCACGACGGTATTTCCTGTCGATCGATTTTCCAAACCGTTTGACCTGTTGCCCCATCGAGGGCCAGAAGGAATGAATCAGCCTGGGTGTCGCATTGGAGTATTACGAGGTTGTTCCAGATGATTGGTGAGCTGGCCGGCCCCCATTCGTAGGTTGGGATGTCGTACGCACCGAGGTCGAGTCGTCCAAGGTCAACCTTCCAAAGCAGTCGCCCGTTAAAATCGTAGGCATAGACACCCTGGGAACCGAACCACGCAACCACGATACGACCGTCAGTAGCAGGAGTTGAATTGGCATAGGTCGACTTAATGTGGCGTTGGTCGATTGGTTCGCCTTCGACTGCAACACGCTCCCAAACGACCTTACCGTTCTTCTTGTCGACCGCGTAGACCATCCAACGATGACGCGTGCGATCTTTTGAGGCATCACCATCGCCGTAGAGTCCGGGGCGGAATGTTGCTTTCGGATCAGAGCTGACAGCGCTGGTCACAAAGATCCGATTACCCCAAACAACCGGACTTGAGTGAGCGAGTCCGGGGATTGGAGTGCGCCAAAGAATGTTCTCGCCGGTTTTAGGATCCCATCGATCGGGAAGATTCTGACCGTCTGCAATGCCTGACGCTTCAGTTCCGCGGAATGAAGGCCAACTGCCTTTGCTCGAGTTCTTTGTGTTTGAGGGTGGCCGTGCGCCAGCAGTTCTAGTGATAGTGCGGACGGGGAGCGCCTTGACCTCTGTGGCCGGCGACCATGTACTACGGTCGATGATCATTCTGCGTAGTTGACAATCATCGGAGATAACAGCGAAGCCAATGTGATTGCCTTCCGTCCGAACTGTGTATCGACCTGGTCCACCGCAACCACCAGTAGCACCTGGTTTCGTTAATTCAATCTCGCTGCCGGTAGTTTTCCAATTGCCTTCAACTGTCGGCCAACGATCGCCCTGGAGCTTAAACGTGCCACCCGGATCAAATTGGGCGACGAATACGCCAAACTTCAGGGGCTCGGAAGGCAGCTTGATAGTCGCTTCCTGGGCGAGAATCGTAGTGCCCTGAGAGATCGCCAAGTGAGTGGCAGCTACAAACAACGGAAGAAGAACAAAGCATTTTGAGCGGGAAAATCTTTTCATCAGAGCCATACCTCAGTATTTTGGTAGAACTCAACCACAAAGGCACTAAGACACGAATATTAAGTCAGAAGGGAAGCGCCATATACGTGGTTTCAATTTAGTGCCTTTGTGTCTTCTTAGAAACTTAATGAGAAAGTCCCCTTTGATTGCAAACTGGTTTGGAAAAACAGATCACTTGCATTGTCTCTTCACCGTCAAAAGTTCCATCTCGTTATCTGAACAAAATAAGTGCCCGTACCGAGACCCAATATTAACAGCACACTGAACGTGATACGGGTTTCACGCTACTGCGGAGTATTAGGAATCAGACGTAACAAACCATCAGGTGAATCAGGGTGGCGGTACTTGTAAAGCTCGGTCAACGCCGTCATTACCTGCTTCTTGACATCGAGAGCAAAGTCGTTGTCTGGCAGTTGCATAAAGCGCACCCAGCACTCGATCACACCGTCGGCTTCCGTTTGGACCTTCTCGAGTATTGTTTTTACTCTCGGTTTCGGTTGTGCTGCGTTGCGATCAGCTTCGGGAAAGCTCCGATATTCGTCAGCGGCGGTTAGATACAGCAATTGATGTATTCGCCCGCAGTTAAAAAAGTGACGGGCGCTCTCGGTGTCGATCTTTGTGGCCTGCTCATAGTAATCAAGCGCCTTGTCGAGATTCTTGTTGCGTTCGTCAATAGATGCCAACGTGTCGTACAGGTAGCCAAGCGCTTTGGTTTTATTAAAGGGTGCGTCTGGATTCGCGGTGGTCGTCTTGCCCCCTTCGATTAAGCGAATTGCTGTTTGAGCGAACTGTGCGGTGTCTGCCGAATACTGAGAATTCGTATCCAGGGTACGTAAGCGGCCGGCAAGGAAAAGTGCGAAATCAAGATTCTGAGGATCAGCTGCCATGATCTCTTTGCCCAGGCGATCGATCTCTGGCAGATCGTTCTTTGTTACTGCCTCATTCAACAGTTTCGTGCGTATGCGTGGAATCCATTTCTTCAAATAATCGGCATGCTCACCTGTGGTGAAGCGGGTCAGATATGTATTTGCCAGCTCAAGTGCGCGCATAGTGTCGCCGGCGGTGTATGCCTCATACCAATTCTTATAAGCCGTTGCTTCAGTAGTCTCCTGGTTGTGTGCGACGGACCGGGGTGCCATCCCGGGCAACGCATGACAGGGTAAGTTGGAGCTACACAAGACGAAGATGACCGCCAGGGCCCATGGCCCAATTAAGTGTCTCCTCAATTTTACCGTCGCTGCAAACGAGTTTGAGATTCTCACGATGCGCTACCTCACACTTGAGCGTTCACACTCTACCGCGAAGCGGTTACGTCGCACACTTGTTATTTTTTCTCAGCGCTTGCTATCACCGGATTCACCGACCGTGGCGGTTCGGTGTGCCATCACGAAGAACGCAGTAGTCAGCAATCGATAAACTAACTCGTCGAAAGGGCGCCTCCTTGGAGTGCGGGGACTTGTCACCGCTTTGGTACAGCGAGACGTTAAATTCAAGCAACTCTACAAGGATCATGCATTCAACCACGCCCTGTTCCAAAGCGGTGACAAGTCCCCGCACTCCAAGGAGGCGCCCGCTGCAGAGCGTTTTCGGGTATCGCACGTCTTAATGAAAGGTGGTGTATTTGCTGCAAGCTTGTTGTTTTGGGTCTACATCACACTTGAGAATTCGGGTCGATATTTGGCTGAACCGGACACACCCTGCATTTTCATCTGGTCCAGCACAAGTAACATGAACGCGTTATCGGGCACTTCCCATTCGCAGGTAATTCCATGAGCGTTGGCAGGAGTGAAACCGAACTTCGGATAATATTCGGGGTGGCCCACCACGATGATGAACGGGCAACCGGCATCATTGAGTTTCTGATTTCCTGCTTCGACCAATTGGCTACCTATGCCTTGACGTTGGTATTCGGGAAGCACAGCCATCGGTCCCAGTGCCGCTCCAGTAATCTCACTACCCACAGAGAGCGGGCTGTACATGATGTGACCTACCAAACGGTCATTCACTATTGCGACCAGGGACAGCAAACAACCTCCGTTGGATCTCAGCGCGTCGACGATGTTTGCTTCCTGGTCTTGACCAAATGCACGTTGGTTCAGCTCGCGGATAGCGGGTATGTCATCGGGGAGTTCTTCTTGAATCTGGACCAACAAACAAGCCTTCTTTCAGGCCGAACGCCGATCTCGTAAAAAGTGCAAGCCGCCCTATTAAGTCACCTATCTCAAACCGCGATCGGCCTTGCCAAAAAAGCCGAACTACTCTCATCCTCACCACGGCTTTAGCACGGTGCACAGTGTCTCGCCAGAAATTCATCGCCGAAGGCGCAAAGTGAAATGAGTACTCCGCGCCTTCGGCGGTCAAATTCATAAAAGTCCTCGCACACCGGGTTGAAGCCGCGGTGAGAATGAGAGTCTAGTCGCAGCGTAGCAGAGCCGCAACCAAAGAGATGATCGAAACGGCTTAGCCCTCCGATTCGAAATCATGTCAGGGCGTAGCCCAAAATCAAAAGGGAACTTCTCATACGGAAGCGCGAAGCCGCATCTTCACAACGGGCGCCGAAGCCGTTGCCAAAGTTGCTCAGAAAGACAAGAATCTAAGAACTTGCCATGCAGAGGACTCAGAGCTATCGCAGAGAACGAAACTTGGGCACTACACACTAACGATCTCTCAGATCGGCCAACCACGGATGCCTCGGATCACCTGCCGCGATACCTTCAACGAGCCATTTGCGGCGCTCCACATCGAGCGCATTCAACATGCTTGAGAAATCCTGTTGCTCTTTAGAATCCATGGCTCGCTTGGACTTGTACAACAGGACGATTTCAGGAGCTAACACTGGAATTCCGCTGCTAGATCGAATGAAAGCACGCTCTATGGAAGCTCTGATGCGGAAATCTCTGCGGAAGACGAAGTCGTTGCCTTCGCACTCGTTCAAGAGTACTTCGATACGACCGAGCGCCGCCCCTGTGCCGATTCGACACCAGATCTCATGGATCGGTAAGACTAAGCGTTCGGCACGTGGCCACGAAATCAACTTACTATTGAGAACGTACTCAAGCGACCACCCTCGAGACGATAAGTAGTCCTGCAGAATTAACTGATCCTGACGGAGGATTGCCACCTCGATGTCCTGATGCTTACGTATGACCCGATCAAGAAATAAGTCGAGAGCCCAGCCACCGGCAACGCCCCAGGTGCACTGAAGGTCAATTAGGATTCGCAGGACCTCTTGAGGTTCGATAAAGGAGTTCACGGGCAGATGTTATTCTTCAATCTTCGAAGTACGAGATGCGAGTGTTCCAAGATGCGGCGGGCAAACTCCAGAACGTTCGTAGATCATTCGACCTTTCCATTTCACGCCTTTTCCGATCGTGATTCTTACGCTTGAATCGAGCAACATGAAGTAGAGCACTGCTAGACCGAGTGGCGCTGTCAGAGCGTAGATCGGAGAAATGCCAGATCTGAAACTAATGAGCGTCATAACGACGACTTGCGCCAACCACGAAAGAATAGCGGGAATGGACAACTCCCAAAGCTTTGCGTCAGCTCCTGTTGCGATCGCAATCCCAGAGATTAGACCAACCAACGGCGGCATGACAGCAATCAGATACATCCAGCACACACACAACATTGCGAACGGCAACGAAAACTTCATGCCCGCAAACCAGCTCTTAGTGCAACTTTCCCACATCTCGCCAAAATTCCGATACATGCGGGTGCTAATTAGATCGGGAGCATATTCACTGAGCAGTCTGCGACCTGAACGCTTGATCATCTCCGCAAGACGCACGTCTTCAAGCACCTCGTCCTTCAGTGCTTCGTAGCCTCCAATACGCTCCAACACATCGCGGCGCATCAAAAAGAATCCACCAATGCCCAGCGCTCCCTGCGTCTTCGGATTGTTGATGCGATAACTGACAGTGAACATCAGCATTACCCACGCCCACGTCGGGATCATTACTCGCTCCCAAAACGAGCCGGCCTCAAAGTAGGGAATAAGTGTCATTGCATCCGCGTCGCGCCGACAGGTATGCGCTACTGCTGTTCGCAAGGTTGACTTGTCAAAGATCATGTCCGCGTCAGTAGCCAAGATCCACTCGCCACGAGCACGGCTAAGGGCCTGATGCATTGCGTAAGGTTTGCCCAGCCAGCCAGCGGGTAGTTCTCCTCCTTCGATCACCTGCAAGCGTCCATCAGCTTTTGCTAGTGATTTCAATATCGATCCGGTAGCGTCAGTGGAGAGGTCGTTGACAGCAATGACTTCAAATTGCCCGTAGTCCTGAGCGAGCATGGAGAGTATTGACTCGACCAGTGCTCGATGTTCTTCATTACGAGCCGCAACGAGAACGGACACCAACGGAGCATCGTTAGTCTTCAACCTGCTATCGTTCAAGATGGAGAGAGGCCTTTGTCGGAAAAGACCGTATAGAGTGAGAACAATGCTCACCAGCCATACGAAGACGACAAACCATGAAAGATATCCAAGGATTCTCAATCCGCCGAAATTGATGGTCAGGATTAACATTTGAAGTGCTGCCTGGTTTTGCACAAAAGGGTCAGGTCTAGGCTCAGTAGTGCTCCTTGGTAATTACAGAACCTGGAGCGAAGCGACTGCACGACAGAGTAGTCTTCCCCCATCATGGGCTTGCTGGGTGTTTTGGAACATAAAACTACTGGCAGCTACTCTCTGGCGTGCAGTCGCTTCGCTCCTGGTTCTGTCATCCTCCACCTCTGCCAAGGGTCTGCTCAAGACTCTTTGTGCAAAGCACTGCGGACTAGGAGTTAGTTTCAGACACTCCCGTCTAGAGATTGTTGGCCACTCGACTAAATGCGCGGTCGTTTTAGGCTTAGTCCTGCTGCCGCAGCGAATGCGACCACAAACGCTGGAATTCCAGTCAGCGCCGGCCACGCCACCAGCGCGAATCGAGTAATCGCTGGTTGTTTGAACCCACCCAAAGACCATGAATGTTTGCCGAGACTGCCAGAGCGAAAGCACCCAGGGCAACAGCTAGGACGCGTGCATGCTGTAACACGAGGCGAGTTACGCAGCCGAAAATGTTCGTAGCTTATATGAGTCCCGAAAGCGATGGCAGAAACAATGAAACCCAAGCGGTTCCAGGTGAAACGCATCGAATTTGAAGCAGCCCGACCTGCTAACGCAGCGCAAATGAAGTTGACGACGAAATACAGCGAACCTAAGAGGATTACTGCTCGAACCCACCGTTTGCGATCAGGTGCATCCATATGATCCAACTCACCGCTTTTAGCATTACTTGCCGATGCGATAAAGGTGCGTTTCGCTGCGAATGAAGATCGAACCGCTCGCCACAGCCATGGATGCTAGTGTTCGACCCTCGACTTGATTTGTCGCCAGATGCTTAAGTTCTTGCCCTGGTGCCAACACCACCGATTCGCCTTCTTCACTAAGAAAGTAGATTCGTCCGTCAGCATAGATTGGCGACGCTGAGTGATTGCCACCCAGTCTTGCTCGCCAATACTCCTTGCCCGTCCTGGCATCCACGCAGGTGGCGATACCGTTGTCAGTTATCAAATACAATTCGTTGCCAACCAGAAGTGGAGACGGTGTTAGCGGCACACCCCGATCGAGTTTCCATTCGACTTTCGATTTCGTTACATCGCCTTTGCCATCCAAACGAACTGCCAAAAGAGAGGGTTGTTGGAAGCCGGTGCAGATGAAGACCAGGCCATCGCCATAGACGGGTCTGGGCACGTTAGAAAAGCCCTCGCCATATCTAACCTGCCAAAGCTCTTTACCACTGCGCGGCTCGTAAGCAACTGCGCGGAATGCACCCGGACTGATCACCTGATCACCGCCTGGTAGTTTCACAAGTAGCGGAGTGGTGTACGCTTGATAACCCTCTCTCGATTTCTTCCACCTGACTTTGCCGGTGAGTTTGTCGAGTGCCACGATGAACTGAACATCGTTACCATCGCAGCTGACAATTAACAGATCGTAATAGAGTACCGGAGAACCACCCGTGCCATGTTGACCATTGTCGTACTCGAGCCGAGTCTTCCAAACAATTTCACCCGCCTGTGTGATGCACGCAGTTCCAAACGTACCAAAGTGGAGGTAGACGCGATCCCCCTCGATGATCGGAGTTGGTGAAGCAAAACTGTTCTTGGAATTCGCGAGTTTTGCGGACTTCAGGCGAAACACTTCTACATTCTGGAGGATGGCGCCGCTGTTTCGATCGACGGAGATAGCCCGCAACGATTTTCCTGCGTCGGTTGCGGTTGTAAGCCAGATACGATCCCCTTGAACCACGGGTGATGACCAGCCGCGTCCGGGAATCGCGATCTTCCAACGAACGTTAGTCGTTTCACTCCAGCTGAGGGGGAGACCCTGCTCATCTGAGTTGCCCTGTCCCGTTGGCCCACGAAACTGCGGCCAATCGGAAGTAGGCAGAAGCAGAGTCAGAAAAAGTAGGAAGGCCTTCATTGGATCTATTACCTATACCAACTTGCGATCGAACAGCGTTCGCCGGATGTCACAGGGGTCACTTCGTGCGTGGTCTCCGAGCGAAAAGCCACGAACGTGCCGGGCTTCCTGGTCAGCGATAGCTCACCACTCACTTGGATTCTGTTTCGATCATGAAAAAGAAGCGCACCGCCGCAGTAGGCATTCTCTTCCGGAACATCAGCGCCGCGGCTCAAGAGGATCACCACTGATACAAGACGGCTCTCCTGATCCATCCGAAGCAATCCAGTGTTGCCGTCCTGGTGCGCAACGAAGAAGTCTCCAACGCCGTACCGCAAAAACTGCGGCTCCTCGACGCATCGGAGGCTGACTCCGAAGTGTTCCTCGACTTGAGACTTACAATTCAATAGGCGCTCACTAACAAAATGCGCCGTTTGCGAAGAGGGTGTATATCGTGTTGACTTACGCACCCTCTCGTCGATGGCACCCGTCGAACTGCGGCCGTAGAGCGTCGCCGGGCTGCCCTCGTCTAAACGCATTTCGTCGGTGATTGTCTGGCAGGTGCGTTCGTCAAAAAACCCTTCCTTAACAAAGAGTCCGAAGTGTGCTGGTGGATCAAATGTCGTCATCCGTTGTCTTACGACCGAGTATCTTAAAAGTATGGTTGCGGCCCTTCGTACGCATAACGAGCTGAAACGGAAGCGCAAGCTTTCAGCAGCTTCGTCTCCAGGGAAGGAAGGTCGGTTAATTCGTATCGAAGCAGCCTCGCGGTTGATACGTCGAATGGGGGACGCTCCACGCCTTGTGCAGTAATCACGACCTCCTTACCCAGGGCATGTGCCAAGCCCAGTTCGTAAAAGACGTTCGGATTGCTTTCAGAAATGTCGGCAATCACAACGTCTGCACGTCGAATCCCGTGCCAGATCTGATCCGTGATCTGTCCAGGCGTTTCCAAATCCTTTGAGACCTCAGGCGCAAACCCAGACGCGGAAACGGCTGAGACAATCACATCACAAACGGACTTAAACCAAATGGGTCCATATGGCATGGCGATGAATGCGGGTCGCGGCTCACCTTGCTTGCGCGGTCGCTGACTCAATGGATAACCGAAGACGAAATCGGGACGCGGAAGATTGGACATCTGCTTCTCTGTGGCCTTGATAAATTTAATTAGGTACGGGCTGAGTCGCAGCTTGTCCCCGGTTTTCTCTGCAAGGTCATCGAGATCCGGTTCGGAGTCTGGCCCGCACCAAAGCCGGCTTAGGAGAGTAGCCGCGTCGGTTTCGCCGTGCTGATACAGAGCGTGGAGGGCGTTGACGACATCCCTATCCATTTTGGTTCCTCCTGTAAGTAGAGTCTTTAGAGTGATGCCTACCGCTGCATGGCGAGATTCGCAAATCTACGTGGCGTCACCACGTTCTTCCCACTTCAATGATGGATCGAATCCGCCGTGCTCGTAATAGTATCGTGCGGCCTTAATAACAGCCTCAATGTCTTCGCAAGTATGGCGCCTGGCGTCGTCGAATCCTTGATCGCTAGTCCAAATTGGGACCAATGTCTCGCCTCGTTCCGGATAATCGAGCCGTCGCTGAAAGTGCTCATCAAATGATCCGGCCAGCCAGTAGATGCCCTTGCCACCCATTACCTCCAACAACTCGCCGGCGCCGTCGATGGTATGTTTGCTCTCATCCTCCGTTGCCCACAACCAGACAGAAGGAAATTGAAAGCAATCCAATCGGCGGATGGCGGTCTCGATGTCTTCCCATCCAGGCGCTGAGATCTTATGTGATTGCCAACCCCAGCCGGTTGGTCCGTAAACGATATATTCCAGACACTTGACGTGCATTACTGGACATCGCCTCAAGTATTCGAGCGGTCTCCCTTTTTCCATTAACGGCGAAACAGAACGCTCAGCTTCAAAGGCTCACAACGCTATTCTGAGGCGAAGCGTTGTTGAATAGACGAAGTCGCTATCGAGTATGCCTGCTTCGTAGCTTTACTACGT
Organism: Pyrinomonadaceae bacterium; assembly: GCA_036004125.1. Lineage (GTDB taxonomy): Bacteria > Acidobacteriota > Blastocatellia > Pyrinomonadales > Pyrinomonadaceae > PSRF01. Next base: position 13,130 of record DASYRR010000078.1, on the reverse strand, counting down.
GAAATCAGAGTATCCGCCTAGTGCTCCGCAATGCCGGCACCTAAAGATATAAGCCGTTGGCTCACCCTCTTTATCAAGCGATGCAAAATATTCTTCCCATTCCTTATCTTCAAATCCAATCTCTTCTTTAATCGCCCTGATCGCTTCTGAACCGAACGCCAGAAGCTCCCCTTTACCGGCCCTGCCCAGGAACTCTCCTGCGTCCCTGCAATGAGTAAACCACTTCTCTTGCTGCCACCCGATAAAGCCAGGCGTTCTATAAGCAACCTCGCCCACAATTTCATCAGAGACGGGTTGCCACAATCCATAACCTCCAACACCTGCCGCGTCCACAAATTCCGCGCCGAACTGTTCGTGCGCTTTACCATCCGCTATACACCAAGGGCAGAACGCATCAATCAGCTCCTGTTCAGCATACGGCAGTCCTTTATAAATGAAACCTCGCGCTTGTCCACATGCCAAACACTCCTGACTGGACGGTTCGATGCTCCCGGTTGCTAACGGATCCGGATGGTACTTGAAGGTGGGTAGGTCCATATGATCGCTAATCATTCATCTTGAGGTTGCCGGTGGTGTCTAATGCGTCAGAACAATCGGGATTGGCACACAGCCGGATCGGCAAACTGTTCTGGGTCAACAGCTCGATGACCCGCATTGCATTGGGATGTGGCTCATACTGTTCCGGGGACTCCCGGGCATAAAGTACAATCCCTTTTTTCGGCGCTAGGGCGGCAAATGTCTTTCCCACTTCGTCAAGGGTCGCGGTCTTACCATCAAGATTGATTTCTCCCGACTTACTGACAAAGACCTTGACGTATGGCTGAGGGACAGTTGCTGACGATTTGACTTGGTTTGAAGCCGGCGAATGACTACAGGCGGCGAAAAACGCAACTAGTGCGATCGTTCCAATGAATGCGGTTGTTATTGAACGCTTCATAGTAGTACTCGAGTGGCAGCACGACACGTTAAGAGAAGGCCGCTCCAGTTCTTGTTCACCGGCGCGCCTATCCGAGACGTTCTACTCCAGGAATCTCTGCCTCATTGAGACACCTGACTAACAGATCGTAATCGGCAAAATCCACAACTACATGTTTTGCTCCCGCGCGATTCAGCAGCGTTGATGATTCCCCACAACCGACACCGACAAAACCAAAATTAAGACGTCGCGCAGTCCGGACGTCCCAAACTCCATCACCAATGCTAACCGTCTTTGAAAAACTGTTCAGCCGATACCGCTTCAAAGATTGGGATACGGCCGACAGTAAGATTTCTTCTCTCGATAAGCCGTCTTCAGCAAAGGCAGCCGGTATCCCATCAATATCGATCTGCGCAGCTCTCAATTTCAACAATGCGGATTCGCGCCAACAACCCGTGGCAATAGCGACGCACCAATCAGCTTCTCGCTTCAACTTATTGAAGGCAACAGAGGCGCTTGCAATTGCGGTAAAGCTTGATGAGTTTGACTGGTATTGCTCACGAAGCATATTGACGAAAGAGGATTTGAATTTGTCTAACTCGTTGTTTTCTGGATGCCGACCAAATCTCTCTTGAAAGATCTGTAATGTAATTCCAGAGTCGGTCGTGTGTGGATATGTAGCCCAATCCTTGTTTATCTCAGTGATGGCGTGGGCTTCAGACAGAGCTTTGACGAAGCATTCATCATCGACGCTGTTCGTATTCGTCAACGTTCCGTCAATATCGAAGATTGCCAGCTTCATAATTCCAGCTTCTCCGCTTCTGAGAAGTTTACCTTTATGGGCGTTACGGGGCCGAAGATCTCCACTTCACATCTTCTTATCGCAGCCCCTCAATCGGCTGTCCGTTTGTAAACTCAACCAAATGACCATCCGGGTCGCGTAGCATCGTGAAATACCCGACAGGGTCGCCAGCATCTGTAGGTGGCTCGACAAGTATTCCCAGCTGTCTTGCTCTTTCAGCAATTTGATCAACCTGCTCCCGTACGTCACATTGGAAGCCGAGATGATCCATTCGTGAAGTCACTTCTCCTTCACCGATGACTAGCAGGAACGTAGGGTTCTGCCCTGGCGGGGTATCCGGCCCGAGCCAAACTGTCCCTCCACCTTGTCGACGGCGATCCCTCAGCACTGATAGGCCACAGAAGGATTTGTAGAAGTCAATCGAGCGTTCGATGTTGCTTACTGTAATGGTGATGTGGGTCCAACGAGTTGCCATGCTGATCTCTCCGCTTATATCTTGCGCCCCACGCAGCTGTTATCAGCTAATAGTAACTAACAGCAATACACTCACCAAGGAAACACTCTTCTCCTAAAAGCAAAGTGGCGGACAATTCTGGTGCACCACTTCCAAAAAATAACTGCATCCCCAAAATCCAACCATCAATCCTGTCCGTATATCCAGTGTCTCTATCACTACGCGAACGCCTCTCGGGCACTGAGAGAGGGCAGCATGGTTGACACTCTGAAAATCCCACCAACGGGCAGTTGGTGGATTGGTTCAGATCCTTTCTACAGAGGATGCAAACAAGAAATTAGTTGACGCTCTGCGCGGACGATCAGTTGACCCGTTGATAGCCTGGTTTAGGCAAGGGATTGCATTGTTCTCCGCGCGAGGCGTCTGAATTTTGTGGAGAGCTCTTTTTGTAGAAAGGACTTGAACAATCTCCACACTGCCGTGTGGAGGATTCGATTTATACCTTGTTCGGCCATTATTGAGCCACGAAATTGTACGTAATAACTCCTGTTACTTTGACGGGTTCGCCATCTAACAATGTGGGGGAAAACTTGGCTTGTCGCGCTGCAGCAACACTCACCGCTTGCAACAGAGGATGGCCAGAGACGGCGTGTGCGGAGCTGACATCACCTTGTTCGTCGATTATGACTTGGACTGTCACCGTGCCGGAAACATGTGCCGCGCGCGCAATGGCTGGGTAGGGCGGCTGCGGTAATGTTAGAGCTTTCCCGTTGAGTACACTTCCAACAATCTTCCCTCCAGATGGCTCCACACCAGTTGTCGTAGCTGCGAGGACAGGCGCTTCAACTCCAAGGCTGGAGCGAATAGTCTGCCAAAGCTTGGATCCAACCGACTCATCTTCATCTGATCTGACAAATGCGAGGCCCATCAGCCGGAAATGCATCCGGAACCAGATGACTTCACCGGTTCTCGTACCGCCTGAGGCTCGTAGTCGAAGCCCTTCGACTTCCATTGGTCCAACCTGAGTTTGGATATTGGTGCGTACAGGTGTTCTCTTACCCTGTCCGACTCCTATCGTTACGTTCTTCACTAACGGTTCAGCAAAGTTCTCCATTGCTCCTGATAATTCAGTGCGTCGAATAAAACCCCGCTTTGCAACGATCAGCACCTGAACCGAACTGCCTTTCTGCGTGAGAATCAACTGTTGCGCCTCAGCTGAGCTCTCATCCGTGACTAAATACCCGGCAGGATAGTCAAACGAAATGCCATCGGCGGAAAAATGATTCACTTCTGGGCCACCGGATTGCGCATAAACGCTGACACTCAGAAATGAAATAATCACCACTAAACCTACCGCGATTCTATACGTTGAAGTCACAAGCCTCTCCTTTCAAGGCGGACGATTGGAAATGCTGAGCCTCAATGAACAAAGAGTGCCGACGGAAAGCCAGAGGCTTTCCGCAAGGTGAGCGGCTAAGCCGCTAAAAGAGATCGTGGACTGCCAGGTCCGATGAAATCTACGAGCAATCGCAGATGTTGGCAACTCTCTCGCTGCTGTCTCCATCATAAGTCTAACGCGCAACGTTGCGGCCCTCGCAGTTTCGGGGAAGGGTCTAACCTTTCAGTTGCCGCGGACCGTCTCCCTTTAAACAACGCCTTCCAATAGTGACAGCTCAACATTCCAGAGGTACATATGCGAAGACTATTCCTGACCATAACAGTTGTCCTCGGGGCCACTCTTCTTTCCCTTACGACGCTCACCATTCGTTCGCACAGTCAGCAGATCACAAGGCTACCTCCAGAATTTCAAAGCGCTGCGTCCAATTTGATTATCCCGCAGTCACGCAGCTATTCATTCGCGGGACCGCAGCAACAGGTTCAGATCACAAATGTTGCTGCCGACGTGCGAATCCTCGAGCAAGTGGCCACAACCACCATGGATGTAGGATTGACAAATCCGACTAATCAGATTCAGCAAGCGGAAATGCTAATCCCCGTGCCTGAGGGTGCGGTCGTGCGTGGGTTCACGTTTGCTGGTTCCTCAAAGGAACCTACAGCAAAGCTGCTTCCCAAAGCAGAGGCTCAGTCCATTTACCGCTCGATCGTAGCGAAGCTGCGCGACCCGGCGTTGTTGGAGTTCGCTGGTTACAGTCTGGTTCGTTCAAGCGTGTTCCCGATTCCGGCCGCGGGCAAACAGCAAGTGAGAATCGTTTACGAACACGTCTTAAAAGCTGAGGGAAATCGTATTGATTATGTTTTGCCACGCAGTGAATCATTTGAGTCGTCTGCCATCCCCTGGTCGATCTCATTACGAATTAGTTCCTCGTCGCCAATCGCCGCCGTCTATTCGCCGAGTCATCAGGTTAGCGTCGAGCACACGGGGAATCAGGGGGCAGTTGTGCGCACGGCAAGTGGCCAACAAGTTGAACCCGGACCCTTTCGCCTTTCATATCTTGCGAATTCCAGTGGCGTAACCGCATCGCTCCTTGCGTATCCTGATAGCCGCGTTGGCGGTGGTTATTTTTTGCTTCTCGCGGGCGTACCCTCAGACATGCAGACGGGCAAAAGCCCTGCAATAAAACGTGAAGTCACGTTGGTGATAGACCGGTCCGGCAGCATGCAGGGAGAGAAGATCGAGCAGGTGCGAGCAGCGGCCCTGCAAGTGATTGAAGGATTGATGCCAGGCGAGGCATTTAACGTCATCGACTACTCCGATTCAATTGCGAAGTTTGCTGAGAAACCGGTTATCAAAGACGACAAGACACTCCATCAAGCACGCGCTTATATCAATCGTCTTAGAGCAGACGGTGGCACAAACATTCACGACGCACTGGTGGAAGCAATGAGGCAACCTGCTACCGCGCAGATGCTGCCGCTGACCATCTTCCTCACCGATGGCTTACCAACTGCCGGTGAAACTCGTGAATCGGCAATACGAAATGCCGTTGTCGAAGCAAACGTACACAAGCGTCGCATTTTCAGTTTTGGTGTTGGCTATGACCTCAATGCGCCGTTGCTCACCTCAATTGCGAATGCCACGCGGGCAACTCCGACGTTTGTTCTTCCAAAAGAGAATGTTGAGGTTAAAGTCAGTCAGGTATTTCATCGCCTGTCAGGACCAGTGCTGGCCGATCCCACATTGGCGAATCTTGATCTGAGTGGAGCTGTTACAACACGGTCAGTACGAGAGCTACTTCCGGAACGACTAAACGACATCTTCGAAGGCGATCAGATTGTTGTACTGGGACAATACCAAACAGATGATCCGTTGCATTTCCGCTTAACTGGAAATTATCTGGGAGCTTCTCGGACTTTCGACTTTAAATTCAATGTGTCGAAAGCGACCACTCGCAATGCCTTCATCCCACGTCTATGGGCCAGTCGAAAGATCGCACGGTTAATCGAGATCATCACCGAAGCCGGAGCAGATAGTAGCAGTGCCCGTTCACTTCGCGGCTTGCCATCGACGGCCGCGTCTTTTAACGCTGGCGGGCCGAGCACAACTCGCAGTTCTGCCGCAGCCATGAGCGATCCAAAACTAAAAGAACTGGTCGACGAGATAATACGACTCTCAACCGAATACGGTGTATTGACCGAGTACACAGCTTTTCTTGCAACGGATGGTACTGACTTTGACAACGTCGAGTCGTTAAACGCACGTGCGCGGGAGTCGCTGGTAAATAACGCGCAGAACGTCCGTAGCGGCATGGGCGGAGTTACTCAAGCCTCGAACATTAGCCACCAAACGTCTCAGTCAAACATCAATCGCTCAAATTCCTACATCACGCAGAACATGGAGAGAGTTGAAATTACCAATGTACAGCAGATTACTGATCGCACTTTCTTCCGTCGCAATAACCGCTGGGTGGATGCGAATGCCTTGCAGAGCGAGAAGACTTTGAAGCCAGATCGAGTGATCGAATTCGGAACCCCAGAGTTCTACAAGCTGGTAGATCAGCTCGTAAAAGAAGGCCGAGAGGGGATCCTTGCCCTGTCAGGTGAGATGCTCTTAATAATCGACGGTAAGACGGTATTGATTAAGAGTCCACCAAAACCGTGAAAACTGTTGCGACGGTCTAATATTTCGATTTCGTGAGTGTTTATCAGAGCTCGCTGCTGTCGAGTAACGCGTTGTCCGTGAGGCAAGAGCGCTCGGAATATGAGCCCGATTCCACCCATCAAGAGCACAATCATGATGATGGTATTGAAAAGACTTGTTTGCTGAAAATAGATTTGGAGGTTCATGAGAATTCCAGCGAAGATAACCACCACTCCAATGAACAAAAGCAGCCATCCTGCTATGGATTTGCCGTTGAAAAAAAGGATGCCAATACCAAATATGAGCGGCACCAGGGAAAGGCCGAAGGTATTGTAGCCCAATAGAGACCAGAAACTACTTGCCATCACGACACGATTAGTGATCAAGTATGCTCCAGCAATTGCCATTGCCAGGCCAACAAAGAACTCTCCGATTCCTCCTGGTGTACCTCCCGCGCCTCGAACTCTGTCCTCATTGTTCATTGTGTTCTCCGGGCTCAGTTAATGGTTAACGTATCGAGCCGCATCAGGTCGAGCGTCGCAGCGTCAAGCTCTCCCCCTTGTTGTCCGAGTTTGAACGCAGTGTCGCCGTTCTTATCAACAACTGCGCGATCCGCCCCGGCGTTTACCAGGGCCTGGACGATCGCGGAAGACCCGTTGTAGGCGGCGTAATGAAGCGCCGTTTGACCACCGCGATTGGTCCAATCGAGGTCCGCACCCGCGCCGATAAGCTCGACGACCACATCGAGATGGTTGTTCGCAGTAGCGATCAGTAGCGGCGTCGCCCGTTTCTCCGTCTTGGCATCGACGAAGGCTCCGATCTCGAGCAGCAAGCGGACGGTGGACAGATGGCCTTCCGCGGACGCCTGGAATAAGGCCGTCCCCGGTCCACCCGTGTCGCCTTCAATGTCAGCGCCTCGCCCAACGAGCAGCCGTATGATCCCGTCCTGGCCTTTGAACGCGGCGCAGGCTAACGGCGATAGGCCATTGCCACCTTCTATGTTTGCACCACTATCCAGCAGCAACTCGAGGATCTCTGTGTGTCCGTTGCGAGCCGCATGCGCGAGCGCAGAATGGTTGCCGATCGCTTGGTCTGGGTCAGTGCCAAGCTTAAGGAGCTCTCGAACTCTCGCGAGATCGCCTTGTTCGACTGCTTCAAACAGCGCGATCTCATCCTCTGAACTCGTGTGGATCTGATGTTCAACCATGTCGGTGTTGCTTACCTTCAGACCCGACTCGATCAGCAGGTCAAAGGTCGTCTTGTGAGACCCATAGATGACGGTGTCGCGTATGCCGGCGCCGTAGTGCGGATCGGACTCACGTGACGGGACCTTGGCAAGCGCATCGCCACCCTCCATTTGCTCGTACATCCAGGGCCATGGACGGAAATCAAGGTGCTGGTCTCGTTCTCGGAGCTCATACCAGCTCCCAGAGAATCGTTCGCGTAGAGTTTGATCAAGGTGCTTGTTGGCTGCCTCAGCCGAACCAAATTGCGAAACTACCTCGTTGGTGATGACCTCCAGGTCCTTCTGCTTAGTCGCGACAGCCTTCTCAACGCCAATGAATGATCGGTAGAGGGTGTTCACAGCCAGGATCTTATCGTTGCGGTAACCGGGCTTTATAGCAATGTCGAAATCCGTCCCTGTGCGGTTCGCGCACAAAAGCTCCCAGAGGCACCAGATACGGTTCAGCGTCGGTACCGGAGTGCCCGCGAAAACTACTTTGCCGATCTCACCAATGACGGCCTCCATGTCCTTGGGGATCGACTCGATTGAGTGCTGGTTGTAGGCCACGAAGTCGATCCACACCGAATGATCGAGATGTTCGATCGCGTCGAGCGTGCCAATTGGCTGCTGCGGTGGGCCGAGGAGTAGCGAGTTCCACGTGTGCGATACGAACGAGTCGGGCGGCCCGCAGTGCTCTCGCGGCACGTACGCCCAAAGTGGTGCCTGCAATACGGTCGTCAGCGGCACCACAAAATGGTCCACCAGTGAGCGAACGTTTAGCAGGGCGCTTTCGGGGATGGTTGGTATTGTCATGTCGGGCTGATCGTGTAAGCCCCACATGCCTGCCTTGTTGTGACTAATCGCCCGCTCAGCTTCCACAATCGCCTGGCCCCGCGGGCGATTGATGTCTTCCAGCAGGCCTCGCACCATGCCGATCAACCACGATACGCGTACCCCTCGCTCGGCGAGTGGCACGTCGCTTTCGGACCAACCGTCTGGTGCGGAAGACGCAATCTCCCGCAGCGACGGAAACAGTGCCAGATCAATACCGTTGGTCATGGCTGGTCAATAGTTGAGTCGTTCCTCGACAGGCCTGCGGGCTATCTGTCCGCCGATAGGAGAGGAAGATCATAGTTGTTAGGCTCGGGAGAGGAGCATAAGAGTAAGTGCAACACAAGCGAGCACTCTCCGTTCGCTAATACGGAAACGATTGCATGAAAAGGTCAAGGTCTGGTTCACCGCCTTTCGCACTTGCCGAAAAGTAGTAGCCGCCGCGGGTCCATGCGTAGAACGCACCGGATTCGTTGATGACCTTCAAATAACTCGGTTCAGTGCCAATCGAACCGAAGCGCGGGTCAGCAGGGAATTTGTCGGTTACTTCGGACGCTGCCACGTCTAATGCTGTTTTCGCGTTCTCCGCGCTGCTGGAAACGGCAAACTCAACAAAAATTTCTCTGCTGCCAGCTCTGTAAGTTGCATAAACCGAGGCGCCGTCAATTTCGATTGACGATGGCGGCATACGGCGTTCGCTGGATTTTTCGAGTAGCGTGCGCGTATATGCTCCGACCTGTTTTGGCAATAGTTCGTCGAGATTAAGACCGGCGGGCAGCGGACGTTTCTCGATTCCATAGGGTGCCGTTCCGTTCAGCGGCTTGATTTCTCCTTTCGCCTTTTTTGGAGTGGCGGTGTTCGTTTGTTTATTGGCGGGGGTTTCATCCGTTTCGGCGCGCACAAAGAAAACGTTTGTTTGTTTCTTTTGCTCGTCCTGCGCGGCAACAATCAGTAAACCAATCCCACGATTGTTTGCACTTTTATTGAAGACGCAAGCGACACCGGAGAAACCGTGTTCACTACCATTCAAACACGTTGAGTTTTTACTCGCCTCCCAACTGCCGAAACTCGTCATCCGCTCGTTGGTGTAAAAACTCTGTACGTCCTGAGGTAATTTGGTGGTCGTGAAAACAGCCCAATCACCGCTGCCGGGCGTCTTGTCTTCGTTCTGATTGTCAAGCCGATATAGATTATTTAGTGCGGTGCGCATTAAGAGTTTGACGAAGACCGGCATGTCTGCTTCTGAGGACGCGAGTCCGTCCATCCGCGGCACGTCACTCCACAAGTCACCGACTTTTTTCAAATTCTGGTCGTTGGTAAGCTTGTTGATTATGCGGCACGAAGCAGCAGCAAAAAATAATGTGCCCAAAAGAACGGCGGCCAAGAACTTGTTCATACCTACTCCTGAGAATCACTGTTACTGATTGACCACCGAAGGCTACTCATGACGAGTCCGCCGCAAGCGCCAGCTAGATCGCGGTACGGTCTTGAGTGAGCAGGCGCTGTTTGATGTGATCGGCAGCCATTTGCAACTCTTTCTCGGATGGGTTGCCGCGTCTGCCTTCTAGGATTACCCGAGAAGTAATGTCATGGTAATCGTACATTGGCAATACGTGGATGTGAGCATGCGGCACGTCGAAGCCTGCGGCTAGCATCCCAACCTTCCGAGGCATGTAACTGGCTTCGAGAACAGAGGCCATCCGTCTGACCACCAGCATCAGTTCAACAAAAGACTTCTCATCCAATTCATAGAATGATTCAACATGGTGTTTAGGGACAGCCAGGACATGACCAACGTGGATCGGATGCTTGTCTAAGAAGACGATGGCGTGAGAGTTCTCAAAGACAATAAAACTGCTCTCCACCCTTTCAGTAATGTCGCAAAATATGCAATGTCGATTACTCATTCTGGATTGGCAATCGCAACCCGGCTCAGCACGGAACTTAACAAAGAAGCGTACGGCGTGTCAGCTTCATAGCGTTGTTATAGGGCGCTATCTGAGATACCGCATCATTGACATGAACCCTAGTATGAACTTGTCGCCCCATATCGCCGCGATAATTCCCACACCCACGATAAAGATGACCTCGACGAGAAGAGGCATACCGACCCGCATCACCACCAGACCGCCTGCGAGTATTACACCGAACGCAAATCTAAGGAATATCGTCATACCAATATTGTCTTCTCACGACAGCCATTCGGTTCAGTGCCAAAAAGTTGTTTCAGCAGGTGAAAATCCCTAACTTCGCGTTTCGGCGAATTGCCGCCGCACGAGCGAATTAATCTTAGCATTAACCTCAGTGAATCCTGCATGGGTCACGTTTTGCGAAGTAGTGACGCGGTTTGGAATACCACCAACGCAGTCGGTGGGTTGTTGATACAACTATTGACCCTGGCCTTATCTTCGGAACGAGTAACGCTGCGCTGGAGCGGCTCGCCAACGCAACTACGAATAAAAGCTCATCACCGGCGAGTCTGCTCCAAGCGCGTGTTAGACGCGGGATCGCGACCCATGCAGTTATAAAACCTGTACCACTGCTTAGGATGCCCATGCGCAGCTTGATCCTTTCCAATCGAGGGCTACCCATTGTCCATCTTTCTTTTCCAGGACATGAAAACCCCCGCCGCCACAAAGCATGCCGCAGTGATGGCCCATGTAGACCACTGCTACTGTCTTATTCGCGTTGAAACCTACCGCAGATAATTCCATCCAACCACCTGAATTTGGATAACGTTGATAGAAACCTTCCCAGCCAGCGGTTTGAATTGCTGATCTTAATTCCTCTGCCTTGATCAGTTGATATTGCACTTCGACATTGATTCTTCGCTGAAGTGGCAAAGGTTTTGTGTTCAATCTGACGTAATCAGAAATTGCAGGCCCAACTTTCTCCTCCCATTCCTTCTCAGGGCGTAAGCACATTTCATAGCCCTTGGTCTCACTTTGAATGATCAGAGTTTTAGCATGTGCTACACGCAATGGCCATTCCGATGGAAGAATAGATGAATAAACCTCGTACGCCTCTTGGTCCTCATACGGGGTCGTTTTGTCACCACTACTGATGACTCCTTGCGACAACAACAAAGGTAATATCAATAATGATGTGAGTTCGGCCAGCATCTGTATCTAATTTCGGCCAGCATCTGTATCTAATTCAGCTACTAACCCACGTCTAACCCCCGGCATCAGCGGCGCGCACGGATCTTAACTGATAAAAGACACGCTGGTGCGCGTACGCTGCATGCCGTTGTTATGTGGCGACCTTCATTCGACGAGCCTCGCGCCAACTTCTTCTCATCTAATCGCAGAAACCTAACCGCGTTGTTGTAGAAGATGTCTCGCTTCTGTTCCTCTGTCAGAAAGCTGGCCGACTCGATCCCCTCGATGGCGAGCCCGATCCCCTCTGGCCAGATCATCTGGTCAGACCCGAACATTAGCCGCTTGCCGAATCCCTCGCGCACCAGTGCCCGCAGGTACTCGTGGAACGCCTCTCGGGGTCTGAGCCAATCAATTGCGGCCAAATCTACATACACCTGTGGATACATGTGCATAATGGCTATCGTCTCTTGCAGGTACGGGTAGCCAGCATGCATCAGGTACACGCGCAGCTTCGGATGGCGGATCAAGACTTCTTCGACAAGCGCGGGATTGCCTAACGGATTACGGAATTTGGGACAGCACGTGTAAGGCGTCCTCGGCGGGGCAAGCCCTGTGTGGAGGCCGACAGGTATGTCTAGCTCCTCGGCCAGAGCCCAGTACGGCTCCATCTGCTGGTCGTTAGGAGCTACGCCCGCGTATTGCAGCCCAAGCTCACCAAGGACGCCGAGTCGCCCGGCGCGAAAATCCTCTCGGAGCACCTTCACATCGGGCAGATCGAAACGAGCGCCTATCATCGTGCCGCCGATGATCCGCCCCGGGTCAACGGCGAGCCAGCGCGATACGTGTTCGCGCGGGCCGCCCGCGACCGCCTTTACCACGTTGTAACGTTTTAGCTCCGCCAGTGTCGCGTCCATAAACTCTTTGTCGGCTCGGGCCGTCGGTACTTTTCCGGTCAGCGGATTGGGCGGAGGAGGATTGCCGAAATGATCCCAACCGGTAGCATGTACGTGCATGTCGATAATCGGTGGTCGGTCAGGCGCGGAGGGTTGTTGAGAAAATGCTTGGTTGACGCTAACGCATCGCAACAGTACGAGAGGGAACAGTACGAGCGATACAGTTGGGTGAACAAACTTCATCGCAGCCTCCCTTGCCATAAAGATTCACGGAATCTTAGATGATCTGCAAGCCACCGCTGTGCTTGAGCGGCTCGCCCACGCAACTTAACAAAGAAGCTCGCTCATGGCGAGTCCGCTCCAAGCGCTTGTTCGGTTGCGTCGTAAAAAACAGATGGGTCTCGCAAAATTTGACTCCAGGTATTACCTAGGTCGGAACAATGCATTGTCACCAATGAATGTAAATTCATCGTCAATCAAAAAGAACGCGGCAGCGATTCCCGTCGGCGAACGAAAAGAATAAGCCTTGTTCCCGTTGAACTCGGGCAGCGATTCCAACTGACCTTGATGCCGAAGCCACTCTATGATCTGTTCCTCGGGCCAGCCGCGAACGAGCGATTGCACGGCGCGCCCTTGAGAAACCAGATCAATGACCTTGAAAGCCTTGTTCATAGTAAGACCCCCGCAGAACCACAACCGCAAGAATCGCACAAGCAACCGAACGCTGCCGCTTGAGCGGCTCGCCCACGCAACTTAACAAGAAACCCGCTGATGGCAAGTCCGCTCCAAGCGCTTGTGGGACGGCGGTGGATGGCGTCACGACCTCAACTACTTTGCCAAGCACATCAGATTTTGGAACCGTCCGAGGA
>DASYRR010000077.1:0-10455 GCA_036004125.1 Pyrinomonadaceae bacterium | reverse complement strand
CATAGTTGAAGCGACCCAGGCGTCAGTCAGTTTGCGTGCGTTAACTAATTGGGGTATGCGTTCACTCATAGTGTTTCCAAATGTCAGATCTGCTTTAGCTTCGGGCGCCTCCTTGGAGTGCGGGGACTTGTCACCGCTTTGTTACAGGGCGTCATAGAGGTTTTGATTCGCTGTACCAAAGCGGTGACAAGTCCCCGCACTCCAAGGAGGTGCCCTTCCCTACTAGTTCTCTTTCTCGCGGTGTGAGCTTATCCAAAACAATAAAGTCGCCCGTCCTGCGAGCCAATAACGATCCGGCCTTTAGCAATTGCTGGAGATGCGGAAAGTGGTGCGCCCGCAGTGAACTCCCAAACCTTTGCGCCCGTGTTCAGGTTGAGAACGTAGAATCGCCCATCGTTGGATCCAACAAAGACCCTGCCATCGGCGATAGCAGGTGATGATTCCACGCGTGCCCTTGTTACGAAAGTCCAAACACCTTTTCCCGTCAAACTTATTCCGTGAACTAATTTGTCGCGACCGCCGACAACTACACGGTTCGCTGTTACGGCTGCGGAAGAATAATACGGAAATTTTCGCTGCGGATGTTCGTAACGCCAACCAACCTTATGGTCAGTCAAACTCACCATCAAAACTTCATTATTGAACGTGCCATAAAACGCGGAGTTTTCCCTGAGCGCCGGCGACGCTCCAGTGTAGGCGTCGGATGAAACGCTGAACATCTCTTTCCCGTCGGCGATTCTGATTCCCCGAAACAGCTCGTCACAGCCAGCAATGAAAGCTACGCCATTCAAAACACCTGGAGTCGAATGCACTGGTCCGTTGGTCTTGAACTTCCAAATTAGGGAGCCATTCCGAGTGGACACGCAGTAGAGATTTTCATCATAGGATCCGATCAAAACTCTATCGCCGACTACCACTGGTGACGACTTTATCTCGCTGTTGGTTTTGAACGCCCAGATCTTCTTCCCGTCTGAGGCGTTCACGGCATGGAGCCAGCCGCCGAGGTCGCCAATGTACACCACACCATCACTGTAAGCCGGAGACGATTCCCCGATGGGTGAGTCTATTTGGTACTTCCAATAGAGCGCCCCATTCTCCAGATTAAGCGAGATGAGTTCGCCCTTCTGCGATCCTACAAAGACCGTGCTCCCAACGATCGCCGCGGAGGATTCGATCGAATCATCTGCGTCATAGGTCCACAACAGTTTCAAGTCGGCTGGTACTTTGGAATCTGAAACGCCGGTCAGACTTGGATTCCCGCGAAACTGCGACCAATTGTCTGCCGGAGTGTGCTGTGCGAAGAGTTGAAACGGAATAAGTACGAAGAGAATAACGAGTGGCGTCAAATTCCAGCCTCTGTGCATCCTCTGTGCTCTCTGCGTAGCAAGTTCTTGAGTACTTGTTTTTTTTGTGCAGATGTTTCGTGACCATGGTTGTGATTCTGAGTAATGTGCTTGGATACAGTCAGTACCGTAACGCGGTAGCGTCGGGTCCACGTCACCTTTGACGGTGTGGGTAGTTATGGACCCGACGCTACCGCGTGACGGTACTGACTGTCTCCAAGTCTGGGTGTGGCTCGGCTGCGCTGCGTCTGTTGTTTTGAGGCGGTGAACAAATGTTAACCACAGAGACGACCAGAACATGGATATTGCGCAGAGAAAACGAGACCTCAGTACGCCCATTGGTAAACCTCCAACGCGCCATGCATATCAAACGGTCGTGGATTAAAGCGGCCAGTCCACTGTTCAGCCGCTTCGCCAGCCAACATCGAAAGATCGCCTGAGCGCACCCCAGCTTCTCGCAGAGTTCCGTGCAACCCTCCGGCCATCGCAAGTTGTTCCAGCCGAGACGCCAGTTTCTCGGTTGGATTCGAGTCTTCTTTGACACCGGAGATTCTCAATAGTTCGGCATATCGATCAGCTGCCGCCACATCGTTCCATCTCACGACGGACGCCAGGAGTAATGCTATTGCCGCGCCGTGAGTTGTACCGTAGTGGGCAGTAAGTGGATTCGCACAAGCATGTGTCGCACCAAGCATCGAATTCTCAATCGCCATACCTGCGAAGAATGCCCCCAACTGCATCGAGCCGCGCGCCTCCAAGTCGTGAGGGTTGCTGAGCACACGCTCGTAGTTATTCTCGAGAAGTCTCCAGGCCTCACGCGAGAACGACTCAGACAAAGGGTTGCGACTTGTTGTTACAAACGTTTCAACTGCGTGAGCTATGGCGTCGAAACCCGAAGTCGCGGTAACGCCGCTTGGTTGTGAAATGGTCAAGGCAGGATCAAGAAGCGCAACACGAAACGCGAGCTGTGGATCGCCGCAAGCAAGTTTGTTATGAGTTTGTGCATCGGAAATGAGTGCGTACGTTTGAGCTTCGCTTCCAGTTCCCGCGGTCGTTGGTATCCCAATCATTGGCAGCAGTGGTTTCGTTGCTTGTCCGTAACCGTGATAATCGCGCATCTGCCCACCGTTGGTGAGAAGAAGGTTGATACCTTTGGCGCAGTCGAGCGAACTTCCCCCGCCAAGAGCAATTAGGGAATCTATGCTTAGCGGCGCGGCGAATTTGCACCCCGCCTCAATCATTTCTGTGTCGGGGTTGATATCGAAGTCATGAAATTCGATCACTTCAATCCCGGCGCCTCGCAACGGTGCTAAAGCTTCGGCGACGTGCCCAGAGTTAACCAGACCACGATCAGCAACCAGCAACGTTCGTCTGAATCCCAGCTCTTTACTCAAATCGCCCAGCTGCGCAATTACTCCAGCACCGAAGACAGTGCGAGTACGAGGTTGAAAGTCGAACGTGGCGGTCATTGTTTTAGATTAAGGGGCGTCTGATTGAGCCGCGGATGAAAGCAGATAAACGCAGATAATTTCACGGCGTTACTGCCGACGGTTTGATCGCCGGCATTTCGGCGAGTGCGATTAGCTGATTGCGATTTGAAATGTAGAGCACTCCGTGAGCCGGAACGGCAGTTGAGTAGACAGAACTACCCATATTGATCTCTGCTATAACCTTCTTTATCTTTCCCTCCTGCATAATCACGACATCGCCGTCTTCATCGCCGAGATAAAGTTTTCCGTCGATGAGCATCGGCGATCCCCAAACTGCCGCAAAGAGGTCATGCTTCCAATAAAGCTTGCCGGTCTTCGCATCCAGCGCATGCAAAAATCCGCTGAAGTCAGCTTCGTAGACGATCCCATCCTTGATTGCGGGAGTAGAAATTGAACGTCGAATGTCACCGTAGTGCCAAACGAGTCCGGTCGTTGTAATGTCGCCGCGCTTAGTCGCGTCGATGCAGTACATGTGGCCCACTCCTTCGCCGTGTTCAGGATCTTGACCATTAGCGATGTAAACTCGATCTTCGTAAACAACCGGTGTGCTGATCAGTTCGTTGCGAGTTTTTGGCCAGACAGACTCCTTCGGGTTCGTATCAAATTCCCAAAGCTTCTTGCCCGTTAGCGCTTCATAACCGCGAATCCAGCCGTCGCCTTGGGCGTGAACGACCTGGACAACGCCAGCCACAGTACCCACAGTTGGTGAACTCCACTGACCATGCAGGATGCGATCGAAGACGGAGTTGTCTTCCCAAGCGAGTTTTCCGGTCTTCTTATTTACTGCAATGATGGCGGGCGACTTCGGTGAAGGAATGTTTACGTGACTTTCGTCCTGGCCGTTTGAAGTGCTGACGAAAATCAAGTCGCCATACATAACCGGCGATGAGTTGGCGAGATTGTGTGGCAGCGACCCAACTTCTTCCATCATGTCGTACCGCCAGACGACGTCGCCGTTGAACTCGCCTGTTAATTTTTCATCCGTAACAGGGCCGTCATTCTCCTTATCTCGAAAACCCTCAGTGTCGAGACACATCAGCTCCGCACGATTTGAAACGTAGTAAACACGATTGCCATCGACCAACGGAGACGATGCAATGCCCTGGTATGGCCAGTCGTTCACCCGGCCGGCGACCAACTTGTCGTGGACCATTTGCCACATGAAAGCTCCGTCCGACTCACGAAACGCCATCAACACACCTTTGTCGCCGGTGATTTTCGGATCGCGCACTCCTTCGTTATTCGTGCCGACAAAGATCATACCTCCGGAGACCACCGCATTGCCGTAGGTTTGCGAACCAAGTTGAGCCATCCACTTGACGTTCTTCTTTTCCTTGACGTCCCAACTGGTAGGGAGACCCTTCATGTTCGAGACCATATTGCGATCGGGAGTTCCACCCCACATCGGCCAGTCACCGCTGCCCGGATCGGCGGCGTTGGCAGTCGGGAGAAGGCGGTAACTAGAGGCCAGCAATGCGACCATAAGAGCGCCGAGGATAATGATTAAAGTTCTGCGGCCGACCATTCTAATTTTGATAATTCTGTTCATGGTTGTTCGTCCAATTTCTCTTTAGAAGCTGCCTAGTTGTTTCGATACACTTTGAGATTGTCGAAGTAGAGCTCTGCAAGAGCGCTACCAAAAATGCCTGGAGCACCTTGCCGATTGGGAAGCGGATCGATGCGTTCGATCATCCAGGCAGCCGGTTCCGACTCGCTGGCAAGCCACACTTTTCCGCGCGCCCGCACAGTTCCGTCAGGCAGATTCTGAACCTCAAGTTTCATGCGATACCAGGTATCCGGTTTCCATGTGTATCCAATTGAAACCGTACGGGCAGTTTCTGGTTGCCAGGGTTCTAGGTGAAGCATCTGGCTGTTGCCGTAGAGAACCAGCGCATAACGCTGGGCGATAACTCCGCCATCACCTTGTTGTCGCCGCTTCTGTGACGCGTTGATGTCTGCCTCTACCGTGTAGTTTGAATAATCTGAGGGACCAAAGTAGGCACGAGCGCGACTCAACAGCGACGAGCCTTCAGTTGTCTTGACTAACACTTTACTGCCGTTCATTTCACGAACAGCGAACTTCAACGTAGCATTAACCCACGTTGCTGGAACGCTGTTCACAGCCATGGCATCAAAGTTCTCGCTCCAGGGCAATGGCGGAAAGACTCTCACACTCGCCGAGCCACTAAGGTTACCGACAGTTGCCTTAACCATCCCTGCCTGAGCGACTGCGTCAGTGCCTATGACTAGCTGTCCGTTGGTTATCGTTCCTTGCAACTGATCGAGCGACCAGGTGGCTGCGGTCTCTTCACGAATGAAACGTCCCTGCTCGTCAAAAAGTCGGGCTCGAAAGCTAACCTTGTCGCCGGGCTTTAGAATCAACTCGGTGGGAACAACTTGTACGTGAGTCGCAGGTCGGTTGGGATTTGGAAGACCTTCGACGGGAGCGAGTTGGTTAGTAACACCTCGTGATTTCTTTCCAATGCAATAAAGATTAGAGTCGCTTACCAGATATACACGGCCGTTTGACACGGCAACTGAAGCAATAATTGCTTCTGGTAGCGCCTCGGTGCCCAGTTGATCCTGGTCGAGAATCTCACACCCCGTGGCGCCGGGTTTGAGGATAAAGAACTTTCCATTCTCGGTCCCGACGTAAAGTTTTCCGTCGGCCAGTACCGGTGAAGCTTTCTGAATGGTCCCCAGGTTTTGCAGCCAGAGCTGCTTCCCGGTGTTGACGTCGAAAGCTCCAATGTTGGCGCTGTTATCGACTTGATAAAGACGTTCACCATCAATTACCGGAGAAGAGAAGCCGCCTTGCCAGCCATACGTGGTCCACTTAACTTGTTCCTTCTTGATCTCGCCTTTCGCACTGGCGTCGACGGCGGTCATCATCCCCATGTCGCTAGAAGAGAGGTTCTCTTCGCTGTGCGTGAGAATAGCAAAGTTGCCAAAGAGTACCGTGCCGGTGTTCAGGCCGCGTTTACTGATCTCGTACTTCCAAACTGGCTCCCCAGTTTGTGGCTTGATTGCGTGGACGACGCCATCGCTTGCTCCTTGAATTAACAAGCGAGTTCCATTCACGTTTGCGATGATTGGTGCGGCGTAAGTTGTGTCGTAGGGTCTTCCGCCTGGCGCGCTAAGCCACATTGTTTGACCGGTTCTCTTATCGAAAGCTATGAAGCGATGAGCGCCGCGCGCCTGCTGGCCCCACTGAAACGTTACGCCACTAACGATGACGAGATCGCCGTCGATAAGCGGAGAGACGGTGCGACCTCCGTGCGTCGTGAGGAGACCAAAATCTTCACCGAGCGAACGTTCCCAAACAACTTTTCCTTCTCGTGATAAACCCAGCAGCGTACCGCCGACCCCCAAGACATAGACATTTCCGGTTGCCGGATCACCAACGGGAGACGCCCAGCCAACGCGATGCGGTGGAACATCGCTCAGATAAACATTAAAGCGATGCTCCCAAAGAAGCTTTCCCGTATCGGCGTTAAAGCACATGATGCGTTCCTGCTCCGCCGCACCCTTGCCTGCCGTATTTTGAAGATAGACTCGACCATCCATCACAATCGGGGCCGACCGTCCACCATATGCGGCCTTCCAAGCCACGTTTTGACCCGAAGGAGACCAACTAGTCGGCAGATCTTTTTCAGTCGATATCCCATCGCGAGCAGGTCCGCGCCATTCAGCCCAATCACTCGCTCTTGCGGGCAGAATAAAAAGCAAGAGCAGACTAACATTCAGAAAAATGGAGAGAAGCTTAGTCATTGTGGATTTCCCTCATGATTTGGAATGAAGGACGTAGTAACGAGTTAATAAAAGAAATAACAACTTGAACCGCCGCAACCCTAAAGATGTAGAATACGCAGATTCGCGTTGCAGTGATTCACAATTCCTGGCGCAGTCCAATTTACCATTCAAAGGTTGTGTCATAAAAGCGTGGAGGGCTTCCGATGACTGTCCGATACCTTTTTACATTTCTCCTCACTCTGCTCTTAGGTTCAGTTCTCGCGCTTGGCCAGAACTCGAAACAGGAGCTAAACGATCAATTCTGGGAAGCCGTGCGCCGAGGTGACGCACCTGCTGTTACTTCCTTGCTCGACAAAGGAGCAGATGTGAACGCGAAGTTCCGTTATGGGACGACGGCGCTTTTTAAGGCTGCGGAGCGCGGGCACGTAGAAATCGTGAAGATACTTCTGGCGCGAGGTGCTGACGTTACCGTTAAGGATACCTTTTACCAGGCTACTGCCATGACCTGGGCCCTACAGAATGACCATTTCGACGTAGTGAATGAATTGCTCGAGAAAGAACCCGCGGGTGCTGAGGATGTACTGATGACCGGCGTGACTGGAAGTAAACTTGAACTCGTAAAGATTGCTCTGGCAAAAGGTGGCTTGAAAAAGGAAATACTGACGACAGCCTTGTACCTCGCTTCGCGGGACAAAGTTGGAACACAGACTCTGGAACTTCTTAAGAATGCAGGTGCGGTACCCCCTCCTGAAATTAAGGCAACAACACTTGAGTCCTATGCCGGCAAGTACGAGGGCGCAGCACAGGAGATTACGATCACCTTTGCTAACGGCGCTCTTGCTGGATTTGTCACAGGACAACGTCCACGCGGTTTAATGCCGATTGACGAAACGACTTTTAGAGCTTTGTTTGTTGATGACATAGTGGTTCGCTTCAAAGTTGATCAGGGCAAGGTCGTAGGCCTCACCTTACTTGAGAATCAAAGGAACTAACATGAAATCATTTGGTCGTATCGCAATTGCTCTTGCTGTTTCTTTGTTCTTGAGCAGTCTAATCCTCAACTCAACTGAAGCTGCTACCAGGCCCGGCTGGCCACAATGGCGAGGTCCGTCGGGCCAGGGTATTTCCGCAGAGAAAAACCTGCCGGCGGATTGGACGACGACAAAAAACATCAAATGGAAAACTTCAATTCCAGGACGAGGACACTCCTCGCCTATCGTCTGGGGCAATCGCGTTTTCCTGACGACAGCTATCGAAGGCGAATTGGTGCCCGGTCACAAGGCCGTAAAACATATGGATGGCGATAAGGAGTTTTTGCACCCAGACAGTGTGGGCGCCAATCACAAACAACTTTTTAAAGTGATTTGCCTGGACCGTAAAAACGGGAAGCTGCTTTGGGAGAAGACTGCGTTCGAGGGCACGCCGTACGACGATCGCCATAGAAAGAGTTCCTACGCCGCTTCTACGCCCGCCACCGATGGTAAATATGTTTATGCATTCTTCGGAACCGAAGGGCTTTACGCTTACGACATGAAAGGCGGACTAATTTGGCAGGCCGATCTTGGGAAACTGGGCACAGTAGGAATGGGTACGGGAACATCTCCAATCGTCTACCAGAACCTGGTTATCGTCCAGTGTGACGAGGAGAATGGTGAGGCGTCGTTCATAGTTGGCATCGATAAAGAAGACTGGCAAGGAAGTTTGGCGTACTCCTCGAAAGGTACAAGTAAGTTGGTCTACACCACTATTGGTTAACACAGGCAAGCGCCCCGAATTGATCACTACCGGCACCGAATTCGTGATTGCCTACGACCCTTCGAGTGGAAAGGAGTTGTGGCGTCACAAGGGAGTCGAGAGCAATGCGATTCCTTCACCAGTGGCGAATGGTGAAATGGTTTTCGTCTCAGCGGGCTCTCCAGCGAAAATTGTGTTGGCGATTACGCTCGGGGCCACAGGTGATCTTGCCGAATCAGTGGTTTGGAAATACACGAAAGGGACAGCCTACGTTCCGTCACCAATTCTTTACGGTGATTATCTCTATTTAACTTCCGATCGTGGTGTGTTGACTTGCCTCGATGCCAAAACCGGCGAAGTGAAGTACGAAGGCGGACGTGTACCAATTCCGGCAAGCTTCACGGCCTCACCAGTTGCTTTTGATGGGAAGATTCTCCTAACGAGCGAAGACGGCGATACATTTGTCATTAAAGCAGGTCCAAAACACGAGATAATCGCCACCAACTCTATAGGTGAGCCGGTGTACGCGTCTCCGGCGATGGCTGATGGCAACATTTTCATTCGCGGGGAGAGGAATCTCTATTGTATTGGTGGCTAGCTAATGAGGAACATTTCGACCGACGGTCGCGTCTAAGCAATAGAACGGACGCCCGGGGCAGTAGCCCCGACTGTCAAGGAGGGCTCATCATCATACCTAGTCTGCGTTGGTGAGAGCCCTCCTTGACAGTCGGGTTATGCCCCGAGCCAGGGGTAGTTATCACCGCACAAACGTTGGGAGGGTTTATATGTTCGAACCGCAACTTTCACGGTTTTTGCAGCGTAGCGCGTCCATCAAGACTCAGTTGATCGTTGGCCTCGGTGTTCTGTTATTGATTGCCGGATGCAGTAAAAGCAAGAACGAGGCGCAGTACGCTGCAGTCGAGCAGCATCGCGCTCAACAGCAGGCGCAGGCTGCCAATAGCCAGTCAGCTGCCACTGCTAGTCCCGCACAACAACCCGCCACTCCAGGACAGTCAGCGGCACCTACCGCAGCCCCATCAACAGAAAATGCCGCACACCCATCCCGAAACTACTGGACAGACTTTCGCGGACCCAACCGCGATGGTCGATACGATGAAATGCAGGTGTTAACTAACTGGCCTGCTCAAGGGTTGCCCCTGGTCTGGAAAGAACCTATCGGAGTTGGTTACGCGTCGGTCACAATTGCCGATGGTCGTGCCTACACGATTGAGCAGCGAAGACGTCAGGAGGTGGTGGCCGCTTATGACGTCAATACAGGACGCGAGTTGTGGACTCAGTCATGGAATGCGGAATACGCAGATGAGACTGGCGACGGTCCACGCACGACTCCGACCTGGGAAGACGGTTGGTTGTATGCACTCGGAGCGACGGGAGAACTGCGTTGTCTGAACGCGAAAACCGGAGCTGTGCGCTGGGGCAAGAACATACTCAGCGACAATCAGGCTGAAAATCTGCCATGGGCCATGGCTGCCTCACCGCTTATTGTTGATGACAAAGTAATCGTCCTTCCCGGAGGAAGGGCTGGGAAGTCGGTAGTAGCCTACAACAAAGTAACTGGTGCTGCGGTTTGGAAAGTAGAAAACGATCGTCAAGCATATGTCTCACCCATGTTGGTCAACTTGGCTGGACGTAGACAAGTTCTCGTTGTTAGCTCCTCACGCGTTTTTGGACTTGCTCCCGAAGATGGCGCTCTACTTTGGAGTCAATCGTGGGATACCGACAATGGAATAAACGTTTCGCAACCCATCATCGTAGACAAGAATCGATTCTTTATCTCTTCCGGATATGGCAAGGGAGCTTCGTTAATAGAGATTACCGGATCCGATAATAGCCTTCAGGCGAAAACGGTGTGGATAAACATCAACATGAAGAACAAGTTCAATAGCTCAGTTCTTCACGATGGATACATTTATGGATTGGATGAAGGAATTCTGACTTGTCTCGATGTAAATACGGGTACCAGAAAGTGGAAAGGCGGCCGCTACGGTTACGGCCAGGTTCTCCTTGCCAGCGGCCACTTAATAGTGATGAGTGACGCTGGCGAGCTTGCGCTCGTTAAAGCCAGCCCGACCGAGTACACGGAGGTTGCACGCTTCACAGCGCTCGACGGCAAA
>DASYRR010000076.1:0-18735 GCA_036004125.1 Pyrinomonadaceae bacterium | reverse complement strand
ATCATGTTTGAAACGAGCACGTTGCTGAGCCTTGCTGCGGAAGCGAGTATTCACGAAGAGCCCGGTGCGGGAAAACTGCACGCCGGGATCTGTGCGGGGGCTGTCGAGCAATCGGCAGTCCTACCGCGATCTGCCGGGGTGGAACCTAGTGAACTGGGGCCACGGCGCAATTTCATTTGGTTGCGGCTCTGCTGCGCTCTACTTCTTCGTGTCTTGTGGTTTCTTAAGACTCACTTAACACCGGGACACGGAGACATCGAGAAGCACAGAGCTAATTCAATAGGACAACTACCAGTCGATCAACGTTGGGCCAGTGCTGATCTGAGATCGCAGATTTGAGATCTCAAGGTCCCGGTTTAGTGAACTTTGCGTTATCAATCGAAGTGCTGTGCTCAACCTGATCGAATTTGTGGTACTGACTAGATTCCCCTGCGATTTTCACTAGTCGTTCCCTGACAATCGCGCTGCTTTCGTAAGCAGGTAATAGCGTTCCGGCAGGCTTGAAGTCTTCAGCGCAGCTGCTCGGTAATGCTCAACAGCGAGCTCGTGATCTCCGGCGATCTCCAATAGATGTGCTCGCACAGCGTCCATCCGATGATGATTGGCGAGGCGTGAATCAGTCTTCAAAGAATCGAGTAGTTCCAGGCCTTTCATTGGGCCATTCACCATTGCTGCCGCAATTGCGTGATTTAATGCGACCATCGGATTGTCAGACATCCGCCTGAGAAGATCATAGAGCGCGAGAATTTGGGGCCAGTCAGTTTCCTCGGCTCTCGCTGCTTCGTCGTGAACGGCGGTAATAGCGGCCTGCAATTGGTATGGTCCGACAGACCCTTTTGGTAGTGTGACTGAGATGAGCGCGACCCCCTCTGTAATCTGTTCCTTATCCCACAGCGAGCGGTCTTGTTCTAAGAGCGGAACCAACTCACCTGCTGAATTCGTTCGCGCGCGGCGTCGAGCGTCGGTCAATAACATGAGCGCAAGTAATCCAGCAACCTCGGTGTCATCGGACTGCAAATGATGGACTATGCGTGTTAGTCGAATGGCTTCATGTGACAAATCAGCCCTTTGCAAACTTGATCCGATGCTGCTGGTGTAACCTTCATTGAAGATGAGGTAGAGGACATGCAAAACTGCACGTAGTCGTTGGACTCGCTCGTCCATAGTCGGCAGTTGGAAGGGAATGCCAGAGTTCTTAATGCTTTGCTTCGCCCGACTGATGCGCTGAGCCATGGTCGGCTCAGGAACAAGAAACGCATGGGCAATCTCGGCCGTCGTCAAGCCGCCCACTGCCCGCAAGGTCAGGGCGACTGCCGACGCTGGAGTCAACGCCGGGTGGCAACACATAAAGAGAAGGACGAGGGTATCGTCTTCCTGTTGCGCAGACTCAATACTCGTCGATTGGGGTATTTCCAGCGCCACGTCGCTTTCATGACGGCGGCGAGTAGATTCGCTACGAATGTGATCGACCATCCGCCGGAAAGCAACCTGAGTCAGCCACGCCCGAGGATTTGTTGGTAGCCCCTCACGAGGCCACTGCATAGCGGCAGCCAGCAACGCTTCCTGAACGGCATCCTCCGCTGCCGCGAAGTCGCGAAATCTTCTAACAACGCTACCAAGCACCTGCGGCGTTAACTCGCGCAGCAGGTGCTCGATTGCGAAGTTCCCGGTCTGTACTATGACGTCCATTCCTCTGGTGCCCGGCTCATAACTTGTCTTACTTCCAGGGGCATCGTTCCCGGTGTCCCGGCGGGCGCGGGCGCCAGCGAAACACGAGCGGCGATTTTGTATGCCTCCGCTGCGCTCTCCACATCGATGATCCAGTATCCCGCAAGAAACTCTTTCGCCTCAGGGAACGGTCCATCAGTTACGATTGGAGAGCCGTCGCTACCTGCGTGCACGATCTTCGCCTCACTGGGAAATGCCAAACCCTCGGTGGCAACTAATACTCCTTCGTCCTTGAGTTGCTGACTAAGATCGCGCATGAAAGCGATATTTGCCTGAAGATCTTCCTTTGGCCACTTGGAATACCATTCAAACATGTCCTTCGTTCCGTTCATCAGTAGAATGTATTTCATATCTTTTGGTCCTTTCGATTCTGTTAGTCTCCCTTTTCATAGAGTAGTCGGATGAGTGGAGTAGTTTTCGACATGGGAGTGAAGATTTTTTTATTGCTTTACCTCGAAGCGGTTGGGCCTCGGAATTCTGGAGTTTCAACCACAACCCCTACGCGACGGTGTTTATTAATGATTCGGAGTACGTGCTTGGATACAGTCAGTACCGTCAGGCGGTAGCGTCGGGTCCGTAACCACCCACACCGTCAGAGGTGACAACGGACCCGACGCTACCGCGTGACGGTACTGACTGTATCCAAGTTTGGTTATGGCTCCGCTGCACTGCGTGTCAGTGTGCCTAGATCTCGATTTTAGAGAAACGCCAAGCGCCGGCACTCAAAAGCAAGGTTGCAACGACGACCAGTACCAACGCATCTGCCGTAACACCGAAATGCGTTGCACCGGTTAGTATCGTTCGCACGCCATCGACACCATACGTGAGTGGATCAATCCGAGTTAGTATCGCGAGGACCTTGGGCAAGTTTCTCAGCGGGTATAGCGCTCCCGAAAGAAAGAAGATCGGCATCACGAGAAAATTCATCACCAACTGAAAACCCTGCATATTCGTCAGACTGGAACCGATCACGGTGCCGAGTGCGGCGAAGACAATTGCTATGAGCGCCATGAACAGGATTGCGAGTGGCGCTTCGGCAAAACTAATGGGACGAAAACCAGCAACCAAACAGAAGATGAAGATCAGCAAGCCTTGAAGTATGGCCACGGTAGCACCGCCGAGTGTGCGACCGATCATGATCCATAGGCGCGGAACAGGCGCGACGAGCGTCTCCTTTAAGAAACCGAACTGGCGATCCCATAACAAGGCTATGCCCGAAAACATTGAAGTGAAGAGAATAGTCATCCCAATCACTCCGGGCGCCATGAACTGTAAATAACTTCCTTCTCCGGCTTTCTGAAAGATTGGTCCCATGCCGAAACCAAGTACACCGAGGTACATTAGCGGCGACCCGAGCGATGCGATGATTTGTGTCCGTGACCGCAGATATTTCTTTAACTCACGCAGCCAAAGAATGTAGATGACTCTCATTTGCCCCTCCACATCCGAGCAACCTGTCGCAACGCATCAGCGGAGCTCGCCCTCTCGTCCCGGATGGTCGTACCTGTCAACGCGAGAAATGCATCTTCGAGAGATTCGGTTTTGGTTTGCTCCTTTAACTCGCGCGAGGAACCTATAGCAACCAGGCGTCCGTGATCGATGACGCCAATGCGGTCCGCCACTCGATCCGCTTCATCCATGTAATGCGTAGTCAAAAACACAGTCACGTCATCCGTCTCATTCAAAGTCTTGACGTGGGTCCACATCTGGTTACGACTCTGTGGGTCCAAACCCAGCGTAGGTTCATCCAAAAAAAGAACCTTCGGCGTGTGCAGTAGTCCGCGCGCGATTTCCAGACGGCGACGCATCCCACCCGAGAAGGTCTTCACTAGAGCGTCGCGCCGCTCCCAAAGTTCAAATAGCTTTAGCAGAGTGGTGGCTCGTTCCCGGCGTTCCTTTCGCGAGACTCCGTACAGCACTCCATGGATCTCCATATTTTCCCAGGCAGTTAGATCTTGATCGAGGCTGGGATCTTGAAAGACTACCCCAAACCGTTTTCTGACCTCGTCGCGCTTGACGGTGGGATCGAGCCCGTCCAACTCGAGCGAACCGCTGGTTGGTTTCAGAAGAGTGGTGAGCATTTTTATCGTTGTTGTCTTGCCTGCACCGTTTGGTCCGAGAAACGCGAAGATCTCGCCGCGTGGGACATCAAAGGAGATATTGTCGACGGCGGTGAGATCTCCGAACCGTTTCACCAGATTCTCTACTCGAATCATTTTTCTGTTCTCCTGATAGGGTGCATATTCTGCCCTAAAAGGTTGGGATAAACGAACGCAGAGAAGTCTTCACCACCAAGACACGAAGAGACACAAAAGCCCTTTTAAATGAAATCGTTTGTCTTTTGTTTAGCGCCTTTGTGTCTTCGTGGGTTAATTCGGTCGCAGGCAGGTTCGAGTTTGAGTCTGCGGAATCGCAGGCACTAATGAAAGTCTCGTATATCTGACGCCGGTCATTGATCTTTTGGCAAAGGTATCCAGCGCAGGCGCGAACGGTGAGTAGGATCCAGGATTACCAATTCTGGTGCGGCTCTAAGCAAATCCGTTGCTGAAAGTGATTGTAGAGAACGTTTTACTAGCGGACTAAACCGACTATCCAATATCTGACTGTCTTTCATAATGCCAAGCCATACGAGGTAAGGTCCGTCTGTCCGTACCGGCAGCTGGGGGAAGTTATTCGGCACATCGAGGGTCACCAGAACACCCGCCTCACGCACGCCCGCTGCACGATAGCTCGCAAAGGTGGCCTCTGCATGTTGCGCGAAGGCATCAACACTGTTCGCTTTGACTGCAAATATTTGCGCCACGATTACACCTTGAGCACCCTTTACCTCAACAACGGGATCTACGGACGGGAGGACGGTGACTCCACGTTCGGGCGTCAACGGGCGTAGCAGCAAGACATTGTTGGAATCAACCATCAGACTATTCATGGTTAATGAATGTTCTCTCCAAAGTGGACCATAATAGAAACCGGCATTGACTACGGCTCGGGCATCCATATTCTTAAAGCCTCTCATCCACGTAAACCCAACCGGATTCTTACGCTCGAAGAATTGGCCAAATGCGATCGCCCCCATCTGTTGAAACGCTTCAGGAAAATAGTTTTCAAAGTATGTAGCGAAGTGCTCTCTTTCTCCTTCCTTGGTTGTATAACGGCGAAACTCGATGACCTGAAAGTCCGTCAGGTGCTTTACGCGATCCATGGTTTTAATCCTCGCAGGTTGAGCAGTTTGACCCAACGTCAAGGCGCTGATGGTGAGCGTCAAGATCATCATTAGGAATTTTTTCATGATTATCCTCTACACAGGTATGCTTAATCCTGTCCGCGATCTAAGTCAACCCGCCTTCGCGCGCTTGGGCGGCACCTAGCCGGCGCCGTTAGCGATTCCATAGATCAGGCTTACACGCCCGTCCTCAAGCTGTTGAACCTTCCGCAGTTCAAGCCCGTGACGATGTTCCGTCGTCGCAAAGAGCGCCTTTCCATCACCGGCGATCAGCGGGTAAACAATAAGCCGGAGTTCATCCACCAGCCCAGCATCGATAAGGCTCGCTGTAGTTCGAGCGCCACCAATGAGATAAATATCCTTACCAGGCTGCCGCTTTAGAGCAGCGATTTCTTCGAGTCCCCGGACGAAGCTCGTCTTTGTCCAGAGAGCCGAAGTCAGCGTGCTCGAGAGCACATAATGCGGCGTCTGCTCGATGAAGCGGGCCCATTCGAGTTCAGCCGGGGTCGGTGCGTTGCCAGTGATCCAGGCGGGCTTGTTCGGGTCATTCTGTATCCCGCTCCAATACTGTTCGTAGCCGGTGTACATACCTCCCCCAAGCAGGCACGCGTCTATTTGCGGCGTCAGGCCGTAGTCTTCCGACCACGCTTCTACCCAATGCGCGCCATGTTCAGTCCCCTCTATCTTGCCATCAACAGAAATCTTCATTCCAGCAATCAACTTCCTCATGTCAACCTCCATTTACAGGTCAGTCTGAATGAGCAGTACTGAAAATTGAATCAATAAGTGATGAGCGTCAATCTTTGCGTGACGTAGAGCGCTAGATTTAGGATGAGTGCACACCGCAGGAGCAGGAGCAGGAGCAGGAGGCAGGAGCAGGAAGCAGGAGCGGCAGAATTTGCTTGCACGCACAACGAAATTAAATCAAGGCTCTTGTCCTGCTCCTGCTCCTGCTCCTGCTCCTGCTCCTGCTCCTGCTCCTGCCTCCTGCCTCCTACGGACTGCTTGCGCTGCGGCGATGCTGCGGTTGTCGAGGCAATATCAGTTTCAGGAAAGAAGAGACCTCGTATGAAACAACTTATTATGGCTTTTGCCCTTATCGCTATTCTCAATTTCACAAAGGTTGATGCGGCGCCGCCACCGCGACCAAGTCTCACCCCGAATCAAGTCGTGTCCAGGACTTCCACCGCCAACGTTCAGACCACAGCGAGCAACGAAACGATCGTTGAACGCCTTACCCAGGCGACTCAGGAATTGCTCGACGCCATCGCTCCAGGCAACAAAGCGGTGTGGCAACGCTATCTGGCAGCGGGCAGCATTTACACGGATGAAGAAGGTCGTGTGTTGACGAAGGACGAACTGATTAAGGAATTGAATCCACTGCCATCAGGCTATGTCGGCTCGATCAAGATTGGTTCGACAAAAGTTCTGGTGCAGGACAACGTGGTTGTGCTTTCGCACCTGGATCGTGAAGAACTTGAATTGTACGGCCAAAAAATCGTGACTAACTTCCACATGACAAACACCTGGGCCAGGCAGAAGGATGGCCAATGGCAGTTGGTCTCCACACAGGTTATGGCAATTCCCAATGAACGGAAGCCTGTTATGGTTGATCCAAAGAGTCTGGATTCTTACGTTGGTGAATATCAGCTTGCCCCTGAAGTCACTTACACAATTACCCGTGAGGCGGACAAACTGTTCGGCCAGCGCACCGGAAGGACGAAAGAAGAGTTGCTTCCCTTGTGCCGCGACATCTTTTACCGAAAAGGTGTTTGGCGAGGTGAGAAGGTTTTCGAAAAAGACGCGCAGGGCAAGGTAGTCAACATGCTGGACAGACGCGAGAACAACGATTTGATCTGGAAGAAGGTGAAATGAAAGCGACTCAGATGATCTTACTCGTTCGCCTCCTCGGAACGCTCATGTTACTCGTTCCCATCTTCGTTACAGGGTCAACGAACGCTCAGCAAACAATCGAGCGCCACCTTCATATCAAGCCGCCCAAAACGCACGACAGTCGATACGCCTACGTGCCTTTTGAAGTTCCACCGCATACCGGGCGAATAACTGTCAGTTATCAGTACGAGCGTGAAAATGGACTTAACCTGATCGACATAGGACTGTTCGACGCACGGTTCACCGGCACCGATACTGACTCGCGAGGTTTTCGTGGCTGGAGCGGAGGCCGCCGCTCGGAGTTTTTCATTACCGAGGTCGACGCTACACCAGGTTATCTGCCCGGTTACATACCAGCTGGGACATGGCGCATCATTCTTGGTCTCTACCGCATTGGCGCCTCAGGTGTGGATGTCAACTTGAAGATCGCAATTGATTCGGAGTCGTCGGCCCCGGGGGAGTTCACTCTCACCGAATCAGTAATCGACCTTCTTCTGAAGAAAAAACTAACCCGCAGGGTAGCTGGGAACGGGATGCGTTGGTGGCGTGGCGACCTACACATCCACACAGTGCACAGCGACGGCGACTGGACGGTCGCCGAGTTATTCTCAAGTGCTCGCAATGGTGGTTTAGACTTTATCTCAATCACAGATCACAACACTTCGAGTCATCACGCGGAAATTGATCTGTTACGGTCTTTTGCAAAACAATTACTGCTGGTACCTGGCGAAGAGGTTACAACATACGGCGGCCACATGAATGTTTGGGGACTACCCTCGGGGTCGTGGGTTGATTTTCGGGCGCAACCCGGGGACAACGCGCGTCACGGCCATCGCGTCAAGTGACTCTCATCGCAACGCGAATCCGATTGGTCAACCGACCACACACCTCGCGGCGCGGACTCTGTCACAGACTGCAATACTGAACGCGATCCGGCGAGGTCAGGCTTTTCTGACGAAAAGCGCCGAGGGACCCTTCGTAAAGTTTGAAGCTGAAAAAACTGTAAACGGCCGAATTCGTTCGATCATTGGAGATGAGATTAGAGTGAGCAAGCCTGGTCGAATACGGTTCGTTATTAATACTGAAGGCTTGCCTACAGACGCGGTAGTTTCATTGATCTCCGCTGGTCAAACGATCCGGACCTTTACGCAATCATCAGAGGTGATAGACATTGAGTGTTTGCGGGATGCGTATTATCGAATTGAAGTGCGCGACAAAACAAAAAAGATGCTCACTCTAACCAATCCGATTTACGTTAAAGTTCGACAACCTCGGTAGTGGGTCAGTTCAAGAAATACCACCAACGGAGTTGGTGGAATTGTCTGAAGCAACGGCGAGTAATGGATGATTTCCTCCGGCACGCGCACCGGTGAAATCTTTTGTCTCGTGTTGAACTCCTTGATAAATCTCCTCGATAATTTTTCCATTGCGCATCCGAACCTGATAGACCCATTCGATGTCGGTGGCTCGTCCCCATCTGGCCATTAAAGCAGCTGTTTGAGTCCCCCCGTCTTCATTGGTGAAGATAGTTGTATAACGTCCCAGCATCACCCGGTAGTGAAAAAGCTCGTCGCCTGCCCAGAGCAACAGATCCTGATTGTACTTTCCGTCCAGGGAAATAGAATGGAAGCCGCTTCGGACCCGTTTTGTGCCCAGGACGCATCCGGCGATCGAGCTTCAATGTCTAAGCCAACCTCCCCTTCATGTGTTTGATTAAACGTTTGGGTCGTCAGTGTTTTGGGCTGTTGCGAAACAGGGGAGTGACCAAAAGTCGTCGCGGAAGAGATGACGACGAGACTCAAGAAGGCTACAAATCGATCGACGAAGTTTCGAAGTTTTAAGCTCGTCATAGACGGCCGAAGATTCGGCTAATCTTCTCTGCACGTCCTCTGCGTCCTCTGCGTCTCCGCGGTTAAAAGGCAACCGAAATCATTTACCGCAAAGACGCAGAGAACGCAGAGATTACGCAGAGAATTTCAAACTCGGACGCCATCCTTATGGAACAAGCTTGACCATAAGAACAACAAAGGCACGCGGAAATTAACAGCTCCCCGGGTGCGATTTAACTTTAACCTCTACCTCCGGGTCATTAGTTGTCAGGCGGCTTTCCTGACGACAAGGGTTTTCTTGTATTTGCGCAAACCGATCAAGGACATCGCCCTGAGAATCTCCGGATTACGCATGAACCAGCGCCAGACGTTTCCCGTTCTCGCGTTCTCTGCGGCCAGCAAAGTGATTCCCAGATCAATGCCAATCACGTCAGGATTTACCCAACCAGTATTCGGATTAAACGCGTCAGTGAATCCGTACTTACCATAGATCTCTTTGCCATACTTCATTCGCATTGTGCCCAATGCTGTCAACGCCAGCTTCGGAACAAACATCAACGAGCCCCCTGGCGCATACAGAACGACGGTGCCGTCGATCGCTGAATGTCGCGGTGGGCCACCCCAGCCGACGTACCCCTTTGCACTATCCGACGCGCTGATACCCCAAACGTTCGGTCCATACGCTGGGAATTCTTTAGCGAGATCCATGCAGAACTGGCGATGAGCTAGCGTTGCCTTGACGGAGTTTTGGAAGTAGTCGACATGTTCGCCTTTGTCTTCCCGACGATCGCGAAAGTCGACCCAGGCGTGTGAGTACTGATAGGTGAATAGCGGCGTTTTGCCAAGATAGGTGTAACCAGCATACTGATTCCAGTTACGTTCCCACGCATACCAGGATTCGGGTTTTAGCGGATGCGTTGGCGATCCGATGGCCATCAGATACAGCATCGGGTGCTCACTGTAATTGTCCCAACGCGCTTTGATGAAGCCGCTTTCCGGATGCCATCCCATCGAAAGCAGTGTCGGATGATTGGCCAGCATCCAGGGAAAGTCGATGCGTTCGTAAATCTTGGTGGCGAGTCTGACAATCTCCGCGTCATTTCGAAAATACTGTTTGGCGGTGAGCACTCCGGCAAGCAGCAACGCGGTATCGATGGAAGAAAGTTCACTCTTCCACTTGCGCTCACCATTGGTGTAGTCCATCCAGTGATAGAACCATCCATGTTCCTGCAAAGCTCGATCTGCAAAGAAGCGCAAGGTGTTGCGCACTCGCGTGCGCGCCGCTGCTCGTGAAACCCAGTGTCGCTCCGTCGCAATGCAAAGAGCAGTCAGACCGAAACCGGTCGCTGCGATGCTGGCTATGACGCGATGATTCTCATCACTGGGTGAACCGTCGGTACGTGTCCGGTCGAGCACGAGTCCTGTGTTTGGATCTGCTTGCTCCCAGAAGTAATTGAATGAGCGTCGTTCTAGGTCTTCGAGGAACGTCTCATCCCTGGGAGACAGAAAAGGGAACTGCGCGAGAAGGCTGTGAGGCGAGTGTCCGATATGCTTTAGCTTGTCGTTGTCGAGGTTGAGGACGTCCTCTATGTCCTGCGCGTCCTTGGTTGTGTCATCGACAAACTGAAGTTTATCGGACACTCGGGAGACGTAGGCTCGCGGCGGGTTGCTCGCGACTGCGGAAATGACCAGCAAGAGTATGACGGCTCGCCACACCGCAAGGTGAGATCGTGCAGGGCATCCGCCGTTCATATGCTATTTCCCGACTACCTCGAAGCTGGCACCGAGTGCCTTTTGGTCGGCGGAACTGTTTCCGACACTGACGTTGAACGTTCCCGGTTCGACGACAAACTTCATCTCCTGGTTGTAGAAGCCCAGTTGCTGGGGATTGAGCGTAAAAGTCAGATGGCGTTTCTCGCCGGGTTGTAGTGTGATCCTTTCAAAGCCTTTCAACTCTTTGACAGGTCGGGTGCGACTGGCTGCCAGGTCATGAATGTAGAGTTGAACGACTTCGTCACCAGCACGAGATCCGGTGTTCTGTACATCTACGCTTACAGTCAGTGACCCGTCGGGACGAATCGTGCGCGCACTGAGTTGTAGATTCGAGAGGGCGAACTGCGTGTAACTCAACCCGTATCCGAAAGGAAAGAGTGGCGTCCAATCAATGTCGAGATACTTTGAATTCCACTTACTATTTGGATCCGGAGGGCGTCCAGTGTTTTTGTGATTGTAGTAGAGCGGTACTTGACCTATAGATCGTGGGAAGGTTACCGGAAGTTTACCGCCAGGATTGGCATCACCGAACAACACGTCGGCAATCGCATTGCCGGCTTGCGTGCCTGCAAACCAAGCCTCAAGGATCGCCGGGCTATTCTGGGCAATCCAATTGATTGTTAGCGGCCGGCCGTTCATCAAGACAACCACCACGGGTTTACCCGTTGCTTGCACAGCTTTCACAAGATCAAGTTGACGACCTGGCAAATCCAGTGACGAACGCGACGAAGCTTCGCCACTCATCTCTGCTGATTCTCCGAGGGCCAGGATCACTACGTCCGACTCTTTTGCGACTCGCACAGCATCATCGAAGCCACTGGTGTTGTCGCCGGTAATCTCGCAGCCTTGCGCATAATTGATCTTCACGGCCGAGCCGACTTTCGATTTGATGCCCTGTAAGAGACTAACTGCCTCGGCACCTTTGCCATCACCTGACCAGGCGCCAATCATGTCTTTTTGGCTATCCGCCAACGGGCCAATTAAGGCAAGGGAGCGCACACTTTTATTGATAGGCAGCGTGTTGTTGTCGTTCTTTAGTAACACCATCGATCGTGCTGCTATTTGACGCGCTGCAGCAACGTTCTCGGAACTGAAGACCACGCTACGCTCGCGCGCTTCGTCTGCATACGGACGATCGAATAGCCCAAGACGAAACTTGATTCGCAGAATTCTACGGACTGCTTCGTCAATCGTGCTTTGAGAAACTTTGCCTTCTTTGACAAGTGACGCGCCATTCTTGTTGAAAAGGCGACTTACCATTTCCATATTGACGCCGGCGTTGAGCGATGCATTTGCCGCTTCGACTCCGTTCGCCACCAGCCCATGTTTGATCAACTCCTCGACGGCGGTGTAATCACTCACGACAAAACCGTCGAACCTCCACTCGTCGCGTAATACTTTGGTAAGCGTGAAATGATTGGCGGACGTCGGTACGCCGTTGAGGTCATTGAAGGCGCTCATGAAAGTGCCAATGCCGGCGTCGACTGCGGCTTTGAAGGGTGGAAAGTAAATCTCACGCAATGTCCATTCGGAGATATCGGTGGTGTTGTAATCGCGTCCAGCTTCAGCGGCGCCATAACCGACCCAGTGTTTAGCACAAGCCACCACTTTGTCAGGGGCGCTGTAGTCTTTGCCCTGGAATCCAAGCACCCGCGCTCGGGCCATCGCGGCACCGAGAAAAGGATCTTCGCCGGAGCCTTCCATGATTCGTCCCCAGCGTGGATCACGCGCGATGTCCACCATTGGCGCAAATGTCCAGTGCAATCCCACAGCCCTCGCTTCAGCCGCAGCAATTGCTGTCGCGCGTTCTACGTTTGCGGGATCCCAACTGCTGGCTTCGCCCAGGGGCATCGGGAAAACAGTGCGGTAGCCATGGATCACGTCAAAGCCAAAGATGATCGGAATCTTCAGACGCGACTCGGTAATGGCGATGCGTTGCAACTCGTTCGTCGCTTTTGCACCACGAACATTCAAAGTAGATCCCAACAGCCCACGCCGCGCCAGGTCTGCGTGTTCAGGGCGATAGTTGCCCGTTGAGTCTCCGTCCAGTTGCTGTAGCTGGCCAAGCTTCTCTTCCAGCGTCATGCGCGCCAGGAGTGCGTTGATTTCTTTCTCGACATCACGCCGCTGTTGTGAGTGTGTGCTGAGGATTGGAGTAGCACACACGCAGAGGGCGAGAACCACCGCCAGGAAAAAACGAGCTGATCGCAGTGAGCCAAATGATTGTCGCATCTTGGAATTCGTTGTCCTCCGCTAGGCTAAATTCTGGGCGGTTTGCGCGTCCTACCGAACAAAGCCATGCCCATCCTGGTTTCGAAAAATGGCGATTGGTCGCAACGATAAAGTTTCGCTCCAGCGGAGCGATATGTGTATAGTCGTAGTTCAGTTGTTTTGTCTATCGCCTTCGGCGCGGAGATCAAGTCGGGCCGCCTTGCTATCAACATTTCGCTCGCCGGAGCGAAGATTTATGCGAATCAGAAATTCTCGCCGGGTAGTAGATAGCATCCGGGCATTAGTGTTCGTATGGTTGATGCTTCAGTCTTGCTTGATTTGTTTAAGTCAGAAACCACCAGATCAAAAAGCTCAGGAAACTGCGATTGCCGAACTGCTGAGAACTATCGCCTCTCTAATTCAACAAGAGAAGATAAGTGAAGCGAAACCTTTGGCTCGCAAAGCAGTTGTCCTCTCGCCGAAAGACTCTGATGCTCACAATCTGCTGGGCATCATACTCGACCAGGAAAAACAATATAAAGAAGCCGAGCGCGAGTATCGCACCGCGATCCGTCTTAACCCAAACGCCATTTCTCCGCTTGCAAATCTTGGCGTGCTGCTCGCGCACACGCGACGGGCTGATGAAGCCGGTAAAGTGCTTGAGCAGGTCCTGAGAATTTCACCCAATCATCCTCAAGCGACAATAAATCTCGGACTGCTCTATACCTCTCTGGGTCAATTCGACAAAGCAGTCGAGCTACTTGAGCGAGCCGACCGTTTTCAGCCAAACACCTACGACATCAGTTTCAACCTGGGCTTGTCACTTTATCGCTTAAATCGCCTGGATGAAGCCGATGCAACTTTTCTTGATTTGACAACTATTTCGCCGAACTTAGCCGAACCTTTTTATTTTCGGGGCTTGATTGCGCTTTCCAAAAATCAAGATCAAAACGCCGAAGAGTTCTTCGAGAAAGCGATCAATCTTCGCCCTACGTATTCGGAAGCTAACTTCATGCTTGGCGAAGTCCTGAGAAAGTACCACCGTCTCGAAGCGGCAAAGGATTTCTATCAAAAGGCTTTAGACCAAAATCCAAGTCTGCCTGTTAATCATATCCGGCTCGGCGCCATTTATTTACTCTTGAACGACAACAACAAAGCCTTCGAAGTGTTCCGACAGGCCGCCGATCGTTTCCCTGACATAGCCGAGATTCACTATTTTTTTGCGTCCACTGCACGTGGCAAAAGCGAGTTTGACAAAGCGATTGCAGCCTTAAAAAAGGCTTTATCGTTAAGACCGAACAATGTTGACGCCCTGGCACTCCTCGGCGTGATTTTGCTGGATCGTAACGAAATCGTTGAAGCGGAGCATTTGCTTCGCCAAGCTGTAGCGCTGAACGAGAATCACTTCAACTCATTCAATGATCTTGGTCGGTTACTAGTAAGAAGACGACGTTATGACGAGGCATTACCGATTCTACAGCGCGCAGTTGCACTCTCACCTGATAATGCTGAAGTACATTACCAACTGTTTCTGACTTATTCACGCCTGAAACGAAAAGCCGATGCTGAGCGCGAATTAGTAATTCACAATCAGCTAACCAAAAAGAATGAGCCACCAAAACTTAATTAGGACGAGAGAGTGGTGTCCTAATTTGATTTTCTCTGCTCTCTGTCTGCCAATCTCTGCGTACTCCGCGTCGCTCCGGTAAGAGATTCCTAGCTCCTGTCAAACCACCGAGACGCATCGCACCCGAGCCGCAACCAGCTTGGTTAAGAGTCAGTACCACCTCGCGGTAGCGGGTGGGTCGTCCAGGATCACATCGCTCACTTGGATATCGGTCTGTTCATAAAATCACGTAACCCACCCGCTACTGACTCTTATCCAAGAACGGTTTCCAAAACCTTCTGACAAAACAATTATCTTTGGATCTTGCTACAGAGAACGCAGAGTTAGCGCAGATTCAGGGGTCTAGAAACTAAATCTCGCCTGAAATTCCACCACACGACCCGCTAAGACACCATCCGGTTCGCCAAAAGCCGGACGATTGACAAAGACGCCATTACTAAAGGCTTGAAACGGCGCGAGATTCTGTATGTTGAAAATGTTGAAGAAGTTGAAACGCACTTCGAACGCTGGCGTTTCGCCCAACAATCCGAGGTTTGGAAGGCCAAAACGTTTCGAGAGTGTCATATCGACATTCAAGTACTTTGGACCACGAAATGGATTGCGGCCAATCCCTGGCGGATTCTGTTGAAACGTGGGCGGATCACCAATAACAGTGGTACTAAAATACTGCGCACCACCACCTGGAAAGATTCCCCCCGGTCTCAGGAAGTTATCGTTTGTGTTGTCTGAGGGCTGACCACCGAGATAACGAACCGGACGAACCGGGCCGAAGGTGTTACCGTTGGGTCCCCTCACACTTTGATCAATTTTTGGAGTCCATGGAAAGCCGCTGTGCTTCGTAAGGATTCCACTTACCTGCCAGCCGCCAACTAATTTTGCCAGACTGCTTTTCTGGTTTCGGTAGAACGGCAGATCCCAAATGCCTGAGAAGGTAATGAAGTGTCTGACATCAAAATCTGACGGACCATACTCCTGGTTTTGATCAACTGGAAAAGTTTGATTCGTACATGCGCACGGAGCCTCGTAGGAATATGTATCGAGACTCTTGCTGAACTTATAGTTCAAATCAAACTGAAAACCCTGAGCGAAACGGCGCTGTAAGCGCACCAGCATTGCGTTGTAGTTACCTCTCACATCGCCAATCGCATAAAAAACCGGATTAAACGTTGGGTTGGTTACCGGTTGTGTCAGATGCAAAGGCTCAATTCGCACAAAGTTACGGCTCGCACTTCCCTGGTAGCCTAATGTTCCTACCATGTTGCCCGGAAGTTCATATTGACCTTCGAGTGAATAGCGATAAACGTGCGAGGTTGGCAGCTCGGGATTTGCCCCATAGACTTCGACCGTACCCACGTTTGGTCCACCTGTGTTCGGATTAATTCCCGAACCGAGAAGAGGATTCCGCGGGTAGCTTGTCGGACTGTTGCTGCTGCCAAGTACGTAGAGAATTTGACCGTCAACAAACGGAGTTCCGAAACCATCAGCTGGTGCTCCAGCCGTGCCACAACAGATGTTGAAACGGTTTCCGTTTGGTGGATTGGCCCGGGCATTGGCGAGCAAGGCGTTTGGCAGTCGATCATAACCAATACCAAAACCGCCACGAATCACCATCTTGTTTTCCCAGTTGAAGTATTTGGGACTCCAAGCGAAACCGATTTGTGGGCCAAAGTTGTTAAAGTCCGAGTCCGTCAGCTTGTCCGTTGCAACCAGTGTGGCATTGGCGAAGCCGTTTGACCCGAAGACGAGATTACTAAGTTGTCGACCACCTCTTGCCGTAATTGGTGAGTAATAACTCCAACGCAGTCCAAGATTGACAGTGAGATTCGGACGTACTTTCCAGTCGTCCTGTGCAAAGAACGCTAACTCGCTGGTCTTGAAAGGAGCGTTGTTGGCCTGCGGCTGACCATTGAAGTCTGCATTGATCGCTTCAAAGATTGGTGTGTCGTTTGCAAAGTTCCAGGGACGCACAAATGAAAAGAGTGGACGCGCGCCACCGGTTCCGCCGTTGTCGTTTAAGTCCAAACGGTATTCTCCACCGAATCGCCAACTCATGTTCCCCATCACTCTTGTTAGGATATTGCTGAACTGGAACTGCCTCTCGCTGATTACCCCCGGAGTATTTTCCCCGCGCGGAGCGCCAAATCGAAGTCGATTGCCATCCGGAAGCAAACCTTCAATCTCAATCCGTGGAACTCCAAAATTGGTATCGGGATTGCTTTGGGTTTCATCAAAGCCCCACTTGGTTATGTTAAATCTTGCTTCGTTCAACATCGTCGCTGAAAAGGTGCGCGTGTAAATAATCGCCGCATCCCAATTCAAACGTTCCGAACGAATGTCGTTGAACGGACGTGTTTGTCCACCGGGGTCAGCTGAAAGAGCATTAACCGGCGCAATAAAAGTCGAGAATGCAAACTTGTCTTTGTCCGTCGCGCTGAAGTCTGCTCTCGTAAAATACTGGTTGCCTCTGAAACTTGCGGGATTCTCCAACAACGCATACTGGAGGTCTGGAATGCCATCAAGACCGCCACCGCGTGGCAGATTAAATGGAACGTATTGTCCGACGGCGCCGCTGGGAGAGCCTATGTCGAAACCACCTGCCACATTCGTACACTGCAGGTCCGCAGAAAACGCGAAGTCTGCGCATGTGCGTGGCAAAATCGACACGATACGCGGCTCGATTCCCGGTGATCCCAATATGGTGGCCGCTTTGCTGGTGGGACGGGCAGTGCGGATCAGTTGTCTAAGTTGTGGTGTTTCAACAAATGACTGAAACGTAGTGTTTGAACTGTTCCTAAGACCCTCGTACGAAAAAAAGAAGAACACCTTATCACGCACGATCCGGCCACCAAGACTTCCGCCGAACGTCTTATCTCGATTTTCAACACGCTGTGGCGCCACTCCTCTCGTCGTTCCAGGAATTGTGAATCCTTTATTAAATGCATTCCACGCCGGAGTGTTGTATTTGAAAAAGGCGCTGCCGTGAAAGTCGTTGGTTCCATTTTGAGTAACTACTTTGACTTGTGCCCCGCTGTTGCGTCCGTCCTCGGCGGAGTAAGTACTCGACGTAACCTGAACCTCTTTCACGCTCTCTTGACTCGGAGTGATAACCGCAGAGCCGCCCCAGGTTTGACTGTTTACACTGACCCCATCAATCTGAAAATTGTTAGCGGAAAGGCGTTGACCATTGGCGGAGATTTGCACCTGGTTCTCTGTAGCGAATATTCCCACGCTGGAACCGCCGGGGCCACTAGTATTAGGCAAGTTCGCCGACGCACCGTTTGCGCTTCTGGCACCGGCACCAAATACTCCTGGCGCAAGGCGCGCGAGTTGATATGGATCGCGTCCGACCTGGGGTAGCACCTGAATTTCTCGCGTGGTTATTGTTTTTCTTACATTGGCGTCTTCAGTCTCCAGTGGAACATTCTCCGAAGTTACGGTTACCACTTCACTGATGGCCCCTGCTTCCAATTGAACGTTTACTCCATTAGCTGCTTCGCCTGCGATCATCACGTTCTCGATAACTTGTTTCTTAAAGCTTTCTTTCTCAACTGTAAGTGAGTAGGCTCCCGGAGCAAGTCCGGAAAATTTATAGAACCCTTCATCACTTGAGGTGGCTGTTTCTGACTTATTGGTCTCTTTATTGGTCAATGTAACGGTCGCATTAGAGACAATTGCTCCCGCACTGTCTGTAACGGTCCCTTGTAAGCTCGCTTTAAACTGCGCGTTTGCAGTGTCAACGACGC
Organism: Pyrinomonadaceae bacterium; assembly: GCA_036004125.1. Taxonomy (GTDB): domain Bacteria; phylum Acidobacteriota; class Blastocatellia; order Pyrinomonadales; family Pyrinomonadaceae; genus PSRF01. The sequence continues at coordinate 708 of DASYRR010000076.1, read as the reverse complement.
CAAGCACGAGTATTGCCGCGATGAAGGCACGAATACAGCCAAGAAGTGTGTTGCGCATTGTTGATTCCTCCTAACGATCTGCGATTCAGACCATAAAAGAAAATTCTGCGTCTCTTTAAGATTTCCGATACTGCTGTTGAGTTGGGGGAAGTGTGACTCGTTAGTCCGAGGGTCGCGTCAACGCTACTGAGAGACACGGGCGCCTTATCGGTCAGTGTTTGCCGCAACCAAACACCAGATTCTGGGGTGGAGCGTATCTTAACATTCTCGCACACGACATGTGCAGCTATTTTCGGCAAACTCGCTAGGATATTAAGACAGGATTCCCCGTAGCTGTTCGACCGTGAGGTTACCACCAGTCACTATTAGCGCGACTCTGTGTCCTATCAACTGATCGCGCAGCTTCAGTGCAGCAGCGAGGGATGCAGCACCTGCGTGCTCAACCAAGGTGTGGGCTTTCTCGATATACAGCACCACTGCATCACGCATTTGATCTTCAGACACCAGAACAAAATCATCCAACAACTCCCACATCATTCGCTGCGGCAATTCGAAAGCAAACCTGGTTGCAAGTCCTTCAGCGGCAGTCTCCATTCGATCTTCAAGAAGTTTCTTCGCCCGCCATGACTTGAAAGCCGCCGGAGCCGCTTCGGCCTGCACGCCAATCACTCGAACCTTTGGATTGATTGTCTTGGCTACCAGTGAGGC